>DDSR01000136.1 GCA_002343455.1 Deltaproteobacteria bacterium UBA2385 | reverse complement strand
CACCGACACCGACACCGACACGGATGTCGACGTCTACGGGCGCTTCGTCGTGACCGACTACCCCTCGGGAACGCCCATCTCCGGGCTCACCGTGGACGTGGGGACCGCCTCGGGCAAGACGGACGCCAAGGGCGAGGTCAGCCTGGTCGTCCCGACCTGGTCTCCCTACGAGGCCACCGCGGTCCTGGCCGGCTACCACGACCTGCATGTCTTCGGCTACAACGACGGCGAGGGCTTCTCGCTCGGGACCTCCATGGTCGCCGAGGCGACCACGGCCGCCTTGCTGGGCGCCATGGGCGTGCCCCAGGACCCGGCCGACGGGGTCCTGATCAACATCGTCTACACCATGGACGAGAAGGGCGCGCTGACCTTCCTGGGCGACGCCCGGGTGGATCTGGATGTGAGCGCCGACGTCACCATCGTGCCGGACAGCAGCTCGCCCTACGGCTTCTCGGCCGGCTCCACCACCCTCACCGGCAACCAGGCCTGGGTCATCGCCGTCAACGTCCCGGCAGGCGACGTCTCCCCCTCGGTGACGGCCCCCGACGGCATGAGCTGCGTGGTGTTCCCGGGCGAGGAGGGCTCGATGACCGTCCAGGTCTACCCCAACGCCCTGAGCATGCTGCTCTGGGTCTGCTCCTGATCCTCCCCTCGCGCCGGCCCGTGTCCCGGGTCGGCGCGAGGTAGGCTGGTCCGTCTGGAGCGCCCCCATGCCGACCCTCTCGTGGCCTGAGCCGGCGAGCGCCGCAGAAGAGGGGGTCATCCAAGCCCGCTTCTTGGAGATCCACACGCGAGTGTGGGCGCAGATGGGGCTGCTGCTGGCCCTGGCGGCGCTGGCCTGGTGGCCGCTGGACCTGATCCTCTTCGCCGATGACCCGCTCGCGCTGCAGACCTTCGCGGTCTTCCGCCTCGGCATCATCCTGGCCAACCCCATCTTCGCCTACGCGGGCCCCCGCCTGCGCTTCCTGCACCCCTACGCGCTGCCCGTGCTGGGATTGGTGGTGATGCTCGAGGTGGCATGGGCGGCAGGATCCATGGCGGTGGCCAGCCAGGGAGACCCGGCCTGGTTCGGCTTCTTCTACCTGGCGCCGGTCTTCACCATCCTGCTGATGGCCCCCCTCCCGGTGCGGCTGCTGATCAACGCGGGCGTCTCGGTCGCCGCGTGGGCGACCTTCCACCTGGCCAGCCTCTTCCTGGTGCCCGGCCACTCCCTCCCCGCGCTGGCGGGGCTCTCGGCAAGCCAGCTGGCCTTCACCACGGTCGTGACGGTCGCGCTGGGTCACTGGCTGTACCAGTCGATCCGCAGCCAGCTCATCCTCGGCGTGCGCCTGGACCGGGAGCACCACGCCCTGACGGCGATGACGGCCGAGCTGGAGGCGCGGGTCGCGCACCAGACCGCCGACCTGCAGGCCGTCTACCGCCGCGCCTCCCAGGCCCGGTCCGACGAGCGACGCAGGGTCGGGCGCGACCTGCACGACGAGCTGGGGCAGGAGCTGACCGCCCTGGCCTTGATGGTGGAGAACCTGGGCCCGGGCGAGGAGGCCGTCGCCCCGCTCCGCGCCGTGATCGGCCGGGCGCGGCAGAGCCTCAGCCGGGTGCTGGACGATCTGCGGCCCCGGTCGCTGGAGGCCCAGGGCATCGACGACGCCCTGCGGGAGACCCTGCGAGAGCGCTGCGAGGCGGCCGGGCTGACCTGGTCGATCGAGATCGGCGCCTTCGAGGCCGCCCTCAGCGACGCCCACGCCATCGCCGTCTACCGCATCGTGCAGGAGGGGCTGAACAACGTGCTGCGCCACGCCGACGCCCGCTCCGTCCACCTCGCGCTCTTCCAGGAGGGCGACCGCCTGATCCTGAGCCTCTCCGACGACGGGACGGGCTTCGCCGAGACCGACACCGGCGGCCAGGGCCAGTCGATCATCCGAGAGCGCTGCGCCTCGCTCGGCGGCGAGGCCCACTGGAGCCAGCCCGAGGGCGAGGGCACCACCTTGCGGGCCAGCCTGGCCCTGGGAGCGCGCGCATGATCCGAGTCGCGATCGCCGACGACCACCCCATCGTGCGCGACGGGATCCGGCGCTTGCTGGCCAGCCAGCCCGACATCCAGGTCGTGGCCGAGGCCGCCGACGGCGCCGACGTGGTGCAGATCCTCCAGACCTGGCCCTGCGAGGTGCTGATCCTGGACCTCTCCCTGCCCCACCTGCAGGGCTTGGAGCTGGTCCGGCTGGTGCGCAGCGACTTCCCTTCGGTCGCCGTGGTGGTCTTCACGATGCAGCGCGAGGATGTGCTGGGGCGCAGCCTCGTGGCGGCCGGGGTGTGCGGCTATGTGCGCAAGGATCGCCCGCTGGAGGAGCTGGTCCGGGCGGTGCGCCGTGCGGCCAGCGGCCAGCGGGACCTGCCTCCCTCGCTGGCGGGCGCGGCCGCAGCACCCCTGCCCGCTGGCTCGGCGCCCCACCTCTCGCTGAGCGCCCGCGAGGCCCAGGTCTTCCACCGGATGGCCGCCGGCGTCCAGGTCAAGGACATCGCGCTGGAGCTGGAGATCTCGGCCAGCACGGCCAGCAACCACGTCGCGCGCGTCCGCGAGAAGCTGGGCGTTCGGACCAACGGCGAGGTCGTGCTCTACGCCTCGCAGCACGGCCTGCTGGACTGAGGGGGCCTCGCCGAGGGTGAGACTAGCTAGTGCCAGGCACTAG
>DDSR01000264.1:67754-74698 GCA_002343455.1 Deltaproteobacteria bacterium UBA2385 | reverse complement strand
TGCGGCACCGGGGCGAGGGGGGAGGGGGAGGCGGGGTTTGTTTGCATGGGTCTCTCCGGTTGAAGCGGCCGCGAGGCCGGGGGCTGAACGGGGGGGATCAAGCGATGCCGTCAGCGAGCATCGCGGCGGGGTCGGCGGCAGAGGCGACGGTGCCGGGTGGGTGGACGAACCAGCCCTCGGGATCGACGGCTGGGTCCTCGCGGACCTTGAGGATGGTGAACATCCCGCCCATGTCGATGGCTCCGAAGGGGCCGGGGGTCGCGCGCATCGGCAGGGAGTTGTCGGGGAAGTCCATCTCCATCTCGGTCATCGATCCCATGCCGTCCGTGCCCATGCTCATGTAGTCGGGGAGAATACGGCTCATGCGCCGGTCGACGGTGGACAGGTCGGCGCCGATGCTGACCGGGGCGTGGCCCATCTGGGTCATGACGTGGTGGGTCATATGACAGTGCATGGCCCAGTCGCCCGGCTCGTCGGGGACGAACTCGATCACGCGGGTGCTGCCGACGGGGACCAGCACGGTGGTCTGGGGCACCTGGGCGCTCGTGGGGATGTCGCCGCCGTCGGTCCCGGTCACGAGGAAGGAGAGCCCGTGCAGGTGGACGGGGTGGTGGCTCATCGCCGACAGGTTCCCCAGGCGGATGCGCACGCGCTCCCCGCGGCCGACCAGCAGGGGCTGCGTCCCCGGGAAGGCCCGACTGTTGAAGGTGAGCAGGTTGAAGTCGTTCATGGCGGTCGGGTCCGGCCGGCGGGCCCCGGGCTCCAGCTTCCACTCGTGGGTCATCAGGACGAAGTCGCGGTCGACCGGGCGGCCTTGCACTCGCGGGTGTACGATGAACATCCCCGCCATTCCCAGCGCCAACTGGGTCATCTCGTCGTAGTGGGGGTGGTACATGAAGGTGCCGGCATGGCGCAGGGTGAACTCGTAGACCCAGGTCTGTCCGGGCGGGATGGGCCGCTGGTTCAGCCCCGAGACGCCGTCCATGCCGTTGGGGAGGACCAGCCCATGCCAGTGGACGGTGGTCGGCTCGGGCAGGCGGTTGGTGACGTACAGTCGCAGGCGATCTCCCACGACGGCCTCGATGGTGGGGCCCGGCGAGCTGCCGTTGTAGCCCCAGACCTCGGCCTCCAGGCCGGGGGCGAAGTGGTGTCGCACCGGCTCGGCCACCAGGTGCCCCACCCGGCGACCGTTCACCGTGCGCAGGGGCAGGGTGGAACCGTTCGGAGTGACCACGGCGGGTTGTCCGGGCACGACCCGGGGCGATCGGCTGGCTGGGGTGGGCGAGGGGAGGGCCGCGCCGGCGTCGCCGGTGGGGTGGCCGGGGGCCTGCTGCATCGCCTCGGCCTCGGAGCTGCGGGAGACCAGCAGGGCGGAAGCAGCGCCCACGGCGCGCAGAAAGGTGCGACGGTCCATCTCAGTGTCCTCCAGAGGGGGCGGCGGTGCTGCCGGGAGTTCGGGTGTCGGCGGCGGGGGCCGCCTCGGGCAGGGCGCCGGCCAGCAAGGCGTCCAGCTCCACGCTCGCCGTCCAGTAGGCGTGCCTGGCGTCGACCAGGGTCAGGGCGGCCAGCAGCTCCTGGCGTCGGGCGGCCAGCAGCTCGTACACGCCGACCTGCATGGCGTTGTAGGCCCTCAGGGTCTCGTGGCTGACCTCGGCCCAGGCAGGTTGGGTGATCTGTTCTTCGTGCTGCATCCGGGCGTGGGCGGTCCACAGGCGATGCGACAGGTGCTGGGCGACCGCGTGGACCTCGTCGCTCAAGGCGGCGGTCCGCGCCTGCTCGGCGGCCGCTCCGGCGTCCAGGGAGGCTGCGCCCCGGGTCCCGCGGTCCAGCAGGGGCAGCGACAGGTGGGCGATCACCGCGAGCTCGCCGGGTGCCTGCTCGTCCGCCGGGGCGCCCAGACTCCAGCCGTTGCGCAGGCCAAGCGACAGATCGGGGCTGCGGCGCTCGATGCGCAGCAGGGAGGCCTGGCGAAGAAGGGCCTGGCTCTGCTCGCGGCCGGCGGCCAGGCCCAGGCTACGACGGGCGGCCTCCGCGCCGAGCTGCGGCGGCAGCGGAGGCTGCGGAGGCAGCTCGGGGAAGTCGAGCGCCAGGGGTCCCGCAAGGATCTCCGGGGAGAGGCCCGTGATCTGTTGAAGGGCCGACGCCGCGCGGCGGCGCTCCAGCTCCAGCACGGCGACCTCGCCGCGGGCCGACTCGAAGGCGGCGCGGTGGGCGGACCGCTCCAGCCGCGTGGCCGAGCCCGAGACCTGCCGCGCCTCGGCCACCTCGACCGCGGCGGCCAGGGTGTCCAGGGACTGCTGGGCCAGGCGCAGGCGCTGCTCGGCGGCGACCAGTCCGTACCAGGCGCTGCTGACCTCCAGCCGAAAGCGGGCCTGCTCCTCGGCTCCGCGCAGCCCGGTCGCGGTCGCGAGGGGCCGTGCGGCGGCGGCGCGCAGGGGTGCGAAGACCAGATTGGAGAGCGACAGCTCCAGGGTCGCCTCCAGGCGCGGGCCCTCCTCTTCGGGCTCCAGCTCGAGCTCCAGGCTGGGGTTCGAGGGCCGGCCGGCGGCCTGCGCGGCGAGCTCCGCGGCTTCGGTGCGGGCGCGGGCCTCGGCCAGGCGGGGGCTGGTCGCGGACGCCTGGGCCAGCACCGCGCCCAGGTCGAGGGCCTCTGTGCGGACAGCGGGCGTGGGCAGCAGGCCGGGCCAGCCATCAAGGGGCTCGCCGGGAAGAGGCGGTCCCTGGCGCAGCGCGGCCGGGATGGGCGAGGCCGGATCAGCGGCGAGGGCGGAGCAGAGCCAGCCGAGCAGCAGGGCGGTGGGTAGTGGGTGCATCTTCCTGTCCTCTCTGGGCAGGCAGACGCAGCTCTACGAGGGCCATTACAGCCCTTCCCACCACCGCGACCCGATCACAGGTCGGCCCGTCGCAGCCGAAGCGCGTTGGCGATCACGGAGACCGAGCTGAGGCTCATGGCGGCGGCGGCGAGCATCGGGCTGAGCAGCAGCCCGAAGAACGGGTAGAGCACCCCAGCAGCGACGGGGATGCCAACCGAGTTGTAGATGAAGGCGAAGAACAGGTTCTGCTTGATGTTGGCCATCGTCATACGCGACAGGCGCCTGGCTCGGACGATGCCGCGCAGATCGCCCTTGACGAGGGTGACCCCGGCGCTCTCCATGGCGACATCGGTCCCGGTCCCCATCGCGATGCCCACGTCCGCTCGGGCCAGCGCCGGCGCGTCGTTGATCCCGTCCCCCGCCATGGCGACCACATGGCCTTCGTCTTGCAGCTTCGCGATGGCCGCCGCCTTGCCGTCGGGAAGCACCCCGGCCAGCACGTCCTCGATGCCGAGCCGTGCAGCGACCGCCTCTGCCGTCGTCTGGCTGTCCCCGGTGATCATCATCACCCTCAAGCCCTCGTTTCGCAGCGCCGTGATGGCCTCGGGGGTGCTCTCCTTGATCGGGTCGGCGACGCCCAACAGACCGGCCGCCTGCCCGTCGATGGACACGAACATCACGGTCTGTCCCTTGGCCCGCAGCTCCTCGGCCGCCTCCGGAAGCCGGCCCACGTCGACGCCTTGGTCCTCCATGAGGGCCCGGTTGCCGAGGGCGATCATGCGGCTCGCCACAACCCCCGCGACCCCCTTGCCCGTCACCGACCCGAAGTCCGTCGGCTCGGACAAGGACAGCCCGCGGGTGTTCGCCCCGCGGACGATGGCCTCGGCCAGCGGGTGCTCGCTGCCCTGCTCGAGGCTGGCCGCGGCGGTCAGCAGCGCCTCCTCGTCGAAGGGGCCCTCCGGTCGTATGCTGACCAGCTCGGGGTGCCCCTCGGTGAGCGTGCCGGTCTTGTCGACCACCAAGATGTCGACCTTGCGCATCACCTCGATGGCTTCCGCGTTTCTGAAGAGCACGCCCGCGGTCGCCCCCTTGCCGGTGGCCACCATGATCGACATCGGCGTGGCCAGCCCGAGCGCGCACGGGCAGGCGATGATGAGCACGGCAACGGCGTTGATGAGGGCGTGGGCCAGCCGGGGCTCGGGGCCCACGAAGGCCCAGACCACGAAGGTGATGATGGCTGTGAGGATGACCAGGGGGACGAAGTAGCCGGCTACGACATCGGCCAGCTTCTGGATGGGCGCGCGGCTGCGCTGCGCTTGCGCCACCATGGCGACGATGCGCGACAGCAGCGTCTCGGCGCCGACCTTCTCGGCCCGCACCACCAGCGCCCCCGTCCCGTTGACGGTAGCGCCGATCACCGCGTCGCCCTTGACCTTGGACACCGGGATCGGCTCACCGGTGACCATCGCCTCGTCGACCGCGCTCTGCCCCTCGACGACGATTCCGTCCACGGGGATCTTCTCGCCCGGGCGCACGCGGAGCTTGTCGCCGACCTGGACCTGGTCGAGCGGGACATCCTCCTCGCTCCCGTCCTCGCCCAGGCGCCGGGCGGTCTTGGGGGCCAGCCCGAGCAGGGACTTGATCGCCGCACCGGTGCGGCTGCGTGCCCTCAGCTCCAGCACCTGACCCAGCAGGATCAGCGTCACGATCACGCCGGACGCCTCGAAGTAGACCGCGACCTCGCCCTACTCCCGGAAGGAGGGCGGGAAGATGCCCGGCAGCAGCGCCGCGACGAGGCTGTAGAGGTAGGCGACGCTCACCCCCAGGCCGATGAGCGTGAACATGTTGAGGCTGAGGTTTCGAACCGAGGCGACGGCCCGCACATAGAACGGCCATGCCGACCACAGCACGACGGGGGTAGCCAGCGCGAGCTCCAGCAGCACCTTCCAACGGGGCGTGAGCAGCGCCGAGACGGGGGAGCCGGGCAGCATGTCGCCCATCGAGGTTACGAAGAGCGGCACGGTGAAGGCCAACGAGAACCAGAACCGCCGCGACATGTCGCGCAGCTCGGACTCCTCGGTGTCCTCGTCGAGCGTCGCCGTCAGCGGCTCCAAGGCCATGCCGCAGATGGGGCAGCTCCCCGGACCGCTCTGGCGGACCTCGGGGTGCATGGGGCAGGTGTATGCGGAAGAGGTCGGTTCAGAGGGCGGGGCGCCCTCCGCTGCGGAATTCGGCGGGTGGTTCACGCCTTCAGTGTTGCATTTCGCATGCCAGGCGACAAACGCGCCCGCGGTTGTGCGGCTTCGACAGGCAACGCGCCGACCGCGCTCCTCGTCAAATCGAATCATCCTGAGGGGGGGGATGCATCAAGATGATGGAGCACCTCGGCCCGCCGGCCCCGCCTCGACTACATCCCCGACCCGGTCCTGGGGCCGCTGCTCGCCCGGCGGGCGCTTTGCCTCGGCCTCCCGCCGCTCGCTGTAGCGGTCGACCAGGTGCTCGCGCAGGTCGCGAGTCAGCAGCGTGAACCGGACCAGCTCCTCCATCACATCGACGACCCGGTCCCGGTAGGCGCTGTCCTTCATCCGGCCGTCGTCGTGGAACTCGTTGTAGGCCATGGGCACGCTGGACTGGTTGGGGATGGTGATCATCCGCATCCAGCGCCCCAACAGGCGCAGGGTGTTCACCACGTTGAAGGACTGGCTGCCGCCAGAGACCTGCATCAGGGCCAGGGTGCGCCCCTGTGTGGGTCGGACCGCACCGATGGCCAGCGGGATCCAGTCGATCTGGTTCTTGAACACACCCGAGATCGCCCCGTGCAGCTCGGGACAGGACCAGACCTGCGCCTCGGACCAGGTCGAGAGCTCGCGCAGGCGCAGCACCTCGGGGTGCTCCTCGTGCGCGGGCCCCTTGAGCGGCAGGTCGTGCGGATGAAACCAGCGCACCTCGCAGCCCAGCTCCTCCAGCACGCGGGCGGCCTCCTCGGCGAGCAGGCGGGAGTAGGACCGCTCGCGGAGGCTACCGTAGAGCATCAACACCCGCGGCGGGTGGGTGCTGCGGGGGAGGTCGGGGAGCTCGAGGGCCGTCAGGGGCGGCGGGTTGCCATCGTGCCAGGTCGCCATCAGTCCTCCACTCGGGAGTGAGGTTTCGGTTCGGCCAGCTCTGCCAGGCGAGCGCGAATCTGCTCTCGCGCGACCCGGAAGTGCTCCAGCCGCTGCTCGTCGTCCAGCTCCTCGCCTTTGCGGTCGGGATCCTGCAGGGGCCAGTGCAGCCGTCGAGCGCGGGAGAGGAAGACCGGACAGACCTCCTCCGCACAGAGCGTGATGACCAGGTCGACGCTGTCGGGGTCGATGCTCTGTACCGACTTGGAGCTGTGGCTGGCCAGGTCCACGCCGACCTCGGCCATCGCCCGTATGGCATATGGGTTGACCCGCGAGGGCTCCGAGCCGGCCGACTGTACGCGGACCGTCTCGCCAAAGAGCTGGCGGGCGAGGCCCTCGGCCATCTGCGAGCGGGCGGAGTTGGCGACGCAGAGGAAGAGGATGCTGTCAGCATGACTGGGGTTCATGTGGGAGCTCCTGGAGCGGGGAACCACTGCCTGGTGCGGTTGGCGAAGGCGACCAGGGAGAGCATCACCGGGACCTCGATCAGCACGCCGACGACGGTGGCCAGCGCGGCGGCCGAGCTGAGCCCGAAGAGGCTGATGGCGACGGCGACGGCCAGCTCGAAGAAGTTGGAGGTGCCGATCATCGCGGCGGGGGCGGCGACGTTGAAGGGCAGCTTGAGCACCCGGGCGAGGCCGTAGGCGATGGCGAAGATTCCGTAGCTCTGGATCAGCAACGGCACGGCGATGAGCAGGACCAGCAGCGGGCGGGCGATGATGGTCTCGGCCTGGAAGCCGAAGAGCAGCACCACGGTGAGCAGCAGGCCCATGATCGAGGTCGGCTTGAGCCGCTGCCCCAGGCGCTCCAGCGGCGCTTTGCTCAGCGCGCGCTGGGTGATCATGCCGGCCACGAGCGGGATGACGATGAACATCACCACCGAGGTCACCAGGGTGCCCCATGGGACGACGATGTCGGTGACGCCGAGCAGCAGGCCGGCGATCGGCGCGAAGGCGAAGACCATGATCAG
>DDSR01000264.1:12298-67646 GCA_002343455.1 Deltaproteobacteria bacterium UBA2385 | reverse complement strand
GCGCCGCCATCGTGAAGGGCTTGACCAGCCAGTTGACGATCAGCGTCAGGGCGAGGCCCTTGGGCTTGCGGCCGACGTCCTTCAGGCAGGAGGGATCGACCTTCAGCATCATCGGGTAGATCATCAGCCAGATCAGCACTGCGACGACCAGGTTCACCTGCGCGTACTCGAGGCGCGAGATGGTCTGGAAGACCCCGGGCACCAGCAGGCCCAGCCCGACGCCGACGGCGATGGCCAGCCCGACCCAGATGGAGAGATAGCGTTCGAAGATTCCCATGCTGGACTCCAGGCTTTCTGCCTCTCACAGCTCCCCGACGAGCTGCCGCAGCAGCGCCACGGCTTCGGGGTTGACGCAGTAGCAGCGGCGCGGGCCGTCCACCTCGCCCGTCACCAGCCCGCTCTCCTTGAGCTGGGTGAGGTGCTGGCTGACGGTGGAGGCGGCGATCGGGAGCTGGTCGGCGATCTCGCCGGCAAAGCAAGAGCTTCGGGACAGCAGGAAGCGGACGATGTAGACCCGGTGCGGGTGGGCGAGGGCCTTGCACAGGGCTGCGAGCTGTTCGTCCTGATCAGGGCGAGGCTGGAAGGGGGGACCGGAGTCGTCGCAGCAGAGGGGGGTCATGATCTACCGTTCGGTATTCGTCGAATAACGAACCAATCGGGCCTCGTCAACCACCGGGGCAGGCGTCGTCGGAGCCGGGCACGGAGAATGCAAAGCGCGCAATCCACTCCCACGAGGTGCCCGATGGCCACTCCCTCCCCGCTGCGCATCCCGCTGCTCGCAATCCCTCTCCTGTTCGGCGGCCTCGCCCGGGCCGCGGATCCCACGCCGGCCGACGGGCCCATAGAGGCCCAGAAGACGGCGGCCCAGAAGGCCGAGGCCAAGAAGGCCGACAAGCCCAGCGCCAGCATCGGAGGGGTGATGTTCGCCAGCTACGGCTACGACCTGACCGAGGGAGCCGAGGGAGAGAACGGCTTTGAGCTGGACCGCCTGTACGTGGACGGCAGGGCGAAGCTCGACGACCGCTGGTCGTTCCGGTTCACCTTGGACGCCGGGCGCCCTAAGGCGCAGTCGGTGGCGGTGCCGGACGGAGCAGGCGGAGAGGCCCAGGTCACTGTGCCAGAAGACACAAAGGTCCGAGTCTTCGTCAAGTATGCCTACGCCGAGTACAAGACCCCGCTCGATGGCATCAAGGTCCGGGCCGGCATGGCCGGCCTCCCCCTGATCAACTACTACGACGGGCTGTGGGGCCACCGCTTCGCGAGCAAGGCGTTCACCGACGAGCTCAAGATCCTCGACTCCTCGGACCTGGGCGTCCACCTCCTGGGTACGCACGCCAGGGAGCTGGTCGACTGGCAGCTCGCGGCCATCAACGGCGAGGGCTACAGCAACCCCGAGTCCGACGGTGCCAAGTCCGTGCAGGCGCGGGTCTCGATCGACCCCCTGAGGGCGGGTGAGGCCGGCTCGTTGCCGATCACGGGCTTCGTCTCCTACGGCGCGGTCAAGGACGGGGATCCGATGATCGTCTACGTCGGCGCCCTGGCCTACGATCAGGAGTACTTGATGGTGTGGGCCGAGTACGTGGGCCAGGTGCAGGGCGACGCCCGCGCGATGGGCATCAGCGGCACCCTGGTCGGGAAGGTCCCCGATGTGCTCAACGCCTTCGGCCGCGTGGACCGCTATGACCCCAGCACGGAAGGTGCGGACGACGCCACGCTTCGGATCGTCGGCGGCCTCAGCCGCGAGCTGGGCTCGGCCGTGATGCTCGCCGCCCAGTACGAGCGGACCACCGCCGAGGCCACTCCGGATCTGCCCATGCACGGCGTCTTCCTGCGTATGCAGGCGAAGTACTGAGCCCTCCTGGTGGCGGCGTGTGCGCCCCCTCGCAGGGCGGAGCCGCTGCTCAGTCCAGGTAGCCCAGCCTCTTCAGGGCCTCCTCCGTCTGTGCGTCCAGGCTCCGCCTCTCCCGTCCGATCGCCTTGCCCCAGTTCAGCGCCTCGCTCTCGTGGCTGCGCAGCAGGCCGGAGAGCGCGGCGACCGTCGCGGGGTGCCTCTCGGCCACGTTCAAGCGCTCGCCGGGGTCCTCCTCCAGATCGAACAACATTGGCGCCCGCACCGCCCGCTCGGGCTGCTCCGCCGGCGGTCCGACCTCGACCACCAGCTTCCAGCGCCCCCGCCGGACGCTGCGCAGGTGGGCCTCGTGGTCGGTGCTGGCGAAGATCGGGCGGTCGTCCCAGGAGGCGGGCAGGGCGGTGCCCTCCCAGGCCGGGGCGAGGTCGACGCCGTGCAGATCGACCGTCAAGCCGGTGGCGGCGAGCACGGTGGCGGTCACGTCCAGCGAGCTGGTGGGCGTGGGGACCCGTCGGCCGGCCAGCTCGGCGCGCCGCCCGGGGCCGCCTGGGGGGCGCACGATCAGCGGGACGTGCAGCGCCTCCTGGTACAGGCTGCGGCCGTGGCCGTGGTCGCCGTGCTCCAGGAACTCCTCGCCGTGGTCGCCCAGCAACAGGACGAGGCTGTCGTCGAGCAGGCCGCGGCTGGCGAAGGCCTGGAGCATCAGGCCGGTGAGGTGGTCGGCGTAGTGCAGCTCGGCGTCGTAGGCCGAGAGGTAGGGGTCGATGTCGAGGACGGGCTCGCCGGGCCGGCCCGGAGCCGGGAGCTGGAAGCAGCCGAAGATCTTCTCCCACTGGTCGCGGCTGTAGCTGCGCCCGCTCCGCAGGGCCTCGGGCCGGGGGCTGAAGACGCCCTGGTAGATGTCCGGCGGGTCGTAGGGGCAGTGGGGCTCGAAGAGGTGGAGGTAGAGGAAGAAGGGCTTGTCGGTGGGCCGGGTGTCCAGCCAGGTCTGGAGCTCCTGCAGGAGCTGGGGGCCGCTGACGTCGCCCTGGCCGAAGTAGTGATCGAAGCCCTGCTCCAGCCCGCGGTCGGCCTCGAAGATGCTGTTCACGGCCAGGGCGGCGGTGTGGTAGCCCTGGGCCTGCATGCGCTCGGCCAGGGTCTCGGCCTTGGCGGGCAGGACGTCCTCGAACTCGCGCACCCCGTGGGCGCTGGGGTCGAGGCCGGTGAAGATGCTGGTCACGCTGGGCAGGGTCCAGGGCGCCGCGGAGCTGTGGTGCTCGAAGAGCACACCCTCGCGGGCCAGGGCCTCCAGGGTGGGCGAGGTGCGCAGGGGGTAGCCGTAGGCCGAGAGGTGGTCGGCGCGGGTGGTCTCCCAGACGACGAGCAGCACATCGGGCCGGGGACCAGGGACGGCCGAGCTGCGGCAGGCGAGCAGGGCGAGCAGGACGAGGGGCACCGACGCTCCGAGAGGACCGCGACGAGCGGCCCGGATCACTATACGTTGACCGGCCAGGAGCGCCTCCCCATGAGCAAGTCCCCGAGCACCTCCGCCCCGAAGACCAGCCTGCTGGACCGCCTGCGCGGCCTGGTCGGCAACAAGCGCCTGCTGCCGCTGGAGCGCGAGCTGGTCCGCCGGACGATCCGCGCCTTGGACCAGGATCCCAAGAAGGGCCCCACGCCCGACGAGATCCTGGATGCCTCCGAGCGCCTGACCTTCAAGGAGGGGCAGCTGATCATCTCCGAAGGTGAGCCGGAGGCCTGCCTGTACGTGCTGCTGGACGGCACGGCGGCGGTGGAGCGGGACGACAAGGTGCTGGAGCGGCTTCGCGAGGGCGAGGTCTTCGGCGAGATCGCCCTGCTGACGAACGAGCCCCGGATGGCCACGGTGCGCGCCTTGGAGTCCGCCGTCGTGCTGCGCATTCCGGGCTCGATGGTGGACGAGACCCTGCGCGACCGGCTGTGGGACTACGCCGGGGAGCGGCGCTTCATGAGCCTGCGCGAGAACCCGATCGAAGAGATGGATCGCCGACACCACTGGTGGAGGCAGGCCCGCACGACCCTGCTCCGCCCTGGAGAATACGACGCCGGCTCGCCTTGGGTGTTCCTGTACTCGGGGGCGCTGCAGGTGGAGGGCCAGGATGTTCGTGCTCCGGCCCTCTTCCCCGGCGGACGCCTGCGTGTAGGTGAGGGTGAGGCCCGGCTGGCCATGCTGCCGGACCCCCTGGAGGTCCCGTGAACCTGCTCCTCGCCCTGACGCTCCTTGCCTGCACCGGCAAGGATCCCATCGACGCCGACCAGGACGGCTACCCCGAGGAGGAGGACTGCGACGACACCGACGCCGGGGTGAACGCGGGCGCGGACGAGGTCTGCGACGGGGTGGACAACAACTGCGACGGGCTGGTGGACGACGCCGACCCGAGCCTCTCGGCCTCCAGCGCCAAGGCCTGGTACGTCGATGTCGACGCGGACGACTTCGGGGACTTCGCCGTGTTGGAGTTGGCCTGCGAGGCGCCGGATGGCTACGTCGCCACCGGGGGCGACTGCAACGACGCCGACCCGGAGATCAACCCCGGCGCGACCGAGGTCTGCGACGGCGTGGACAACGACTGTTCGGGCGGGGCCGACGACGCGGCGGTGGACGCGGCCGCCTGGTACCTCGACCAGGACGGGGACGGCTTCGGGCAGGACGGCGATGTGCTGCAGTCCTGCACTCCGCCCGCCGAGCGGGTGGCCGAGGGCGGTGACTGCATGGACGACAACGCGCTGGTCTTTCCCGGCGCCGAAGAGGTCTGCAACGACGGCATCGACAACGACTGCGACGCGGATCCCACCGGGGACTGCGGCTGGTACCTGTCGACGGCCGATCTGCGCATCGCGGGCACCAGCAGCAGCGAAGAGACCGGGGTCGCGTTGGCCCCGCTCGGCGACCTGGACATGGACGGTCACCCCGACTTCGCCATCGGCGCCCGCAACCACGACGGCGTGGCGACCGACGCGGGGGCGGCCTTCGTGGTCTACGGTCCGGTCTCCAGCGGCTCGCTGACCCTGAACGACCTGTCGGCCTCGCTGCTGGGAGAAGACGCTGGGGACAAGGCCGGCCGCAACGTGGCGGCGGGGGACCTGGACGGCGATGGGGTCCCCGACCTCGTGGTCACCGCTCCGAACTCCGAGCGCGGGGGCAACGCCAGCGGGACGGCCTTCCTGCTCTTCAACCCCGGCCGGCTGCCGGCGTCGAGCTCGCTGGCCGATGCCTCGGCCATGGTGCTCGGGGACGCCACCTACGACTACCTCGGGGTGGGGCTGCAGGTGGTCGACCAGACGGGCGATGGGCAAGCGGACCTGCTGCTGGGGGCCTCGGGCAGCGACCTGGGACCGGACAACGCCGGCGCGATCTTCCTGCTGGCGGGTCCCTTCGGGGCCGGCACCGTCGATCTCGGCCTGGTCGATCCGACGGCCTCCTTCGAGGGCGCCGGCAACGCCGACGCGGTCGGGCTGGACCTCCGAGGCGGGCTGGACTTCGACGGCGATGGCCTGTCCGATCTGCTGGTGGGCGCGGGCAGCAACGACTCGGGCGGCTCGGATGCCGGCGCGGTCTACCTCGTATCGGGTCCGCACTCGGGCGCGATGGCCCTTGAGGACGCGGACACGGTGCTGATCGGCCCGGCCGCCTCTGGCCTGGGCTCGGCGGTCGGCTCTCCGGGGGACTGGGATGGGGACGGCCTGCCTGAGCTCGCCCTGGGCGCCTCTCGCTGGGACGGAACGGGCGGCAGCGACAGCGGTGGGGTGATGATCCTCTCGCCGACGGCGCTCGCGGGGAAGGGATCGGTCCTCGACCTCGCCCTGGCCGTCGTCGAAGGCGAGGCGGCCAACGACCAGCTCGGCGCCGACCTGGCCGCCAACGGCGACCATGATGGTGACGGGCAGACCGACCTGCTGATCGGCGCCACCAACGCCGGCGGCGACGGATCCGGCGTGGCCTACCTCTTCTACGGTCCCGTCAGCGGCACACACAGCGCCGGGGCGGCGGACGTCCGGTTCCTGGGGCCGGCGCCCGACGACCACGTCGGCACCGTGGTTCGGTACCTGGGCGACATCGCCGGTATGGGCGTCGACGCGATCGGCGTCAGCGGCCTGACGGTCGACGAGGGGGCCTCCTCGGACGCCGGTGCAGCCTTCATCGCCTTCTCCACGTCCAACTGAAGGTCGACCGTGTCCGATGAGCTGCCTCCGGTCGGGGGCCCCTTCGAGCAGCAGCTGGCCTGGCGATCCCTCGCGCCCCTGCGGCGCCTGGTGCGCCCGGTCTTCGTCGGGGACGAGCACATCCCGGCGCAGCGGCCGCTGCTCTTCGTCGGCAACCACACGCTGGCCGGGGTGGTGGATGTCCCGCAGCTCTTCTTCCACCTCCAGCAGCAGCACGGCATCATCCCGCGCTCGCTGGGCGAGAAGGCGCACTGGAAGATCCCCGGCTGGCGTCGCCTGATCGAGCGCTTCGGCGCGGTCGACGGCAGCCGCGAGAACGCCGACGCCGCCATGAGGGCAGGGGAGTGCGTGCTGGTCTTCCCCGGCGGGGCTCGCGAGGCCTTCAAGCGAGGCGATCAGCGCTACCAGCTCCTCTGGGGCAAGCGCCTCGGCTTCGCGCGCCTCGCCCTCCGCCATGGCGCCCTGATCGTGCCCTTCGCGGCGGTCGGCGCCGACGACGTCTGGGAGGTCCTGGCCGATCAGGACCAGGTCCTGGCCTCGCCCCTGGGGGAGGTCGCGCGGGCGCTCGGCGTGCGCAAGGACGTGGTCCCGCCGGTGCTGGTGGGCCAGGGGCCCCTGGGCCTGCCGGCCATCCGCCGCCAGTACTTCGCCTTCATGCCGCCGGTTGTGACCGCCGACTGGCAGGGGAGGGAGGACGACGAGGCCGCCTGGGAGGTGCGCCGCCAGGTCGAGGCCGGCGTCGAGCAGGGCATCGAGCGGCTGCTGGCCCTGCGGCAGGAGGACCCCGAGGCCGAGGCCGGCCCGATCGTGCAGGAGGCGGTGGCCCGCGGGATGAAGGGCCTGGCCGGCCGGCTGCGCCGCATCCAGGAGAAGCTGGAGCGCTGAGGGGCCCTCAGCACGGCGGGCTCAGCGCTCCGGGGTCCAGGGCGATGCCCAGGCTGATGGTGGTCGCGTGCAGCCAGTTCTTGGTGAAGCCGTCCCCGGGGCCGTCGGGGTTGGCGCTGGTGCCCTCGGCGCCACCGCCGACGAAACGCACGTTGAGCCAGGAGTCGATGGGACCGTCCACGTCGAAGCCAAGCTTCAGGCTGCCGTCGTAGATGGCGCCGGTGACCTCGCTGACGGCGCTGCCGTTGAGCACCTTGAAGCTGGCGTAGAAGCCAGAGAGGTCGGCCCCCATCCAGGTTCCGCTGCGCCAGCGCTGCTCCCACTGGGCGCTCAAGAGAGGCACGGGACCGACGTTGCGGTTCTCGCGGCGCAGGGTGCCATCGCCGCTGGTGAACAGGATGTCCGCGTCCCGCAGCTGCAGGCCGCCGCCCAGGGACAGCTCCCGGTCGGCCCTAGGCAGCAGGTCGTAGCGGTAGGTGGCTCGGTAGAAGTCGAAGCCGTACCGGATGTCGACCGAGGAGTCGGCCGGGTAGACCGCCTTGTCGACGATCAGCTCATCCTGGAGGTGGACCTCGGACCGGATGTCGAGGGGCTGCATCACCAGGTCGACGTGGTGGCGCCCGCCCAGGGTGAGGTCGGCTGAGAGGCGGAAGAAGGGGAAGAGCGTGCTCTGACCGCCGTCGTTCTTCAGATCGAAGTAGGTGCCGCCGCTGTCTTGCTGGATCTTGTGGCTGAGGATGCCGAGGAAGCCGGCATCCAGCTCGGGGCGGAGCTGGATGCCGGGCCGGTCGGCGTCCATGGCGGGACCCCCTGCCTGGGCCTGGGCCTGGCCTGCCTGGGCCTGGGCTGCCTGGGCCTGGGCTGCCTGGGCCTGGGCGAGGGCGGGCGCGACGAGGAGGAGCAGGATGTTCAGGGACATGGAGACTCCGTGGACGGGTACCCTCCAGCTAATCACGCGATTTGGTCTGTCAAAGGTTTGCGTAAGGTTTGTGTATCCTGAGCCCGGGCCGGTCCCCCGCAGAGCGCCGGCCGCTCAACGCCGCGCCGCGCCGCGGGCGCCGGGGCCGTGGGTCTGCCAGGCCCACAGCCGCAGGGCCTCGCCGTGGTTGGTCGGCGCTTCGGGGAGGCGGCGGTCCGAGAGCTGGGCCTGCAGGGCAGGGGGGATCGGCCCGCGCCGCCAGCCGGCCTGGGGGAGGGCGCTGTCCCAGGCGGCCGGCCCGCGACCCTGGATCTCGTGATCGGCGGCCTCGACGGCCTCTTCCAGGCGGGAGAAGCGCGCCATCTCCTTGCCGTCGAGCAGGACCTGCCAGCGTCGGCCTCGCCCGCCGCGGTCGAGCACCAGCAGCTCGCTGAGCGCCGCCTTGCGCCAGGCGAGGTGCAGGACCAGCCCGCGGCTGCCCAGGCTGTGCCAGGCCAGGGGGCTGATGGCCCGCACATCGGGGTGGGTGGCCAGGCTGAGGGGGTCGAAGCTGGCGGCCCGGCGCTGGATCTCGTCCAGCGTGATGCGGCCGGGCTCGATCTCCAGGCCGGGGTTGTCGTCGAGGAGCTGGCGGTACCGATCCTGGGCCTGGGCGAGGTCCTGGCCTTCGAGATCGAGATCGGGCGGGAGGCCCCCCAGGCCGGGCAAGCTGGAGAGGGAGAGGTCGGAGAGGTCGACGAAGTCGAGGACGAGGCAGTCGGACTTGCCCGGGGCGAGGCGGGTGCCGCGGCCGACACACTGGGCGTACAGGCCCGAGGAGCGGGTCGGGCGGGCCATGGCGACGCAGCTGACGCCGGGATCGTCGAAGCCCTCGGTCAGGACGCCGACGTTGGTGATGGCGCGCAGGGCGCCCTTGGCGAAGAGGTCCAGGGTCTGCTGGCGCTGCGCGGTCTCCATCTGGCCGTGGACGATGCCGGTGGGGATGCCGACCGCGTTCAGCGCCCGGGCGAGGTTGCGGGCGTGGTTGACGGTGACGCAGAAGGCGATGGTGCGGCGGTCGCGGGCCAGCTCCTGGATGCTGCGGGCCACCAGCGCGTTGCGGGACTCGATGTCGACGGCCAGGGCGAGCTCGTCGAGGTCGAGGTCGCCGCGGGTGGCCTGGACCCGGCTGAGGTCGGCCGCGGTCGCGATGCGGTAGCCCCGCAGCGGCACGAGGTAGCCCTCGTCAATCATCTGGCGCATGCCGCGCTGGTAGACGATGCGCTCGAAGACGGGGCGCAGCGCCTGCCCGTCGCCGCGCTGGGTGGTGGCGGTGAAGCCCAGCAGGGTGCCGTCCCAGTCGGGATCGAAGGCCCCCAGCGAGCGCAGGACCCGCTGGTTGTCGGCGGCGGGGGCGTGGTGGCACTCGTCGTAGACGATCAGGCCGAAGCGCTGGCGGGCCAGCAGCTGGGCGAGGCGGGGCTCGTGCAGCGAGCGGATCGAGGCGACCACCACCCTCGCGCCCTGGTCGGCGACGCTGTCGCCCTGCTCGACCCCGACCACCTGCGGGTCCCCGAGGGCCCGGGCCAGCTTATCGCGGGCCTGGTCGACCAGCTCGCGGCGGTGGGCCAGGACCAGGACGGGGCGGCGGGCGAGGCGCGCCAGCTCGGCGAAGACGACGGTCTTGCCGGCGCCGGTCGGCAGGCAGACGACCATCCGCCGCAGGCCGTCGCGGCGGGCCTGGATCACGGCCTGGATGGCGGCCTGCTGGTAGGGGCGGAGGGTCGGCGCGGGCATGGCTCGGTCGTATCGACTCTCCGCCAGGGCGCACGGACAGATTCTGTCCGGAGGCCCACCTCCCCTCGTTTCTGATTATCCGCCCGGCGGAGCGACCATGAGCATCGACCCCACCCAGGCCCGCATCGCCGAGATCCTCGCCGCCGAGGCGGCGGCCATCGCCGCGATCCCGGTCGGCCCGGCCTTCTCTCAGGCGGTGGACATGCTGGTGGCTTGCCGGGGCAGGGTCCTCACCACCGGGATGGGCAAGGCGGGTCACATCGCCCGCAAGATGGCGGCGACCCTCTGCTCGACCGCGCTGCCGGCCAGCTTCCTGCACCCCGGCGAGGCGCTGCACGGCGATCTCGGCCTGGTCTCACCCGGCGACCTGCTGATCGCCTACAGCAACAGCGGGCGCACCCGCGAGGTGCTCGAGGTGATCGAGCTCGGCCGCCGGGTGGGTCTCTCGACCGTGATCGGCGTCTGCTCGCAGCCGGACTCGCCGCTCGTTCAGGCCTGCGACCTGGTGCTGGAGATGGGCCCGATCGTCGAGCCCTGCCGGCTGGGGCTGACACCGACCGCCAGCATCGCCGTGATGCTGGCGATCGGGGACGCGCTGGCCCTGACGGTGATGGAGCGGCGAGAGATCGGCGCGACCGACTTCGGCCTGCGTCACCACGGCGGCTACCTGGGCGAGAAGGCCCGCGGCAGCTGAGCTGAGCTCAGGCGCTCGGCGATCAGGGTGGCGACCTCGCTGGGGTGCAGGGCGCGGGCCTGGATGGTCAGGTCGCAGGCCTCGTAGTGGGGCCGCAGTGGGGCCAGCAGGGGCGTGAGGTCGTGAGAGGAGGTCGGGCGCTGCTCGCCCAGCGCGGGGTAGCGGCGCCGGTCGCGCTCCATGCCGTCGAGCAGGCGGCCGTAGAGGGTCAGCAGGTCGCGCTGGATGTAGCAGGTGGTGGCCTGGGCCTTGAGCAGGGAGCGCGCCCGCGGGTCGCCGACCAGGTCCCAGGGCAGGGCCAGCACGCCGAAGGGCCGGTCCAGGAGGGCATGCTCCAGCGCCTTGATCTGCTGCTCGCGCAAGGCGGTCCTCCCGCCGGGGAAGGCCAGGGCCCGCGGGTGGTGCCCGGTGCGGTGGGCGACCAGGGCGTCGAGGTCGACCGAGTTCAGGCCGGTGTCGGCGCCGATCGCCATCGCGGTCGCCACCACGCCGGTCCCGAAGAAGCCCATCACTGCCAGCGGTCGCTCCAGGAGGATGGTCGGGTCGTGGTCGTAGTAGCCCATGGTCAGGAGGTAACCGCCTGGCTCGGGCGTGCTGGCTCAGGGCACGACGCTGCCCTTCATCCAGGGCTCCAGCTCGACCTCGACGCCGTAGAGCCAGCCCATCGAGGGCAGCGCCGACCAGCTCACCAGGATCGCGCCGTCCTCCTCCTCCAGCTCGACCTGCCCGCCGCGTCCTTCCAGGGCGGCCTCGCGGACCGATGCGTGGCGGATCAAGCCGAAGTCGATGCCCGGATCGAGCTTCTCGGTCGCCGGGACGATGAAGCTGGCGTCGCGGGCGGTGCTCTCGACCATCACGCGGCCGTCGCGGTCGACCAGCCAGGCGGTGCGGAAGCCGGGGAGCTCCTCGGCGGCGACGAGCTGCTCGATGACCTGCTCGAAGCTGAGGTCGACGCCGGCCACGCCCAAGAAGCCGCCCTCGGGGGTGTGCAGCGCCCGGGTCGCGGAGAGCAGGCGGCCCTGGCCCATCAGGTCGACGTAGGGCTTGCCCCAGACGTTGCCCCGGGTGCCGACGGTCGAGCGGTACCAGGGGCGGGTCCGGGGATCGTACTGCTCGTCCCAGCCGCGGGCCCCGGGGGCCATGTACATCAGACCGCTGCGCTCCAGCGCGACGTAGGCCCAGACGATCGGCCGCTCGTCCTCTGCGGGAGGGGAGCCCGAGGGGCCGGCGCGCTCGTCGGCGGCGCGGGCGGGAGCGCGCCCCAGGACCTCGAAGAGCAGCTCCCGCAGGCCGTCGGCGCGGGCGAGGTCCTCGCGCCAGAGGGGATCGGCGACCTGGGGGGCGACCGTGTAGACCGCGAACTCCTGGCTGATCGGCTTGCCGTAGGCGTCGGAGTCCCTCAGCCCGGCGGGGGCCCGGTCGGGGTCGGCGTAGTCCGCCGCGCTCCAGTTGGGCCGCTGCGTCGGCGTGCCCCTCGCCCAGGCGTACTCGGCGGCCGCCGCGATGGCGTCGAGCTGGCCCTCCACCCAGAGCAGGTGGGACTCGATCGACTGGCCGCGGCGGGCGACCTCCCGCTGGTGGTTGGTCAGGCCGACCCGGTGGTGCTGGGCGTGAATGGCCTGGTCGTGCAGGCGGATCTGCTGGAAGGACCAGGTCGAGGCGACCGCCAGCGCGCCCAGGGGCAAGGCCGCGGCCAGGAGCGTGATCATCAGGCCCTGGCGTCGCGAGAGCCAGCGTCGAGCCCTGCGCCAGCGGTTGTCGGGCAGGGCCACCGTCGCCTCGCCTCGCAGGAAGCGCTCGACGTCGGCGGCCAGCTCCAGGATGGTCGGGTAGCGCAGGGTGGGATCGGCCATGGTCGCGCGGCGCGAGATGGCGAGCAGCTCGGGAGGGCCGGGCGGGCAGCCTTCGGCAGGGAGCGGCGGTCCCAGGTCGGCGTTGCGGGCCTGGGAAAGCTGGGCGTCCCTGCCCTTGGCCTCGTAGGCGCGCCTGAGGAGCACCAGCTCGTGGAGGAGGAGGCCCATGGCGAAGACGTCGGTGCGGACGTCGACCCGCTCGACCTCGCCTCGGGCCTGCTCGGGAGCCATGTAGGCGAGGGTCCCGAAGACCTGCCCGACCTCGGTGTGGCGCTCGGCGGCACCGGCCTCGTCGCCGGCGTCAAGGTCCTCTGCGGGCTCGATCGGGCTGCGAACCATGCGCCGGGCGATGCCCCAGTCCATCAGGTAGACCTCGCCGAAGGAGCCGAGCATGATGTTGTCGGGCTTCACGTCGCGGTGGATGACGCCCTTGCTGTGGGCGTAGGCCAGGGCCTCGCAGACCCGAAGGAAGATGCCCAGGCGGGCGTCGAGGTCGTGGGCCTGGTCCGGGAGGTTGCCCTGCGCGTGCTGGTGGCGGGCTGTGCCGATCAGCTCGCGCAGCGTGCGCCCGGTGACGAGCTTCATCGCGTAGCCGGCGCGCCCGTCGGCGAGGGTCTGGACGCCATGCACCGGGACGACGCCGGGGTGGTCCAGCCGGGCCGTGAGCTCGACCTCGGACTGCAGGCGGCGGGTGACCGAGGTGCTGGCGTTGGGCTTGAGGACCTTGAAGGCGACGATGCGATTGAGCTCGTGGTCGAAGGCCCGGTGGACGGTGGCCATCGCCCCTTCGCCCACCGGCTCCAGCAGCTCGAAACGAACGCCGCGGCTGCGCTCGACGGGTGAGGGGGGGACGAGGGTGCTGAGGTCCTCCGAGGCAGGCCTGGCCGGCGCCTCGGTCTCGTTGAGATCGATCGTCGGGGCAGTCAGTCCGGACGGAATGGGAGGACCACGCACAGCGGGCGCCGGGCAAGGGGGTGAGGGCTTGGCGACGCCGGATCGCCGTCCGCTCGTCGCTCATTCTGCCACAGGGACGGCGAATGGCCAAGACAGGTTCTTGACGATTGCGGTAGAGGCAGGCACCCTGCGTCCCCAACCCGGAGCTTCGATGCGCCTCCTGCCCCTGCTGTTGCCCCTCGTCGTCGGATGTAGCGACTATAGCTTCAAGCCGGCGCCCGATCCGAACCTGGGCGACACCGGGTCTCCCGGGGACGGGGGCACCGACGCCGGGGACGGGGGCTCAACACCGTCCGACACCTGCGCCGAGCGCAGCCATCCAGAGGAGGCCCTCGAGCTGAACCCCGACTGCTACGTCGAGGCCTCGGTGGGCACCTTCAACCCGGTGCTCAAGTGGCGGAAGACCACCTGGACGGCGGACCCCTCCAGCACCAACGTGATGATGGCCCCGATCGTGGTGAGCCTCAACGACGACAACGGGGACGGGCTGATCAACCAGGACGACGTCCCGGACATCGTCGTGATCACCTACTCCAGCAGCTACGGCACCCTGCGCGCGATGTCGGGTGCGGACGGCAGCGAGCTGTGGAACGTGGTCGGGCAGCAGCTCCAGCTCACCGGCGCGGTGGCGGCCGGGGACATCGACGGGGACGGGATCGTCGAGATCATCGCGCCCACCAGCAACCAGCTCAAGGCCTTCGAGCACGACGGGACCTTGAAGTGGACCTCGTCCTCCCTCTCCGGTCATATGTACGGGACCTCCGACGCCCCGGCCATCGCCGATCTCGACGGCGACGGCTCGCCCGAGGTGCTGGTGGGCAAGGCCATCCTCCGGGCCGATGGCAGCACTCGGGCGACCGGCAACCAGGGCATGGCGGGCGTGACGGGCAACGTCGGTACCGTCGTCACGGCGGCCGATCTGGACGGCGACGGCACCCAGGAGGTGGTGGTCGGCAACGCGGCATACCGGCCCGACGGGACCTCGGTCTTCGCCAACGGCCAGCAGGACGGCTACGTCGCCGTGGCCGACTTCGATCTGGACGGGCAGGCCGAGATCGTCGTGGTCAACTCCGGCGTGGTGCGGGTGCAGACCAACACCGGGGCCGTGCTGTGGACCGCCACGGTCTCGGGCGCCTCATCCGGCTACGGCGGGCCTCCGACGGTCGCCGACTTCGACGGCGACGGCTACCCCGAGGTCGGCGTCGCGGCTCGCAGCAACTACACGGTATTTGACACCGACGGCCGCAAGCTCTGGGAGCGGACCACGCAGGACGCCTCCTCGGGCAACACCGGCTCGGCGGTCTTCGACTTCGAGGGCGACGGGGTGGCCGAGGCGGTCTACGCCGACGAGACCAAGCTGTGGGTCTTCGACGGGCCGGACGGCCGGGTCAAGCTGGAGAGCACCGAGCACAGCAACGCGACCTGGACGGAGTACCCGACCATCGCCGACGTCGACGCCGACGGACACGCCGAGATCGTGGTCGCCAACACCAACTACTCGACGGGCCACACCGGCGTCTACGTCTTCGGGGACCGGGACGACTCCTGGCGCTCGGGCCGCAAGATCTGGAACCAGCACGCCTACAGCATCACCAACATCAACGACGACGGCACGATCCCGGCGCGGCCGGATCGGAACTGGCTGAGCTACAACAACTTCCGCTCCGGCGACATGGCCGCTGGCCAGGGGGGCGAGTACGCCGACCTGGTGGTCCAGATCACCGATGTCTGCACCAAGGACTGCGACGACGACCTGCTGGTCGTCTGGGTCCAGGTAGGCAACCAGGGCTACCTGCCGGTCGACGGGACCGTCGAGCTGGTCCTCTTCGCCATGAAGGAGGGCGGGGGTCGCGAGGTCCTGCATCGCTCCGACCTGACCGGCCTGGACAGCGGCCTGCTCGGCGAGAGCATCCAGCTGGTGGTCGATCTCACCGACTTCCCGGGCGTGGTCTTCGAGGACCTGACGGCGACCATCGACGGGGGCAACAACTCTCGCGCCAGCACCGTCGAAGAGTGCGACGAGACCAACAACGAGGACAGCTGGGGCGAGAACCTCTGCTGGGAGTGAGCCAGGGCCCCCTGGAGCCTACTCTCGGACGAGCTCGCCCTCGCCATAGACCAGGGCGCTGGTCCAGGAGCTGACCAGCTCGCCCTCCAGGGTGAGGGGGAGCGCGCCCGATCCATCGACGGTCCCGCTCATGACCAGCTCGACGCTGCTGCCCCAGCCCAGGTCCAGGGTG
Organism: Deltaproteobacteria bacterium UBA2385; assembly: GCA_002343455.1. Taxonomy (GTDB): domain Bacteria; phylum Myxococcota_A; class UBA796; order UBA796; family UBA2385; genus UBA2385. The sequence continues at coordinate 52,294 of DDSR01000264.1, read as the reverse complement.
GACGTGCCGGAGATCTCGCCGTCCTCGCTGATGGTGCCCTCGAAGGGGAGGGTGAGCCCGCTGCCGTAGATCGAGCAGGTGGCCCCACCGCCGATCGACCGGTCCACGTCGATCACCATCGAGCCGGTGCAGTCGCTGATCTCGTAGGCGCCGTACTCGCTGTCGACGTCGATGTCGATCGGCCCGGTGTAGATGCCCGACCAGTCGACCGCGGTCCCCCCGCCGTCGCCGCCCCCATCGGTCCCCCCGCCGGTTCCACCGTCCCCGCCGGCATCGCCGCCCCCGTCCGTGCCGCTCTCGCCGCCTCCATCGGACAGCGAGCCGCCGTCAGAGAGCCCGGTGTCATCACCGTCGAGCACGATGGAGCCTTTGGAGCAGGCGAAGCCGAGGAGGAGGAAGGCGCTGGTGAGCATGGGGAACTCCGGGATGTGCGGCGGAACAAGGGTAGCCTGTATATGGTCCTTTTGGAGAGGATGGATGACCGCCAGGCAGACGCGCCCCCCCTTGACCTCTCCCCGCCGCGTCGCGGAGGGGGCTGAGCCTTCGTCGGATGCGGTGGTCGAACGCTCTCTTCAGCCCTGGGGCAACGCCGCCGCGGGCCGGGGCAGGCTCGCCGCCGAGCCGGGGCCTCGCGAGGCGGCGCTGCTGGAGACGGCGCGCCCGATCCCCAACCAGGACGCCATCTACGAGCACTTCGCGCGCCACGGGCCCGATGGTCGGGTCGACCCGGCGGACCTGGCGGCCTGGGGCTACCGCCGGGGTCCGGTCCTGGATCGCCCTCGCTCTGGCCTGCGTGCGGTGGTCTTCCTGCCCCTTCCGGGCGCGGCGGCTCCGTCGACGCCACGGGGGCATCAGCTGCTGGAGGTCCACGGCGCCCCGCTGCGCCCCGTGCTGGTCTTCGGAGGCCGCGCCGCCGGCGACCGTGAGGTCGAGGAGTCCGACGCGCTGGGCATCGGCAGCTACCAGTTCGCCTCGTGCATGGCGGACATCGTGGCGGCCTTGCGGGGCGCGCGGAGCCGGGTGGATGTGGTGGGCCATGGGCTGGGTGGGGTGCTGGCTCAGCTCGCGGCGGCCCATCATCCGCAGGCGATCGGCCGGGTCGTCACCTTCCAGTCCGCTCCAGTGGACGTCCAGGACGCCGAGCAGGTCGAGCACTGGAACCGGACGGTGCCGGGCCACCAGGCGGTCCACTCGGCGCACCATCGCTCGGGCACAGCGCCGCCCGAGCAGCGAGGCGAGCAGCGCACTCCGGGCGATGCCTGGACCTGGGGCTTCGACCCGGACAAGGAGGGGAAGCACGCGCCCCCGCTGTCCTGCCTGGTCGCGCTGCGAGGGGAGGGGGTCCCCGGACTGGCGGCCTCGCCCCACGACGTCGACGCCTTGCGCAGCCTCGACCGCTCGGTCCTGGGAGAGCGTCCGGCCGATCTCGGGGCCCGGCCGCTGGGAGAGGCCCTCCGCGCGGGCCTGGAGCGCGTCGTCGAGGCCCCCATGGGGACCGAGCAGCACGCCGGGTTGCGCAGCCGAGCCCTGGAGCTCGCGGCCAGCCCGTCGGTCAGCTTTCGGCAGGTGCTGGCCCTGATCGACTCGACCCCGGGGGTCGGCGCCAAGGAGAAGGCCCTGCTTCAGGAAGAGGTCCGGAAGGCGATCATCGAGCGGATGGGCTCAGCGCCCCCGGTCTGAGCGGGCGGCCCGGCCTCGCCGGCGCAGCCCCAGCCAGGCCAGGAGCAGCGGCCCCAGCAGGCCCAGCCCCCCTTGGGCGGGAGTGGCGGCGCAGGCGCAGCCGCCCTTGGACTGCTCGTCGTCGATGGGCACGATCTCCTCGCAGTCCTCGTCGACGGTCCCGTCGCAGTCGTTGTCGACCCCGTCGCAGAACTCGGGCGATCCGGGGTTGACCCAGCCGTCCTCGTCGTCGCAGTCTCCATCGGCGGTGGAGTAGCCGTCCTCGTCGGCGTCCCCGGCGCCCTCGCCGTCGACGATCCCGTCGCAGTCGTCGTCGACGCCGTTGCCGGGGATCTCCTCGGCGCCCGGGTTCACCGCGGCGTTGTCGTCGTCGCAGTCGCCGCCGTAGACCGTGAAGCCGTCGCCGTCGTTGTCGTAGCCATCGCCGCCCTCGTCCACCTCGTCGTCGCAGTCGTTGTCAATGCCGTCGTCGGTGATCTCGGCCGCGCCCGGATTCACGCTCGGGTCGGCGTCGTTGCAGTCTCCGGCCGCCTCGGACCAGCCGTCGCCGTCGTCGTCGTAGGCGACGGTGCCCTCGTCGGTGCTGCCGTCGCAGTCGTTGTCCTTGCCGTCGGGCAGCTCGGGGGCGCCCGGGTAGACGCTTGCGTCGCCGTCATTGCAGTCCCCCGCCCCCGTCGTGAAGCCGTCGCCGTCGCCGTCGTAGGCGCCGTCGTCGACGGTACCGTCGCAGTCGTCGTCGACGCCGTTGCCGGGGATCTCGGCCGCGCCCGGGTTGACCGCGGCGTTGCCGTCGTGGCAGTCGCCCTCGGCCTCGGTGTAGCCATCCCCGTCGTCGTCGGCGCAGTCGGTGTCCTCGTCGGTGCTGCCGTCGCAGTCGTCGTCCTGCCCGTTGCACTCCTCGGTCGCCCCGGGGCTCTGGCTGGCGTCGCCATCGTCGCAGTCCCCGGACTCCTCGGTGTAGCCGTCGCCGTCGTCGTCGTACCAGGAGGTGCCCTCGTCGACCGTGCTGTCGCAGTCGTTGTCCCGCCCGTCGGCGGTCTCGGGCGCGCCCGGGTAGGTGCTCGAGTCCCGGTCGTTGCAGTCCGTCCCCCCCGCCACACAGGCGCAGTCGTAGCCGTCGCCGTCCACATCGGTCAGGTCCGCGCCATCGCAGTCCTGGTCCACCCCGTCGTAGGGGGTCTCCACGCCGCCGGGGTGGGCCGTCGCGTCGAGATCGTCGCAGTCGTCACCGCCGCAGTCGACGTCGGTGTGACCGTCCCCATCGGCGTCCTGGCAGAGGCCCAGGTAGAGGTTCTCCCAGAGGGTCCAGTTGGCCCCGCTGCTGGTGGCGCCGGAGCAGTCGTTCAGGAAGAGGTTGACGTCCCCTGAGACGATGACGTCGTAGGGCGTGCGGGCGTCCGAGACCGAGCTGGGCTGATCGACGGCCAGGACCACCGTCCCGCTGTGCGAGAGCAGGGCCGTTCCGCCCGAGACCGAGTTGCTGGCGGCGATGGAGAGGCTGCTGACTCCGTCGGTGAGCTGATCGCTGGCGATGCTCATGCTGGCCGCGGTGCAGCCTGCGCCGGCGACCGTCGTGCTGCCGACCCGGGCCCCCACCCCCATGCGCGAGAGCAGGGTGTTGGCGTGGCCGCTCTCGGTGGCGAAGCCCGAGCCGCCGCTGGACCAGTCGCCCGCCACCACCACCCGCCCGCCGCCGTCGACCAGGCTGGTCAGGGCGTTGGCCTGGGTCGTGCTGTAGGTGGCCCCGGGCAGCAGGAAGATGGCCATCCGGTAGCCGCTGTAGCTGGTGCTCCAGGAGGTGGAGGTGCTGGTGTCGACGCTGGCGCCGACGCCTTCCAGGGCGCGGACCAGGTCGCGCACCCCCGCGGCCGTGATGTAGGTGGAGTTGTAGTAGAGGAAGACGTCGCCGGCCCAGGCCGGACCGGCCAGCGAGGCGCTCAGGAGCAGAACCGTGGGCGTGATCATTCGCTCCTCCCGTCGCAGTCGTCGTCGATGCCGTTGCCCACGATCTCGGTCGCGCCGGGGTTCACCGCGTCGTCGCCGTCGTCGCAGTCTCCCCCCCGCTCGCTGAACCCGTCCCCGTCGTCGTCGTACCAGGTCGAGCCCTCGTCGACGGTGCCGTCGCAGTCGTCGTCCATGCCGTTGGCCCGCTCGCTGGCGCCGGGGTGGATGGCGCGGTCGGTGTCGTCGCAGTCCCCGTCGTCGACCGAGTAGCCGTCCCCGTCGTTGTCGTAGCAGCTGGTGCCCTCGTCGACGGCGCCGTCGCAGTCGTTGTCCTTGCCGTCGCAGACCTCGGCCTCGCCCGGGCTGGCCGCGGCGTCGGCGTCGTCGCAGTCGCCGGCCGAGGTCGTGAAGCCGTCGCCGTCGCCGTCCAGGGCGCCGTCGTCGACGGTGCCGTCGCAGTCGTCGTCGACACCGTTGCCGGGGATCTCCGCCGCCCCCGGGTGCACGCTGGTGTCCCCGTCGTGGCAGTCTCCCCCGTCGGCCGTGTAGCCGTCGCCGTCGTTGTCGTAGCAGCTCGTGCCCTCGTCGACGGTGCCGTCGCAGTCGTTGTCCTTGCCGTCGCAGACTTCGGTCCCACCGGGCCGGACCGCGTCGTCCTCGTCGTCGCAGTCCGCCGCGCACCAGGAGACGCCGTCTGCGTCCCGATCGTAGAGCGCGCTGTCGGCGGTCGAGCAGTCGTTGGCCCGCAGGCTGAGCGAGCCGGGGGGCGCCGCGCCGGCCAGGACCAGGGTCGCGCTGGCCGCGGCGGGCTCTTCGTCAGCCGCCGAGTAGCGCAGGCTGAGGGTGAGCTCCTGTCCGCTCTCGATCGTCTGGGGCAGGTCCAGGCCCTGGAAAGAGGATGCCTCGCTGCCCGAGAAGGTCCAGGACTCCAGGGTGAGGGGGATCTCACCCTCGTTGGAGAGGGAGACGGTGCCCTCGCGGCTGCTTCCGCTGGAGACGGGTCCGAAGTCGAGGATCGAGGGCCACATCCGCAGCGAGCCCTCGGCGCCCTGGCCGCGCAGCTGGATGCTGTGGCTGCTCTGCCCCTCGGGCTCGTCGGTGAGGATGATCAGCTCGGTCCAGTGGAAGCCGGCCTCCAGTGGCGCGTAGCCGAGCTGGAGGTCGAGCTCGGTCTCGGTGTCGACCGTGGGGAGCTCATTCTGGGCGATCGAGAAGAGCGCCGCGTCCGGCCCGACCAGCTCGAAGGCCAGCACCCGCACGCTGCCATCGGCGGCCGCCAGGGTGAGGGTCGACTCGCCCGCCGTGCCGATGGGGACGGCGCCGAACTCGACCAGGCCAGGGCTGGCGACCAGCCGGGCCTCGATGCCGGTGACCTGGAAGTCGTTGCTCCCGCAGCCCAGGGAGACCAGCGAGGGGCCGAGGCCCGAGAACAGCAGGAGAGGGAGTCGCTTCATCGGCGCATCTTAGGACAAAGCCGCGCCCACGGGCACATCGGAAACAGCGGGGGGGCGCCCCCTCGACGGCGACCGGAGGAGAAGCATCTTGTGACGGGAGCACTTCAGCCCGTCAGGCAGCGCACTTCCGGCCGGACCGGGTCGCCGGAGGTGGCTCCGCTGCCAGCCCCACATGCTAGCGTTGGTGCAGGAGGTCCCATGCCCAACTCCCACCTGCACGTTCATCTCTTGTACGCGGCAGCGGCGCTCGCCATGTCTGGCTGAGTCCAGTCGTCCGACCCCCTCAGTGAGCCCAGCGGCAGCGACGAGGGGACCAGCAGCGACGGGGGGACCGGCAGCGACGGGGGTGAGACCAGCTCCTGCGAGCTTGAGGGCGAGCCGTGGAGCGTGGCGATCACCGAGCTGGACTGCGTCGAGGTTCAGGAGGATCCGCTGGTGATCGACGCGGGCGACGTCTGCGTCCTCGAGGAGGGGATCGTGGTGACCGGTCGTCTTGAAGAGGTCGTCACGGACACCTACAGGGTCGAATCCCAGTCCTTCACCTTCATGGAGACCGATCTCCATGGGCCGGGCAGAACGTGGACCTTCGAGGGCGACGGGGAGGTCTGGTACATGGAGGTCGGGGCCACCTTGCAGATGGGCGCCCAGGTGAGGCTGCGACGCGATGCCGAGGGCTACCTCGAGAAGTGGCACGACGACGTGGATCTCTGGCTCGACGCTCAGTTTGAGGAGAACGAGGACGGGGTCGAGACGGGACTGGCCACCGTTGAGGTGTTCTCGGCCCCGGACGGGGACCCCACGGGGGCCTTCTGCATGGAGTACGAGATGAGCCGGCCGGAGACGTGCGTGACGGAGGCCGATTGCCGGTGATGGGCCCGTCGGGGATGGTTGCCCTTGGCGCTGAGGCGCCACCTCAGGACCATGAGACAAGGCCGCGCCCTGGCGCCTCGGCGACCTGGGTGAGGCGAGGTTTGGGGGGGGCGGCGTTGGGTAGCCCTCTCCTCGGAGTAGGACGGGCGGACGCAGCGCGCCGTTGTGAGTCGCAAAGCGCCGCTCTGTCCGCGCTCCCGGCGAGCGGCGCCCGTGGAGGCGCGGTCCGACACAGCAGGTCGATCTCCTCGGTGCCCGTCGTGCAGGATGGCCGACTCCCGAGGGGGCGGCTCAGCGGGGGTTCCAGACCGGGTATCCCCAGCACGTCGCGGTGCCGTCCTCGGCGCGCAGTCCGCATGCGAAGCCGCCGCCAGCCGAGACCCCGCTGAGAGCCATCTCGCTCGTCACTCCGCTCACCAGGCCGGACGAGCTGAGTCCCCAGCGGAGGACCTCGCCGACTTCAGCGCGCAGAGCGCAGGTGTGGGTGCCGCCAGCCGACAGGTGGAGCCGGCGTCCGCCATCGGTCCAGTGGCCCGCGCCTTCATCGCCCCCATGACCCCGATCGTCCGTACGCCATCCGCATCGCCGCCGGTGTCGACGGGCGGATCAACCTCCGTGGCGCCGCAGCCCTGGATCAGCCGCATCACCGTGTCAATGAGGAGTGAGGAGGTGATCCCTCGAGCTTCGCTCTACCCTACCTCGGAGCGCTGCAGCTCAGCGCGGGCCCCGCACATGATGCCCCCAGAAGGCCGGCCACGCTGTCCAGCACCGCCCGCAAGCCCCGTGTACCCGTGGGTGCCGATGGCGACCAGGTCGGCCTGGCTGGCGGTGACATCGGTCAGGACGGTGGCGACCATTGGGGCCGGGGTCGGGGATTGGACCGGCGACGAGCGCCCCCTCCCCAATCATCCGTCGGCGGGAGGGGACGCCGGCTCCTCCATCGTGCTCGACCGCTGCGATTCCCGCGCGGCGGCGTCGGCGAGATGGTCCAGGAGCGCCGCGTTCACACGTGGCATGTCGGGGTAGGGGAGCACGTGGCCGGCGTCGAGCCACAACGTCCTGGCGCCGCGGATGGAGGCGGCCAGCTTGGCGCCGTGCTCCAGGGGGAGGAGAGGGTCGTGCCGCCCGTGGACCACGAGCGTCGGAACGTCGACCGCGCGCAGGCCCGCATGTCGGGCGCCGGAGATCGTGATCGCAACGAAGTGCTGTGCGACCGCCGCCACGTGCGTCCCGCGGCGGTGGCGGAGGTCGTAGAGGACCACCTCGGCCGTCTCCCGAGGATCCATGCCGTCGACGCCGTACGCCGCCGCCTTGGCGATCCGCTCCTTGACGAGGTTCCGCTCGCCCCCGAGCAGGCGGTACCGAACGAGCGGCAGCGACGTGACGACGGTTGCGAGCAGCGAGCCAAGCTTCAAGCCGGGCAGCTCCGGGTCGCCGGGGTCGCCCGACGTGGACAGGAGCGCGAGCGACGCGACCCGGCTGGGATGCTCGATCGCCATCACCTGGGCGATCATGCCCCCCATCGACAGGCCCACGACGTGCGCCCGGCGTACGTCGAGCGCGTCCAACACCGCCACGGCGTCGCCCGCCATGTCATTCAGGGTGTAGGCGTTCGAGCGACGGTCCCAGGCTTCCACCCGGTCGGACATGCCGGTGCCGCGATGGTCGAAGCGCACCACGCGGTAGCCGGCTTCGACGAACAGCCGGACGAACGCCGGTGGCCACATGAGCGCGTCCGCGCCCTGCGAGAGGACGAGGAGCACCGTACCCTTCGGCGGCGTGTGCGGGTGGAGATGCTCGTACCAGATCCGCAGACCCTGCGAGGTGGCGTAGCCCGTCTCGCCGGCGACCACGTGGGAGAGGTCGGACCGCATCGCCTCGTCGATGATCCGGTCGATGTCGGAGGGCAGGCGCGGGCCGCCCGCGACGAGCCACCCGAGCAGCATCACGACGAGAGCGGTGGTCATGAGGGAGAGAACCAGCATCGTCGTTCACTGTCCGCGCTCGACGGGCACCGAGCGCGCCCCGCTCTGCCTATCCTAGGCTCCGCGCGGGTGCGGCGAACCGATCTGGCCGACGCTCGGCGTCACCGCGATCGAGCAAGACCGGTGGTCGCGCCGCATCGTCACCGACGGACACAGGCGCTGCGCACCCGAGTCCGGGGGCCCGACGCTCGCGCTCGACCCTGCGCCGGGGCCGCGCGTTCTTCCCGGCGCGATGAGCGTCTGCCAGCTCACGGGCGCGGAGCTCGTGTGCCATGGCTTCGACGGCGCTGGAGGGACGCGCACGGTCGCCTGGCACCGCACGGGCACCGGCGCTGGCTGGTCGCCCTCTTGTTGACAATGGTTTCCGAGGAAACTATAGTCGCCTCCATGAAGGTGAGCCCCCTCGACGCCCACGTCGGCTTCTGGCTGCGGTTCGTGTCGAACCACGTCTCCGCGGCGTTCGCCGCGAGGCTCGAAGCGGAGGGCGTGACCGTTCCCGAGTGGGTGGTGTTGCGGCACCTCTACGACGCGCCGGGCACCTCCCCCGCCGCGCTCGTAGCGCTCCTGGGCATGACGAAGGGCGCGATCTCGAAGATCGTGGCGCGGCTCGAGGCAAGGGGGCTGTGCGCCTCCACCGTCTCCGTGGCCGACGGGCGCGCTCGCCACCTCGTGCTCACGGACGCGGGCCGCGCGATCGTCCCCCGCCTCGCCCGCCACGCCGACGAGAACGACGCCGCCTTCTTCGGCCACCTCGCCCCCGCCGAGCGCGCCGCGCTCGTCGAGACGCTACGCGCGCTCGCGCTCAGGCACCAGCTCGCCCACCTCCCCATCGACTGATCTCGGAGCCCCCGATGCCCCTCGCCAGCACCCTGGACACGCTCGCCGCCACCTCCCACGCCGGGCGCTCCTCGTTCGGCGACTTCGTCGCCGCGCTCGCCGCCGCCGGCGTCGAGAGCTACCACGCCGACTACCGCCGCAAGTCCACCACCTTCTACCTGCCCGACGGCGCCACCCACACCGTGCACCTCCCCGTCCCCTCCGTCGCGATCCCCGAGGCGTTCGACGGCGACGCCGTCGTCGGCGCCATCCGCGGGGCACAAGCCGGTGACGTGAGCTACCCGGCGTTCGTGGCGCGGACGATGGCGGCCGGCTGCGTGGGCTACCACGTCTGGATCGCCGGCCGGCACGTGGACTACTTCGGCCGCGCCGGTCAGCTCCATGTGGAGCACTTTCCCACGCGATAGGCGGAGAGGGCGCCCTGGCCGAATTGCATCGGCGGGCACGCCCCTGGGGTCAACCCCGGTCGGCCCCGGTGCCGAAGGGAGCGTTCGGCTGCGCCCGCGGTGAAGACGCCGCGGTCACGGTCAGGGAAGGAGGGAAAGGAAACATCAAGCCCCTTCGATTTGGAGCCGCGTGGCCGGCGCGTCTTGGGACAAGGCCGCCCCGTCGGGCTAATCAGCGTCATCACGGAGAATAGAATGCAGCTACGCGCGCTCGGTCGATCCGGCCTCAAGGTCTCCCCGCTCTGCCTGGGGGCCATGACCTTCGGCGAGGCGGACGCCTCGTCCTTCATGCACAAGGTGGGCTGCGACGACCAGACCTCGCACGCCATCATGAGCCGGGCGCTGGAGGCCGGGGTCCAGTTCTGGGACACGGCCGATGTGTACGGCCAGGACGGCCTCTCCGAGCGGGTGGTCGGCGAGTGGTTCAAGGCGAGCGGCCAGCGCGATCGGGTCGTGCTCGCCACCAAGTTCCGCTTCGTCATGCCCTACGGCAAGGGGGCCAGCCGGGCCCACATCATCCGGGCCTGCGAGCACAGCCTGCGCCGGCTGCAGACCGACTGGATCGATCTCTTCCAGATCCACATGCAGGACCTGGACGTCCCCGAAGAGGAGACCCTCCGCGCGCTGGACGACCTCGTCCACCAGGGCAAGGTCCGCTACATCGGGGCCAGCAACTACGCGGCCTGGAGGCTGGTCGACAGCCTCTGGACCAGCCGCAGCCAGGGCCTGGAGCGCTTCGTCGCCCTGCAGATGCAGTACAGCTTGATGGAGCGCAACCTCGAGAAGGAGCATGTGCCGGTGGCCCGGGAGTTCGGCCTGGGCATCATCCCCTGGTCCCCGCTGGGCGGCGGCTTCCTGACGGGCAAGTACCGACCGGGAGCGCCTCCGCCCGAGGGCTCCCGCCTCGCGGAGTGGAAGGACCGCCTCTCCCGGGTGGACGCGCCCCAGAACTGGCAGATCCTCGCCGCGGTGGACGCGGTGGCGGCGCGGCGCGGGGCGACGGCCTCGCAGGTCTCGCTGGCCTGGCTGCTGCACAAGCCCCAGGTCAGCAGCGTCATCTTCGGGGCCCGCAGCCTCGCCCAGCTCGAAGAGAACCTGCCCGCGGCCGAGCTGGTCCTCGACGCCGCCGATCTGAAGGAGCTCGACGAGGCCAGCGCCTGGCCGCTGCACTACCCCTACGACTTCCTGCACCGCATCCAGGGGCGCTGGTAGGTGCTGCTCCTGCTGCTGGCCTGTAGCAACGGAGGGGGCACCGACAGCCCCGGGCCCGAGGACACCGCGATCAGCTCGGCGGGCTGTCCCAGCGGGGTCGTGGGAGAGGTCGCCGGGGCGCTGGACGAGGCCGACCTGACCGAAGCCAGCGGGCTGGTCCTCAGCCCCGGCCGGCCCGGGCTGCTCTGGGCCCACAACGACTCCGGAGGTGCCTCCGAGCTCTTCGGCTTGGACGGTCAGGGCCGGCTGGTGCAGCGCGTGGCGGTGACGGGGGCCACCGCCACGGACTGGGAGGACCTGGCCGCCGGCCTCTACGAGGGCCAGCCGACGCTCTTCATCGGCGATGTCGGCGACAACGGCCGCTCGCGCCAGGACATCGCCCTCTGGAGGGTGCCCGAGCCGGCCGAGGGCGCCACGACCGCGGCCGCCGTGCGCCATGGGCTGCTCCTGCCCGACGGGGCGCGGGACATCGAGGCCCTGCTGCTCGACCCGCTCAGCGGCGACGTGCTGGTCGTGACCAAGGAGCTGGCCAGCGTGGCGCAGGTCCTCCGCGGGGCCGCTCCCCTGGGCGCCGAGATCCCCCTGGTGCTGGAGTCCGAGCTCTCCCTGACCTCCTTCCCGGGGGTCACCCTCGGGGCGGTCACGGCGGGGGACATCTCTCCCGACGGGCGCTGCATCTACCTGCGCACCTACACCCAGGTCCTGGCCTGGGAGCGGGTGCCCGGCGCCTCCGTGGCGGCGACGCTGACCCTGGCGCCGACGGTGATGCCCTCCCTCACCGAGCCCCAGGGCGAGGCGCTCGCCGCCGATGCCGACGGCTACTGGACGCTCAGCGAGGGTGAGGGGGCCCCGCTCCATCGTTTCCAGGGCGCGCCATGAGCCCGCGAACCGTCCAGGGGGCCCGCTGGTCCTGCCAGGGGACCGGCTTCTGCTGCCGCTTCCACCAGCTCGGCCCGGTCAGCGCCGCCGAGGTCCAGGCGATCGCCTCGACCCGCCCCGAGGCCTGGTGGCCTGCCGCGGCCGAGGGCTGGCTGCTCAGCCGCTCGGGACCCGGCGGCCTCGTGCACGAGCTGCGCAAGGTCGATGGGCACTGCGTCTTCCTCAGCGAGGACAACCGCTGCGCGGTCCACGCCCGCTTCGGCGCCCAGGCCAAGCCGGGCTTCTGCCAGCTCTACCCCTACCAGGTGGTCGAGGACGCCCAGGGGGTCGCCGTGATCGTGCGCGACTCCTGCGCCGGACGCCTGGCGGAGGCCGAGCGGGCGGCGCCGATGGAGGAGCAGGCCGAGGAGGCCCTGGCCCTGGCCCGCGCGCACGAGGGGGTGCTGCGCTGGTCGCCCGAGGCGGTCTCGATCCTGCCCGGTCGGGCCGAGCCATGGGCGCTGTGGATGGAGGTCGAGGCGGAGCTGCTCCAGGCGCTACAGACCTCGACCGATGGCGCGGGGAGCGTGATCCCGGCGCTGCGCGAGCGACTGGCCGCGCGGCTGGGCCTGGACCTGCCGCCCCCGGATCCGGCGCGGGCGAGGCTGGCCGGACGCGCCGTCCTGCTGGCCCTGGACATGACCCTGAGCCGCGCTCGACAGCAGGAGCAGGCCCCCTCGCCCGAGGAGGCCGAGTTCGCCGCCGAGCTGCACCAGCGGGTACGGCTCGCCGCCGCGGCGATGGAGGCGGGGGTCGCGCTGGACGGGCCCGAGGGCTGGGAGCGGTATGCCCGCCTCTGCCTCGCCGAGGGCCTGCTGGGCAAGGATCTGCACCGCCTGGACGGGCTCTTCGCCGGCCTGGGCCTCGCCCTGATTACCCTCCATATCGCCCACGCCAGCGCCCAGCCGGGCACCCCGGCCGCGCTCGCCCGGGTCCACGCCCGCGTCGCCCGCTTCACCCAGAACCGCAGCATCCGGGAGGTGCTGCGCGCGGCGGCCCCGGCCCTGCGGGATCTCGCCCTCCACGCTCCCGTGTGAACCCATGAACCCGCACATCCAGCCCGTCCAGATCTACTACGAGGACACCGACCACAGCGGCGTTGTCTACCACGCGAACTACCTGCGCTACTTCGAGCGGGCCCGGGAGCACCTGCTGGGCGTCCCCGAGCTGGTGCGGCTCTGGAAGGAGGACGGCATCGGCTTCGTGGTCTACCAGGCCAACATGAAGTTCCGCGAGGGGGCCGTCTTCGGCGACAGCCTGGAGATCCGCACCGTGGTCCGCCGGGCCAGCGCCTACCGGCTGGTCTTCCAGCAGGACGTCTGGCGGCCGGGCGGCAGCAAGGTGATGGTGGAGGGCGAGGTCCACCTCTGCTGCGTGGATCGGCAGCAGCAGCTCATCGCGCTGCCGGCGGGGGTGCTGGCGATGCTGGCGCATCGTTTTCCGGAGGACGGTAGTCCTCCGGCTCCCCGATGAAGCTGATCTCGACGATGATCGGGCGCTGCCGGGCGACCTGAAGATCGTGCAGCAGGGCCAGGAAGGCCGCCAGGATCCCCACCGCGATCAGCAGGATCAGCCCGCGCGAGGCTCCCCCGGCCCCCCGCGGGGGGGGGCGCCCGATCCGGGCGAAGGGGGCCGGCTGGTGGGCGGGGTCCAGGCTCATCGGGGTGCCGGATGGCCGGCGGAGATCCGGCGGCCCGTCAGGGGGGAGGGGAGGCAAGATAGCGGGATCTCGACCGGCATGGGATCTGCAAGGGCGTGGAGCCCCCCTGGAGGTCCCCGTGTTGTTCATCGTCGTGCTCGCCTGTGGCGAGTCCCTGGTCCTGCCTGCCCCGGTCGTTCCCTCCGACACCCTGCTCTTGCGGGAGTGGATCCCGCTTCAGGTCGATCGTTCCGTCGGCAAGGCCGAACGCTTCGACTCTCAGGGCTGCCTCCGGCAGGCGCCCAACACCTGGCTCTGGGTCCACGATCCGCTCCTGCGGCGCGCGGCCGACCCCTGGCTGTACCTCAACGGCCGCTGGGAGGATCAAGCCTGGTTCTGCCTGACCGAGTCGCAGCGCTGGCGCCTGCAGCAGGCCGTCCGCTCCCTGCCTCCCGCCCAGGCGCAGGGCTTCCCCCAGCGGACCCCGCTGGTCCTGCGCTTCAGCGCCCAGGTGGACGGGCAGCTCCGCTCGGCCGCGGTACCGCTGGGCCAGGAGGACCGCCACCCCGACACCGTCGAGCTGGTCGCCCTGCTCTCCTCGCTGGCGGCCGAAGGCGTCTGGGGGCTCTCTCCCGAAGGCCCGGAAGGCGACGCCGAGGCCTCCCTGTTGGGGCCCTGAGCGATCTTCCTGCCGGCCCTTGCCAGGGACGCGGCGGCGGATTACTCCGGGGGAGACGATGGTGCGGGGTGGAGCAGCCCGGTAGCTCGTCGGGCTCATAACCCGAAGGTCGTCGGTTCGAATCCGGCCCCCGCTTCCACATTAAACCGGGATCTCGCGACAGCGGGATCCCGGTTTCTTCGTTTGTCCTCGCCCTACACGGCGCCGCCCGAGTGCCTGGCCTTGAACTCGAGGCCGCGAGCTGCGCGGCTCAGGAGCCCGGCTGCCAGCAGGCCAGCGGCCCCAACCGAGCGTAGGGCTTGTCTTCGCTGTTGACCACGCGGGCGGGCCGGCGGGTCAGCACCTCGCAGCCCTCGTCGGTGACCACGATGGTGTGCTCGAACTGGGCCGAGAGCGAGCGGTCGCGGGTGAGGACCGTCCAGCCGTCGTCGAGGTGGTCGATCTCGAAGCGCCCGAGGTTGATCATGGGCTCGATGGTGAAGGCCATGCCCTTGCGCATGCGCATGCCCTGACCGCGCAGGCCGTAGTGGGGCACGCTGGGCTCGCTGTGGAAGATGCGGCCGATGCCGTGGCCGGTGTACTCCCGAACCACGCTGCAGCCCTTGGCCTCGGCGAAGGCCTGGATGGCGGCGCCGATGTCGCCGATGAAGCCCCCGGGGCGGACCTGCTGGATGCCGATCTCGAGGGCCTCGCGGGCCACCTCGACCACATGGCGGGCCAGGGGAGAGGGCTCGCCGACGTAGTAGGTGACCGAGGAGTCGCCGTGAAAGCCGTTGCGCCGCGGGTAGATCGGCGTGACGTCGATGTTGACGATGTCGCCGTCCTGCAGCACCCGGGGCCCGGGGATCCCGTGGCAGACGACCTCGTTGACGCTGGTGCAGACGCTCTTGGGGAAGCCCTTGTAGTTGAGCGGCGCCGGGATCGCGTCCTGGGCGAGGGTGTACTCGTGGACCAGGGTGTTGATCTCCTCGGTGCTGATGCCCGCCCGGATGTGGGGGCCAATCATGACCAGGGTGTCCGCGGCGATCCGGCAGGCCTGCCGCATCGCCTGGATCTCCTTGGGGCTGAGAATCGTGATCCGACCCATTCCTGGTCCCTTCTGGCCGAGGAGGGCGGCCGTCCCGCTGAGGCTCAGAAGACCCGGCTGCCCCGCTCGAGCTGCTCTGCCTGGGTCTTGCAGTCGATGCAGACCCGGGCGACCGGGCGGACCATCAGGCGCTTGAAGCCGATGGGCACGCCGCAGCTCTCGCAGGTGCCGTACTCGCCGTTGTCGATGCACTCCAGCGCGTAGCGGATCTTGCTGAGCATCTTGCGCTCACGACCTGCCAGCCGCAGCGAGAAGTCGCGGTCGGACTCGGTCGTCGCCACGTCCAGGCTGTCGGCCTCGAGGTCGCGCTCGTTGGTGAGGGTGCTGACGGTCTGTTGACCGGCGTCGAGCAGCTCGTTGGCCTGGGTGACCAGGATCTGGTGGAGCTCGAGGAGCTCCTTGGGGGTGAGGTACTCGTCGGCCGGTAGGTCCGACGCATCCTTGACATGATCGAGCATGTTGGGCGCTCCTGGTGAGTGCTGCCTGAGGCGGCCGGGCGCCTAACCATATTCACGGTCTTGTGCAGGGGAATGCGCGCAGAGCATCGCGCGGAAGGCGAGCAGGCCCTCCGCGCTCATCCCGGCCCGGCTCAGGGCGAGGCGCAGCGGCATGTCGGCGGACAGGAACATCCGGCCCATCACCTGGGCGAGCTGGCGGGCCGTGGACTCCGAGGAGAGCATCGGCGCCCAGGCTTCCGGGGGGGGCTCGAAGAACGCCCGGAAGAAGCGGTCGGTGCCGTCAGCGTCCAGGCTGAGGATGGCCTCCAGGCCGAAGCGGAGGACCGTCGCCGCGTCCACCCTCGGGCCGGGCCAGAGGGTCTCCCAGCCCAGCCGGGCGGCCTCGTCGGGCCCGCCGTGCTCCAGCCCGGAGGCGATGGCTCGGGCCAGCAGCGGGGCGAGCCGTAGCGAGGTGGCGACCGAGTAGCCGGTCGCGGGGTGAACCATCCCCGCGGCTCCCCCCAGGGCCAGGACCCTCTGCGGGGGAGGTCGGGGCGTGTCCATGGGGATGACGCAGCGCTCGACCTCCTCGACGGCGCCAGCTTCGAGGCCGAGGCGCTCCAGGCGTGCCTGGAGGCGAGCCTGGAGGAAGCCTGGGTCCGGCGGCAGCCGTGCCGCCAGGACGGTCTCCTCGACGAAGAGGTGCTGCTCGTCGAAGGGCATGACGTACAGGAAGGTAGGGGGCCCCGGCGCCTCGTCGGGTCCCCGGGTCCAGTCCATCAGCACCATCTCCTGGGGGCTCCAGGGGTGCAGCTTGACCCGGATGCGGTGGCCCCAGGCGAGCTGGAAGGCGCTGGCGACAGGCTGGCCGGGCTGCACCAGGGTCGCGCGGTGGCCGCCGCAGTCGACCAGGACCCGCCCCCGAAGCGAGCGAGCGTCGCTCAGGAGCAGCTCGCTGCCGTCGGGCCCGTGGCTGGCGGAGGCGGCCGTGCCGTTCTCCAGCACCAGGCCCGCGGCCAGGGCGCGCTCCAGCAGGCCCTGCTGGAGCTGGCGGCGGTCGAGCTGGACATAGGCGCGGTCCAGGCTCTTGCTCCAGCCCTCTCCGCAGACCCGTGCCCGGCTCCAGCGCTGGTGAACCGGGGCAGAGATGCCCGTGAGATCGGCCTCCCAGCTGCCATAGTTGGCCTCCCAGGGCGCGGTCGGGCGGGGCGCGACCAGGGTGGTGCGCAGGCCGAGCTCGCAGGAGGCGGCGGCCAGCGCCAGGCCGGCGGGTCCCGCGCCGATCACCAGCAGGTCAGGGTCGGAGAGGCTCATCGTGGGGGTCTATCGGTCGGGCCCCGCCGTGCACGAGGCGCTCAGTCGATGCGGACCTGGTCCAGGTGGGCGAGGTGGGCCTCGAGCTCGGGGGGGAGCGGGTCTTCGATGACCTGGTCGTCGGGCAGGACCATCGCCAGGCCGTGCAGCCAGAGGCGGCCGGGGAAGCCGGGGACGGCCCGGAAGCGGGGGCCCGGGTAGCGCTCGTCGCCGACGATGGCGTGCCCCAGGCTCTGCAGGTGCCGCCGGATCTGGTGCCGCCGGCCGGTCTCGATCTGGATCTCGAGCAGCGTGAAGGCGCCGATCCAGTCGATGCGGTGGTAGCGGGTCACCGCGGGCAGGGGGTGGCCGCGGCGCGCGTCCTGGAGGGGGCGGCGGATGATGCCCTTCTTGCGCGTGCGGCCGTGGACCAGGGCGATGTAGACGCGGTGGGCTTCGTCGCGGGCCAGCCAGCCGGACACGAGGGCGCGGGTCTCGGGCTCGGCCGAGCAGAGGACCAGGCCCGAGGCGTGGGCGTCCAGGCGATGGATCGGGCGAGTCAGGGGAGGCAGCTCGGGCTGCGATTCCAGCCAGGCGACGAGGTCCGGCTCGTCGGAGGGCCCGGCGGGGTGGACCCGGTAGCCGGAGGGCTTGTGGACGGCGATGAGGGAGTCCAGGCGGGCGAGGACCCGTGGGCTGTCGGCGGTGGGCATCGGCGGCGGGTATCGCGCTCACGGGCGGCCGCCCCGGACAAGAGCTGTCCGGGGCATCGCCTTGTGAAGGTCGGGCGGGGTGATAGGGCGCAGGCCCTCCCGGAGGACCCGTGACCGGACCTGTGACCGATACCCCACCCCTGGCCGATGCCAGCGAGCTCAGCCTGCCCTCGGCGCGCGAGATCCTGGACCTGGCCCGCCAGCGCAAGGCCCAGGCCAAGGCGCTGGAGGCGCTGGCCAAGGCCGGCGCCGTCCCGGCCTCGTTGACCAAGGCCCTGCTGGCGCTGGACAAGGCCGGCGATGCCCCCCTGGCCCCCCTTCGGACCCAGATCGGGGGCTGGATCGAGCACGAAGCCGCCACCCGGGGCGAGCGCCTCTCCCGTCAGCTCCGCGAACAGGCTTCGGCAGCCGGCCTGGAGCTGGCGGTGCTGACCCGTGATCCCCTCGAGCTCCGCCTCGCCCCCCTGGGGATCTCGGTCGACCTCGCCCGCAACAAGGCCAGCGTGCACTTCGGCAAGACCGAGGTCGAGAGCTGCGGGGCCCAGGCGGGCGAGATCCTCCTGGCTCGTGAGCGCGCCCTGCGGGCCCTCGAGAAGCGGCCCTGGGATCCGGTGGCCTGGTCCCGCAGCCTCCGGGCGGCCTGGCAGCGGGCGGGCGGCGACGGCTGGCGCGAGATCGCCGACCTCCTCCCCGGCCTCGCCTTCGAGCTGCAGGACGATCGGTTCCGGCGCGATCCCTCGCCCCGGACCTTCCAAGCCTACGGCCGGGCCTCCCTGGCCTACGATCTCTGGCGGCTGCGTCGGGACCGGCAGCTCACCGTGGACGGCTGGCGCCTGACCCTGGGTCCAGCCACCGGGGGCTCCACCAAGGACAAGCGACAGGTCTTCTGGCTGGAAGACGACCAGGGCCGTGGGCAGTACTTCCTGACCCTGCGCTTCGTGCGGGAGACGGGTGATGAGTGACCCGTCGCCCGCCCTGGCCCGCTCGATCCTGCAGCGCGTGGGAGAGATCGGCCAGCCCCCCGAGGTGGGGGTCGAGTTCCTGAACGTCGGCAACGAGACGCTCCTACGGGTGCTCGATCAGGAGTACCTCCAGCCGATCGCCGAGCTCGGCCGCGGCTCCTCCTTCAAGCTGGTCCAGGCCTACTTCGGCGGTGGAAAGACCCACTTCCTGGTCTGTGTGCGCCAGCTGGCCTGGAAGCGGGGCTTCTGCTCGGCGCTGGTCGGACTCTCCCCCGACGAGTGTCCCTTCGACGATCCGCTTCGGATCTACCAGGCCGTCGCCCGCGAGCTGTCCTGGGCGCCCGCCGATCCGCTGGTCCCGCCGGCGCGGGGCCTGGAGAACGCGCTGCGCGTGGCCTTGGACGAGCGGCTGGAGGCCCTGGGGGAAGAGGGGACCCGTCTGTGGATCGACCTCGAGCTGCGCAAGCACCCGGTGGACGCGCCCAGCTTCCGAAGCGCCGTCCGGGCGCTCTTCCTGGCCATGCTCGATCAGGACTCCGATCGTGAAGAGCTGGCCGCCGCCTGGCTGAGGGGCGAGGCCGTCGGTCCGGCCGAGGTGCGGGATCTGGGCATCCGCGAGGCGATGACCCGGACCAACGGCTTCCGGATGCTGCGCAGCCTCTGCCAGATGGTGCAGGCGATCGGCGCGCCGGGCCTGCTGCTCTGCTTCGACGAGCTCGACCGCAACCTGTCGCTCTCGCCCTCGCGGCGACGGGCGGTCGCCGACCAGCTCCGGCAGCTGATCGACCTCTGCGGGCGCGAGGTGCTCCCCGGCCTGCTCTGCCTCTACGCGGTCCCTCCCGAGTTCATGCGGCACGTGGTGACCGAGTACCCCGCGCTCCAGCAGCGTCTGGAGGGCCCCTCCTCGCTCTCCGAGCGCAGCCCGCAGGCGGCGGTGATCGACCTGGAGCGGCTGGACCTGGGCGCCGAAGAGCTCCTCGTCCGCATCGGGCTGCGCTTGCTGGCCTTGTTCCGCATCGGCCGGGACGCCTCCCTGGACCCGGCCCTGCAAGAGCGCAACCTGCGCGCCCTCGCCGAAGAGGTGCTGGCCGGCAGCTTCGAGGTCGCCCACCGGCGGGCCTTCGTCAAGGCGGCGGTGGACCTGCTGCACCGGCAGAGCAGCGGACAGCGGCCCGTCACTCGGGACGATCTCTCCGACCTGGCGGGCAAGGGCGGCCAGGTCGTGCAGCTCCGGAGCGTAGATGGATTCGAAGACTTCTGATCCGCAGCTGCCCTACCCGGGGGAGCGCATCGAGCATCGGACCCTGGGCCCGGGGGCCGTCGCGCGACTGCTGGACGGAGGCCGCAAGGCGCTGGTCCGCTTCGATCGTCGGCCGGCGGCGCCCTCGGTGGTGCTGGTCAGCGAGCTCGTCGGCAAGGGCCGGGTCGCAGCGCCCGCGCCCGCCCCGGTCCCGCGCAGCAGCCCCGAAGACCCGCCGGATCGCCAGACCTTGGAGGCGCTGCGCATGGGCGTGGTGCCGGTGCGTGGCCTCAACGCGCTGACGGTGGGGCGCCAGACCGAGCTGGTCGAGCTGGACCGCCTGCTGGATCGTGGCCGCGGGATGGTGGTGCTCTCGGGCGGCTACGGCGCCGGCAAGACCCATATGATCGAGCTGGCGGACGCGATGGGCGTGGGTCGGGGCTTCGCCCTGGCCCGGGCGACCTTCGACCCGGTCGAGGTCCCGCCCAGCCACCCCTTGCGGCTCTACGGCGCGCTGATGCGGGATCTGCGCCTGCCGGGCAGCGCCGAGCCGGGCCTGCGGCCCTTGCTGGAGCGCCTGGGCCCCAGCGAGGATCACATCCACGGAGATCGGCAACACCGCTGGCTCAGTCCGGCGCTGTTCGCCGTGCACCACGCGCCGGCAGAGCTGGCGCAGGACGTGCTCGCCTTCGTCGCGGGCCAGGGCCGGGACGACCACCGCGAGCTCTCCCACCAGCTCCGCCGCCACGGCTTCAAGGGCCGGGACATGCTGGGGCTGCCGGACTACCGCACCTTCGGGCAGGTGATGGCCCATATGCTGGGCGGGGTGGCCTCCTGGGCCAAGGACGCCGGCGCCAGCGGACTGCTGCTGCTGCTGGACGAGGCCGAGTACCTGGATCGCCTGGGCAGCCAGTCCCGCGAGATGGCCGAGAACGTCCTGCGCTTCCTGGCGATCGCCGCCCTCCCCCCCGAGCTGCTCGCCTTCGAGCCGGGGGCCATCTACCGCGGGGGGCAGGCCGTCCATCGCGAGCTGAGCCCGGTCTACCGCCTGGAGCAGCCGCTCAGCGTGCTCTGCGCCTTCACCCCGGATCCACAGGTGGACCAGGTCCTTCGCCGGACCCTGCTCGACCCCGCCTCGCGGATCGAGCTCGAGCCGGTGCGCCCCTCCTTGCTGCCGGTGCTGGCCGAGAAGGTCTACGACCTGGTCAAGGCGGTCTACCCTCAGCTCGACCCGGACCCCGATCACCGCCGTCGGGTGACCCAGGCCTTGGAGCGGGCATTTCGCGGCGGGCAGGTCGAGAGCACCCGCCAGGCGGCGCGCCTGGTGATCGAGTTCTGGGACATCTACCGCCAGGACCCGGCCCGCGCGTTGAAGGCGCTCGACGGCTCGGCGTGACCCCTCAGGCCTACCGCGCGGCGAACCCTCGCTTGTACGGGGCCTTGATCGCTCGGCACGGGGGGCCCAACGCCATCCAGCTCGCGGTGGCCTCCCGACTGGCGTCGGGCCAGGACCTGCTGCTCTGCGCGCCGACCGCTTCGGGCAAGACCGAGGCGCTGCTGGTCCCGCTTGCCGAGGCCCACCTGGCCCAGGGGCTGCCCGGGCGGCCCTCCCTGCTCTGGGTCTGCCCCACCCGCGCCCTGGTCAACGACCTCGCCCGGCGGCTGCGGGATCCCCTGGCCCAGGTCGGCACGACGGTCGGCCGCTGGACCGGCGACGCCCACGACGGCGGCCAGCTCCAGCCCCTGACCATCCTGACCCCCGAGGCGCTCGACGCCCGCCTCTCCCGCAGCCCGGACGCCCTCGACGGGGTCGGCGCCCTGGTGCTGGACGAGCTGCACATGCTCGACGGCGGCCCCCGCGGCGATCAGCTCCGCCTGCTGGTCCACGGGCTGCGGGGGCGACTCTCGGTCGCGGGGCGCCCGCTGCAGGTGGCCGCCGCCAGCGCCACGGTCCCAGATCCCGCCGGGCTCGCGGCGCGCTACCTGGTCGCGGGCCAGGTGGTGCAGGCCGAGCAGAAGCGACGCCTGGCGGCCCGGATCGTCCTCGACCGCGACCCGGGCGCCGTGCTCGACCACCTCCTGGGCCTGGTGGGGGAGGGCTTCCGCAAGATCCTGCTCTTCTGCGACTCGCGCGAGCAGGTCGAGCAGCTCTCGGCCTTCATGCTGGGCCAGCCCCCCTTCGGCGCGCAGGTCTACGCCCACCACGGCAGCCTCGCCCGGGCCCTCCGCCTGCGGGTCGAGGCCTCCTTCCGGCAGGCGCCCCTGGCCTGCTGCGTGGCGACCAGCACCATGGAGGTCGGGCTGGACATCGGCGATGTCGACCTGGTCGGCCTGATGGGCCCTCCGCCGGACGTCTCGGCGCTGGTGCAGCGGGTGGGCCGAGGCGGGCGGCGGGGCGATCGGAGCCTCGCCCTGGTGATGGTCGAGGGCCCGATCGAGGAGCGCATCGCGCGGGTGCTGCTCCAGGCGGCCGCCCGGGGAGACTTCCTGGCGGACAAGCCGGCCTTCCACCCCTCGGTCCTGCTCCAGCAGGCCGTGATGCTGGCCGGAGGTCGGCGCGGGCTGGTGGACGCCGCCGCGCTCCACCGCCGACTCCCCGCCGAGCTGGCGCGCGATTGGCCGCCGGAGCGCCTGATCGAGCTGCTCGGCCACGCCTGCGAGAAGGAGCTGCTGCTGCGCGTGGGCGAGGGGCCCCGCTGCGTGCTGGGGCCCAAGGGCGAGCAGGTCTGGAAGAGGGGGCAGGCCCACGCCAACATCAGCGGGGCCACGATGACGACGGTCGTGGATCGACTGACGGGGGACGCGGTCGGTGAGGTGGCCCAGGGCGCCGGCGGCGATGTCGGCCTGGGCGGGCGAGGCCGTCGCGCCGTGCTCAACGACTCGGGTCGGGTCGTCACCGACGCCGGGGGAGGGGGGGCGCCGGCCCTGGGCAGCTTCGGAGGAGGCTCCGGCCCGCGCAAGTCCGGGGCGCTGGCTCGCGCCATCCTGGACGACCTGGAGATCCCGCTGCCCTGCCGGGCCCGCCTCAACGGGGGCGAGACGCTCTTCCACGGCCTGGGATCGGCAGCGGGGTGGCTGCTCGCCGCCGCCCTGAAGGATCGTAAGCGCAAGGTCGTGCGCGCCGGCCCCCTGGCGATCGTCATGCATGCGGCGCCCTTTGCCGACCTGTCCGAGGCCGAAGCCCGCGACGCCTGGCCGGGCCCCTCGCGGGTCGAGCTGGCGCTGATCGACCGCCACCCGGGCCTAGCCCGTCGCCTACAGCTGGGGCCGATGCACCCCTACCTGCCAATTGACGAGCAGCGCCGCTCGGTGGCGGATCACTGCCAGGCCGCGGCGGTGGAGGCCTTCCTTGCCCGGGGGCTCCCTCCGCTGGTGGAGCCCGCGGACTTCGAGCTCTGGGATGCCGCCGCATGGACCTGACCGACCCGCTCGGCTCCGGCCTCTCCTCCTACGACGTGGAAGCCGACGAGGCCCGCGTGCGCGCCGCCATCGATCTGCTCGAGCCCTTCGCCACCCACCCGGCGACCGGCGCGCTACACGATCCGCTCTATGCCTGGCTCTCCGATCGCAGCCCGGCGCACCTCGCCCAGTGGGCCCGCGCGGCCGCCCGCCACCCGGAGCACCCCGCGGTGGAGGCCATGCTCTTCTGCCTGGGGATGCAGCCGCGGGCCGCCAGCCTCGATCTGCGGCAGATCCTCGCGGCGGCGGGGCCGTCGACCCACGACGACCCCCTGGTCGAGGTCCAAGCCCGGCTGCGCGCTGCGGCCGAGCAGCGCAGGTTCTTCGAAGAGCAGCTTCAACGCCGACAGGCCGAGCTCGATCGCCTCGCCCGGGGGGTCGATGCCCTCTCGCTGGTCGGGGCCCTGCTGGCGATCCTGGCCCTGTTGGGCTGGCTGGGCGCCCTGGACGTCTGGACGATCGACTGGATCGACCCACCTGTCCCCGCCAACGGCGACGGGGTACCTCTGGAAAAGCCATGATGAACACCCCCTCGCTGCTCTCCTTCCGTGCCTTCGGCATCCCCATCGAGATCGGCACCACGGCGCTGTTGTTGATCGGCTTCCTCGCCCTCTCCTACGGCCGGGCGGGCTCGATGGGGCTGGTGTCCGGCGCGGTCTATGGGCTGGTGTTGCTGGGCTCGATCTTCGTTCACGAGCTCGGCCACGCCCTGGTCGGCGCCCGGCTGGGCCTCAGGCCGCGCCGGATCGTGCTGCATGGCTTCGGCGGCTTCTGCGAGTACGGGCGACCGCCGCGCCCCAAGGAGGGGGTGATCTCCTCGTTGGCAGGGCCGGCTGCGGGGCTGGTCCTCGGCGCCCTCTGCTTCGCGCTCTACCTCGGCCTGGGCTCCAGCCTGCCTCCCCACGTCGAGGCCCTGCTCGCCTCGGCCGTCTTCATCAACATCTTCTGGTCGGTCTTCAACCTGCTGCCGATGTTTCCGCTCGATGGGGGCCAGGTGCTCTGGTACGGCCTGCGGCTGCGGCTCGCTCCGGCCCGCGCCGACCGCATCACCCGCAACGTGACCGTGCCAGTGGCCATCCTGACGGCCATCGCCGGCTATGCCGCGGGCTTCATCTTCGTCCCGCTGATCTGCTTCTTCGCCATCATGCGCGCCCTGCGAATGTAGGCCTCGCCTGGACCGGTCCCGGCGGTCGCGCTACGGTCCGCCCCCTCGCTGCACCTCCCGGAGTCAGGATGCCCGCCGTTCGCCGGCAGATCATGGTACGCGCCGCACCTCGAAGGGTCTGGGCCTCGCTGACCACGCCCGAGGGCCTCGCCTCCTGGTGGGTGGACGAGGCCCGGATGGAGCCACGTCAGGGCGGCCGGGTCTGGCTGCGCAGCGAAGACGACAACGGGGACCCGGTCGAGGACCGCGGGATGGTCCACGTCTGGCGCCCGACCAGCCACCTGGAGATCCACTTCGACAGCGTCGGCAAGAGCCCGCTGGCCGGGACCCGGCTGACCTTCCAGGTGGCCTACGTCGGCGAGGAGAGCCGGATCTCCCTGGTCCACAGCGGCAGCGCGCTGGACGATGAGGAGACCAACACCCGCTTCGACACCGACTGGAAGCGCGCTATGGCGTCCTTGCAGTCGATCCTCGACGTCGAGGGCTGACCCTCAGGAGGCAGAGATGCCCGGATTCGATCCCAGCAACCTCGGCGGCATGATGGCCGGGATGCAGCAGAAGATGCAGAGCCTCCAGGCCGAGGCGGCCGCGACCGAGGTCAGCGCCACCGCCGGCAACGGCCTGGTGACCGTGGTCGCCACCGGCGCCCAGGAGATCGTCGCCGTGCGCATCCAGCCGGCGGCGATGGAGGACCGCGAGCTGCTCGAGGACCTCGTCGCCGCGGCCACCAACGAGGCCCTGCGTCGCTCGAAGGAGGCCGTCGCCAACCGCCTCGCCGAGCTCGCCTCCGCGATGGGCCTGCCTCCGGGCCTGTTGGGCTGAGTCGGATGGCGGCAGGCTGCCGCGTCTCCTGGCTGATCCCGGTCCGCGACGGCGCGTCGACGCTGGGGCTGGCCGTGCGCAGCGCCCTGAGTGAGTGCGGCCCGCTGGACGAGGTGGTGATCGTCGACGATGGCAGCCGCGACGCGCCCGAGCGGGTGCTGCCCGCCTCGGACCGGCTGCGCCTGATCCGGCAGGAGCCGCTGGGCATCGCGGCCGCCCTGGAGCGGGGGCGCGCAGCCTGTCGGGGGGCCTTCATCGCCCGTCTGGACGCCGACGACCGGGCGCTGCCGGGCCGGATCGAGGCCCAGCTCGGCGTGATGGAGGCTCAGCCGCGGCTCGGGGCGGTCGGGGGCCAGGCGAACCTGGTCTCGCCACCGGGGCCGGGAGGGGAGGGGATGCGGGCCTATGTCGAGCAGGTCAACGCGCTGAGCGCGCCCGAGGACCTCGCCCGCTTCCTGCTGGTGGAGAGCCCGCTCTTCCACCCGGCGACCACCCTGCGGGCCGAGGCCCTCGCCGCCGTCGGGGGCTGGCGCGAGGGGGACTTCCCCGAGGACTACGATCTCTGGCTCCGCCTCGTCCGGGCGGGCTTCACGCTGGCCAGCGTGCCGCAGCCGGTGGTGCAGATCCTCGACCGCGCCGAGCGCCTGACCCGCACCGATCCCCGCTACCGTCGCGCGGCCTTCGAGCAGCTCAAGCGGGAGCATCTCCTGCCGCGGCTGCGACCCGGCCTGCGCATCGGGCTGTGGGGCGCCGGGCGGACGGGCCGCTCCTGGCTCTCCTGGCTGCGGCGGGTCGAGCGGAGGCCGACGCTCCTGGTCGATGCCTACGCCCTGGGGCACCGGGGCGACCTGCCGGTGAGGCCGCCCGAGGCGCTGCTCGAACATCCGGTGGACCTGCTCCTGGTGGCGGTGGGCGCGCGGGGGGCGCGGGAGGAGATCCGGCAGCGCCTCTGTGAACTCTGCCTCCCGCTGCGGGAAGGAGAGGGGTGGATCGCCTTGGCCTGAGCCTCCTCCTGGTCTATCCTGCGGCCTTCAAGGGAGGTCCCTGTGCCCGAGTTCCAGAGTCAGCGTCGGCGGGGCGGTCCGCCCAGTCGCCCCGCGACGGGGCGGATGTCCGCCGTCGCCAGCCCGTCGGGTCCCCAGCAGGATCCGATCGACCTCCAGTCCCAGCTCGGCAACGGGCAGCTGCAGGACCTGGTGCGGGACGGCCCCCTGGCATCCGGGCCTCAGGTCGACCACGAGAAGCAGGGCGCCGAGCAGGGGCGTGGCGCGGCCGAACAGCAGCGACGGGGCGACGCGCTGGACCTCGTCCGGCAGGGCGAGGTCCTCAGCGAGGGCACGAAGGGCGCGGCTGTCGAGGCGCTGCAGCGCCTGCTGGTCCAGGCGGGGGTCAGCGTGAAGGCCACCGGCGTGATGGACAAGGAGACCGTCTCGGCGGTGCGCTCCTTCCAGAAGGGGCGCACCCAGGTCAACGGCCTGGTCGGGCCGACCACGCTGGCGGCCTTGGAGGCGGCGATCAAGCTGGGCGACCTGAACCAGAAGATCTACAACCAGACCCTCGCCCGGGTCGGGGTCTCCACCAAGGCGGGCCCCGACCGCGGCAAGCTCGCCTGCGCCTGGGCGGTCAACAACATCCTCGAGGTCGTCCTGGGCCGCCGCATCGGCAACAACCCCAACTACGTCCCCTCGCTGGAGACCGAGCTGCTGAAGATCGGCAGCCAGGTCAAGGCCGGCGAGGTCAAGCCGGGTGACCTGGTCATCGCCAGCGATCAGAGCCACATCGGCATCTACATCGGCAACGGCCGCGTCATCTCCAACTCGTCCAGCAAGGCGTCCTTCTCCTGGGAGTCGAACCTGAACTTCGACGGCTTCTACGGCGGCGGGACCTCGCGAATCTTCCGCGTCACCCGCTGAGGCCGAGCAGGCGGGCCTCGATCGCCTGGAAGTCCTGGACGTCCCGGCCCCAGATCCAGGAGTCGATGCCGGCGAGGCGGGCTCCCAGCGCGTCCCGACGCAGATCGTCGCCGACGTGGACGGCGCGTGAGGGGGGAACGGAGAGGGCCTCCAGGGCCGAGAGGAAGAGGCGGGGCTCGGGCTTCTCGAAGCCGACCTCGCAGGAGATCGCGAGGTGGTCGAGGTGCTCGAGCAGGTGCAGCTCGCCGAGCAGCGGCCGCAGGCGGGTGTCCCAGTCGCTGACCAGGGCGACCCGGATCCCCGCGGCTCGGAGGCGCTGCAGCGTCGGGATGGCCCCGTCGGCGACGCGCCAGGCGGGGGCGTGGGCGTAGTGCTGGAACAGCTCCTCGAAGATCGCCGGCGCGGGGCTGCCGACGCTTCGCGCGACCACCTCCCGCCAGAAGGCCCGGCCGTCGCCGCGGTAGCGCTGGCCTCCGTCCGCGGGCCGGGCCTCCTCGAAGGCGAGGCGAAAGGCGGCGCGGATCCTCTGCGGGCTGCGCCGGACGCCATGGGCGCGGGCGACCCGGGCGTAGGTCTCCTCGACAGGCTCGGCCGGGTGGAGGAGGGTCTGCCCGGCGTCGAGGAGGAGCAGATCGTAGGGACGATCGCTCATGGCCGGAGCCGGGCCTCGGCCGCGGCGATGTCCTCTTCGATGCGCCGCAGGGTCTCGCGCGCCACGCCGTTGTCGGGTCGCAGGCGGACCACCGTCCGCCAGGCCTCCGCCGCCTGCTCCAGCTCACCGCGCTCGGCAAGGACGAGGCCGATCCCGGCTCGCGCTTCGGCCAGCTCCGGGTCGAGCAGGATGGCGCGTCGGAAGTCCTCCTCGGCCCGCTGCGACTGGCCGAGATCCCGATGGGCCCGACCGCGGAGATACCAGCCGTAGGCCGTCTCCTGGGTGGCGTTGGCCCGATCGGCGGTCAGCAGGGCCGCCGCAGCCTTGCCCGCGTCGAGCTGGTTCTCGGCCAGGGCGAGGTGGGGACCGGGCTCGAGCGCCTCGCTGTACAGGATGGCGCGCTGCAGCGCCTCCTCGGCGGCCTCCCGCTCCCCGCTCTGCATCAGCAGCACGCCCAGGTTCTGCCAGGTCCGCCAGTCCCGGGGCGCGACCCGGGTGGCGGCTTCGAGGTGACCGCGGGCCGCCGACAGGTCGCCTCGCAGCCGGGCCGTCCGCGCCGCTCCGGTCAGCGCGGAGAGCTCATCGGGCTTGAGCTCCAGCGCCTTGGCGAAGCCCTCCTCGGCCTGGGCGACCCGACCCCGACCCAGATCGATCTCGGCCAGCAAGACAAGGGGGCCAGCGCTGGTCGGCGCCAGCATCTGGGCGGTCATCGCGTAGCGCAGCGCCTCGTCCCAGGACTTGCTGGCGATGCCCTCGCGGCTGGCGCGCTCCAGGGAGCGTCGCCCGTCTCGCAGGTGGGGCTCGATCAGGTCCTCCAGGCTGGCGCCGCCCAGGCCCTCGCCCGCGTCACGCAGGGCTCGCGCCCGGGTGAAGACGGCCTCCATGTCGCCGCCGGTCGCCTCGCCGAGCAGGCGCAGGAACCCCTCCCGGGCTTCGAGGCGCGCCCGCAGGGGTGTGAGCTCCGCCTGGGGCTCGATCGCCCAGATCGCCTCGGCCGCTGCGAGGTGGTTGGCGAGGCTGGCGAGGTGCAGGATCGGCCGCTGGCGAATGGACGGGGAGAGACGATCGGCAGCGGGCATGTGCGCCCCAAGCGTGTCCTGCCAGGCGCGCAGGCCCGGGGCGTCGCTGATCGCGAGGCTGGCGAGATCCTCGGCCGAGCGGATCCCCGGCACCGAGTCCCAGCTCCCGCTCCGGGGCAGCCGGGTGAGCGCGCGTTGCAGCGGCAGGGGCTGCTGCGAGCCGACCAGGATCAAGCTGTCGGCGCCCTGGGGGGGCAGCCAGGCCTGGACCGCCGGGAAGGCCTCGCTGAACGTGGCGGCGATGGCCGCGGGGCCCCCGGCCTCCATCCACAGGCTGTGCAGGACGAGGATGTAGACCCCGTCTTCTTCGAGCGCCGCGCCGGCCGAGGCGAAGAGGGCGGCCGTCGGCGCGGGTTGGGAGGCGCTGGCCCAGGGGGTGCGGATGATCTGCACGATGGCGTCGAAGCGGCGCCCCTCGGCCAGGACCAGGGCGGGCGGATGAGGACGAAGCAGGACGCGCGGATCCAGCCAGGTCGCCTTCAAGGCCGGGGCCAGCTCGGCCATGGCCTGGACGATGGCCCGCGGCGGCGTGGCGACGACGATGCGCTCGAAGGGATGCTCGGTGGTGCTGGAGGTGGCGCGGCCCGCCTCGTCGCCGAGCACCAGGACGGACCGCTGCTCGGCCGCCAGCGCGCCGGCGAGATGACCCCCGAGGGCCTCGGCCTCCGCGAGGCGACCGCGCCCTTCCACCACCAGGCCGTCCACCTCGATCCGCAGCGACGCCGCCACCGCCTCGCTGCGGAGCGGCCGTTCGTCGGCGGGCGCCGCCGCCCGGAGCACCGACCAGCTGCCACGGACGCCGACCTGGACCACCTCGGTCTGGAGCTGCGCCCGCAGTCCTGCATCTTCGGCGGCGGCCACCGGGGTCCGCAGCAGCGGCCAGGCGCCGGCGCTCCAGAGCGAAGGGTCGGGCCTCGCCCCCATCCAGCCGAGGCCGGCGGCGAGGGCCGCGACCGCCACCCCGCCGACCTGGACCTCGCGGCGCAGGCTCCACAGGGGCGCCGTGATGGCGACTCCCCCGGCCACCCAGATCCAGACGGCGTCCTCGCCGACACCAACCAGGAGCGCGCCCAGCGGCAGGCCCAGCCAGCTCAGGGGAGAGGCCCGTCGGCGACCGAAGCTCAGCCCCAGCGCCAGGCCGCCCAGGGCGGCCGCGAGGATCAAGGAGGCCTGGGCGCTCAGCTCGGGCGGGAGGAGAGGGTGGATGGCGGTGGGATCCAGCAGCGCGCGGCGGGCGAGGCCGGGGCCCTTCCAAAGCAGCAGCCACTGGATCAGCAGGCTGGAGGCGCCCGCCAGCGTGGCCAGGCCGGGTCGGATCGGCCCCAGGGGCCGGGCCAGCAGGGCCGCCGCGCCGGCGACCAGCAGGACGGTGGTGGCGCTCGCTGCGCTGGGGTCGACGGCGGGGCGGATGTGGGACCAGCCGAAGACCAGGGCCGCGCTGGCCATCGCCACCCCCGGGACCCGCAAGAGCCCGTGGTCGTCGCCCGGCGGCAGGCGGGGCGAGGTGGTTGGAGGTCCCCAGAGCGGGGCCAGCGCGAGCGCGGCCAGCGAGGCGCCGAGTGGCGGGGGAGCCAGGCTGGCCACCGCCAGGCCCAGCCCGAAACCCAGCAGGTCGGGCCCGACCGCGGGGGCGCTGCGCTGCCAGACCCGGCGGGCGCGCGAGGCCATCGGCAGGCTGGCCAGGGTGGTCCATGCCAGGATCAGCGGCGGCCAGGCGCGGGCGTCGATGCCGACCCGGAGCGGATTGGCCAGCAGCAGCGGCGTCAGCGCGACCATCAGCGGGAGCAGGCCCAGGCTCGCCAGCCCTGCCCACCTCCGGCGCGGGCCTGAGCCCAGGCCTCCGACGAGCCCGGCCAGGGCCAGGGCGAGGCCCACCCCGGCGCAGGCGTGGATCAGCAGGAGCGGAGCGGCTCCCACCAGGCTTGTCGCGCTGCCGAGCCAGGCCCCGGTCGCAGCGGTCAGGCTGAAGGAGACGAGGAGGCGCGCGCTGCTGGGACCGGGTCCGCTCATCGGGCGAGGATAATCTGAATGATGGGCGGGGGAGGGGAGGAGGTGGAGTCGTGGCGGTGCCCCCGCGCGGACCCTTGGAGGGTCCACGCCCCCGCTCGCGCCGGCCCCTCTGGTCTTGGCAATGGCGAGCAGCGTTGGGCGACGCTTGGAGACAGCCGCGCTCAATTCCTGACGAGCGCACCTCTGGAGCCTCGATCTTGTAGATGAGCACTTGACCTCAGGGCTAGGCCTCGGCTACAACCGCGCTGCGGCTTCCACCCTTCTTCGCCACGAGCGCTCTCGAATCAGTTGACCGAAATCCACGCGTGTCGGTAGACTCGCGCACGCTTCGGCCTTTCCGGCCAACGCTCCCTCGACTGAATCGATCCACGGAAACCCAGATGGCGCTGCTAAACCGAGGTCGCCCTTCCATCGGTCTGGACATCGGCTCTTCCCATGTGAAGCTGATGGAGCTGGAGCAGGATCCGAAGACGGGGCGCAACCGCCTCATCAGCTTCGGCATGGCTCGGCTCCCGCCCGAAGCCATCGTGGACGGCGCGGTGATGAACAGCAACGTCATCGTCGACGCCATCCGTGAGCTCGTGGCGCGCCACCGGGTCAAGACCAAGAACGTGGTCGCTTCGGTCTCCGGCAACTCGGTGATCATCAAGCGCATCAACCTGCCCCGGATGACCTCGGACGAGCTCGAAGAGTCGATCCAGTGGGAAGCCGAGCAGTACATCCCCTTCGACATCAACGACGTCAACATCGACGTCCAGATCCTCGAGGGCGCCTCCGATGACCCCAACCAGATGGAGGTCCTGCTCGTCGCCGCCCGCAAGGAGCTGGTCAACGAGTACCAGGCGCTGATCCAGCAGGCCGGTCTCAAGCCCGCGGTGATCGACGTCGACGCCTTCGCCATCAGCAACATGTTCGAGGACAGCTACGACGTCCCGACCGAGAGCGTCGCCCTGGTCAACGTCGGCGCCAGCAACGTCAACATCCACGTCTTGCGCAACGGCGTCAGCGCCTTCACCCGCGACATCGCCGCGGGCGGACGGCAGTTCACCGAGGAGATCCAGCGCTCGCTGAACATCTCCTTCGAAGAGGCCGAGGCCATGAAGGTCGGCGGCGATGAGAAGGATCGCGCCTCCGTCGTGCCCGAGGAGATCGAGCGCATCCTCTCCAACGTGGGCGAGGGCCTCGCCCTCGAAGTGCAGCGCTCCCTGGACTTCTACCTGTCCACCTCCGCCGACGGCGGGCTGGCGCGGGTGTATCTCTCCGGCGGGGCCGCCCGGACTCCGGGCCTCGCGCGTGCCATCTCTCGCCAGACGGGGCTCCCCTCCGAGGTCGTGGATCCCTTCCGACGGATCCAGATCGACGAGCGGGCCTTCAATCCTGGATTCCTCAACGACATCGCGCCGCAGGCCGCCGTTGTGGTGGGCCTCGCGCTGCGGAGGCCGGGCGACAAATGATCCGCATAAACCTCCTCCCCATTCGCACGACCAAGCGGCAAGAGGCCGTTCGGGGTCAGCTCATCTTCGCGGGCGTCGGTGCGGTCGCGCTGGTGGTCGGGCTCTTCCTGGTCCATGGCGTGATGCTGGCCCGGATCTCCTCGGCCGAGACCGATGTCCGGGAGCTCCAGACCAAGGTCGACCAGATGAAGGTCCAGGCGGCCCAGGCTGAAGAGGCCGAGGCGCTCAAGGCCGACTACCAGAAGAAGCTGGACGTCATCAAGCGACTGAAGGCGAACCGCTCCGGCCCGGTGCACATGCTCGACGAGCTGGCCATCGCGACCCCGGACAAGCTCTCGCTCACCACCGTCAGCGAGAAGGGCGGCAGCATCAAGCTGGCGGGGATGGCGGTCAGCAACGAGCTGATCTCGCAGTTCCTCAGCAACCTCGAGCAGTCCAGCTTCTTCGACGATGTGTACCTGAACTCGATCGAGCAGGCGACCGTCGACGGTGTCGCGGTCAAGGTCTTCTCGATCACCGCTCGCCTCGTCGTGCCCGGCACCGAGGAACCCGTCGCCGAGGGGGCCACGAAGTGATGACCCACTCCTCTTTCGTCGCCCCGCGGGGCCGGACTCGGGTGCACGCATGAACGGCGCCAAGATCATGGAGCAGCTGGGCAGGCTGCCGCGCTCGCAGCGCCTCCTCATTTTCGGCCTGGGCTACGTCCTGATCGTCGGCATCTACGTGGGCCTGCTGTACATGCCGGCCTCCACGCAGATCTCCGACCTGCGGTCGCAGGAGTCCGCGCTGGAGACACAGCGCGTGCAGCTCGAGGTCCGGATCCGCGACAAGGCCCGCTTCGAGGCCGAGCTCCAGACGCTCATGGCCGACCTCAAGGAGGCCCTCAAGGAGCTCCCCAACGATCGGGAGATCCCCGAGCTGCTGCGCGCCATCAGCGGCATGGGCAAGAAGGTCGGGCTGGAGGTCCAGAAGTTCCAGCCCCTGTCCGAGAGCAAGCAGGACTACGTGGCCGAGGTGCCCGTCGCCCTCCAGGTGGACGGCTCCTACCACGAGGTCGCGATGTTCTTCGAGCGCCTCTCGAAGATGAACCGGATCGTCTACGTGCGGGACGTGGAGATGGAGCAGCCCAAGCTCGTCGGCGGTGAGGTTCGACTCAGCGTCAAGGGCAATGTGGTCACCTTCCGCTTCCTGACCGACGAAGAGATCAAGGCGCAGGCAGAGCAGAGCAAGGACAAGAAGAAGGAGGGTCGTCGATGACCAAGCCTCTGGCCCTACCCGGCCTGCTCCTGTTGCTCGGAACGGCGGGCTGCGACATGCTGGTCGATGGGAGCGGCGAGCGCCCCACGGCGACCGCCGCGCCGGTCGCCCAGGACCTCGGCATCCGTGAGCCCTCGGCGCTGGACAAGGCGATCTCGGCTCAGGACGCCTACGTCTACAACCCGATCGGCAAGCGGGACCCGTTCCGCAGCTTCCTCGCCAGCGGCGAGCGGCAGTCCGACGACGTGCCGGTGACCCCCTTGCAGCGCTACGAGATCGACCAGTACACGCTGGTGGGCATCATCTGGGGCGTCGACCGTCCCCGGGCGTTGGTCCAGGACCCCGAGGGGGTCGGCCACGTCATGGAGGTCGGCACCTACATCGGCAAGAACTGGGGCAAGGTCACGCGCATCACCTCCGCCGAGGTCGTGATCACCGAGGAGTACCAGAATCTCCGCGGTGACCTCGTGGTCAACGACATCCCCATGAAGCTTCCCATCTCGGACGGCTGACATGAGCGACCTCTCCCCCCCCCGCACCTCCATCTCTACAGGACCCTCCGCAGGGTCAACCCGCATTCCCGCTCTGGGAGGAACGAAGATGCACGCAGTGGCTCGTATGGTTCGTGGAATCGGGGCCCTCGGCCTCGTCCTGGGGCTGGCTCTCCTCACGAACCCGGTCGACGCCCAGGAAGCGCGCGTCGAGTCGGTGACGGTCTCCGAGGCCGACCGCACGGTCGTGCTGACGCTCGACCGGGCCGCGCAAGGGACCGCGGTCAGCAGCTTCACCATGACCGATCCCCACCGGGTCATCGTCGACATCGCCGACGCGCAGCTCGCCGCTGGCGTCGGCACGGTGGCCGTCAGCGGCAGCCTGGTCGAGCGCATCGAGTCGGAGTCCTTCGACGACGGCAAGGGCCTGATCACGCGCGTTCGCATCTACCTATCGCAGGCCGCCGAGCCCCGCGTCGTCACCGACGGCGGGACGATCCGTGTGGTGCTCGATCCTTCGGGTCAGGCCGAGGACCCGATCGCCCGCGCGCTCACCGGCGGCGGCGCCGCCGCCTCGTCCGGGTCCAGCTCCTCCGGCTCCGCCAGCGCCGTCTACACGGTCCCTGGCCAGTACACCCAGGCCAGCGACAGCGCGGGCGGTCTGCCCAGCGGCCCCTGCCTCTCGGGCTCGGGCTGCGACGACGCCGCGCTGCCCGGCGGTCCCCGCATCAAGGCGCTGGACTTCAACCACGACGACTCGACCAGCCGCGTCGTGATCGGCCTGGTCGGCTCGCCCGAGACCAAGGCCTCGCAGCCCAGCAGCAACCTCATCGTGGTCGACATCCCCCGCGCCTTCGTGCCCGAGAGCCTCCGCCGCGTCGTCGACACCAGCCAGTTCTACTCGCCGGTCAGCTCTGTCCGGGCCTATCCGACCAGCACCGGCGCCCGGGTCGCCATCAACCTGCGCTCGGCGACCCAGTACGAGCTGCGCACGGGAAGCGATGGCGAGCTGATCGTCGAGGTGGCGGTCCCCCCCTACATGCGGACCCAGGCCGAGGCCGGTCGGCAGGGCTTCTCCGAGGTCGCTCCCGCCGGTCCCGCCGACGAGGGCCTGAAGAGCGCCTACGCCAACGAGCTGTACATCGGCTCGGGCGGTCAGACCCAGCAGCCCCAGTCGGCCTTCAACCAGGGCGTCGGGGTCGGCGATCCCTCCTCCATGCTGGGGATGTCCGGTGGTTTCATGGTGGACCAGTCCGCCACCACCCAGACCTCCTACACCGGCCGCAAGATCAGCCTGGACTTCGTCAACGCCGACATCCACTCCATCTTCCGGCTGATCTCCAGCGTCTCCCGCCTCAACATCGTGGCCGGTGACGACGTCAAGGGCAACGTGACGGTGCGCCTGGAAGATGTGCCCTGGGACCAGGCCCTGGCCGCCATCCTCCAGGCCAAGGGCCTGGGCTCGCAGCGCTACGGCAACATCGTGCGTGTGGCGCCGATCGAGACCATCAAGGCCGAGCAGCAGGCCAAGGTGGAGTCGAAGCGCGCCATCGAAGAGCTCAAGGAGGTCAACATGATGGTGATCCCCTTGAACTACGCCACGGGTTCGAGCATCACCGAGCAGCTCCGCAAGATGGTCACCTCCAAGGGCAGCGTCGAGGTCGACACCCGCACCAACCAGATCATCGTGCGCGAGACGGACGACCGCCTCGCCCAGATCCGCGAGCTGGTGCGGCAGCTTGACCTGAACACCCCCCAGGTCCTGATCGAGGCCCGGGTGGTCGAGGCCAACGCCAACTTCACCCGCTCGATGGGCATCCAGTGGGGCGGCAGCTTCGATGCCAGCACCACCACGGGCTACCCGACCGGCTTGTTCTTCCCCAACAGCGTCCGCACCAACGGCGGCATCAGCACCGACGGCGGCGAGGTCTTCTTCAGCGAAGCCCAGGCCGGGGAGAGCCTGCTGGTCGATCTCGGCTCGCCGGCCGGCTCGGCGGGCGCCATCAACCTCAGCCTGGGCAGCATCCCCGGCCNNGACAACGAAGAGGCCAAGATCGTCCAGGGAACGCGCATCCCGTACCTCTCGACCAGCGCGGGCGGCACCCAGGTGCAGTTCATCGAGGCGGCCTTGGAGCTGGCGGTGACCCCGCACGTCACCTCGGACAACAAGATCTTCATGAAGGTCGAGGTCACCAACAACCGAGCCGACTTCGCCCAGCAGGTCCAGGGCCAGCCGGCGATCATCATCAAGGAGGCCAGCACCGAGGTGCTGGTCGCCAACGGCGACACCACCGTCATCGGCGGCGTCTTCTCGACCGAAGAGAGCAAGTCGAACACGCGGGTCCCGGGCTTCTCGAAGATCCCGCTGCTGGGCTACCTCTTCCGCAACAGCTCGGTGACCGACTCGCGCAACGAGCTGCTGGTCTTCATCACCCCGCACATCGTCACCCGCGGGGGCTGATTGGGTGGCCTCGTGCTGGGCGGGTTCATGACAGTCGGCAAGTCGACCGTGGGCAGGGTGCTGGCGCAGCGCCTGGGCCTGCCCTTCGTGGACCTCGACCAGCGCGTGGAAGAGCTGGCTGGCGCCTCCGTCGCCCGGATCTTCGACGATCGGGGCGAGGCGCGCTTCAGGGAGCTCGAGGCTCAGGCGGTGGGAGACCTGCTCGCGGAGCCCGACGCGGTCGTCGCGCTGGGCGGCGGGACCCTGCACCACGGTGACAACCTGGAGCGGCTGCGCGCCCGCTACCCGATCGTGGTGCTCGACCTCCCCTGGGAGCAGCTCGAGCGCCGGCTTCAGCGGCAGTCCCAGCGACCGCTGGCCGCGCAGGCGCACACGCTCTGGACGCAGCGACGGCCGCTCTTCGCGAGGGCAGGCCTCACGGTGGACGTGACCGGGCTCGACCCTCACGCGGCCGCCGACGCGGTCCTGGCGGCCTTGTGCTGATCCCGGTCGAGATCGAAGGTCGCGCCTACCCCATCCACATCGTGGACGAGGGGTTGGTCGGCCTGGGTCCAGCCGTGGCCGACCAGCTTCGGCCCGGCCCGATCGTCGTCGTCAGCAACACCGTGGTCGCGCCGCTGTACCTCGACCAGGCCACCGCCAGCCTGTCGGCGGCTGGATTCCATCCTTCGACCGTGGTTCTCCCCGACGGAGAGGTCCACAAGACCCTGGGGACCTGGGCGGGCCTGGTCGAGGAGCTGATCGGCCTGGGGCTGCGGCGAAACACCCCTGTCCTGGCCCTGGGGGGAGGGGTGACCGGCGACATGGTCGGCTTCGCGGCGGCCTGCGCGCTGCGAGGTGTGCCCTTCGTGCAGGTGCCGACCACCTTGCTGGCCATGGTCGACAGCGCCGTCGGGGGCAAGACCGGCGTCAACTCGACGCGCGGCAAGAACCTCGTTGGCGCCTTCTACCAGCCCCGCCTCGTCTACGCCGCGATGGAGACCCTGCAGACCCTCGATCAGGCCGAGCTCCGCTCGGGTCTGGGCGAGGTGATCAAGCACGGCGTCCTTCGAGATCCCGCCCTCTTCGAGCTCTGCGTCAGCGCTGGCGCGCGAGCCCTGGCCCGGGACGGCGCGGTCCTGGGAGAGATGGTGGAGCGAAGCTGCCGGGTCAAGGCCGAGATCGTCGCCGCCGATGAGCGGGAGCAGGGCCTGCGCGCCGTGCTGAACCTGGGGCACACCGTCGGCCACGCCATCGAGACCGCCGCCGGACATGGCAGGCTGCGCCACGGCGAGTGCGTGGCGATGGGACTGGTCGCCGAGACCGCCTGGTGCGCGGAGCGTGGAAGCTGCGCGCCCGAGGTGGCCGAGCAGGTCCGGCAGGCCGTGCGCGCCCTCGGCATGGACCTGCGTCCCGAGGGAGTCGCTCGAGACGCCTTGGTACATGCGGCCGGCTACGACAAGAAGCTCTCTCGTGCTATGCTTCAGACCGCGGTCGTCGAGCGAATCGGGGCCGTCCACCTCGAGTCGGTCGGTCTCGAAGAAATCCCCCGAATGCTCAGTCACCTCTCCTGATCAGGAGTCCCCGATGTTCGCTTCGCTGCTGCTCTCCTCCCTCCTCGGATGCGTCGCCGACGGCATGCAGGCCCCGTCCACCGCCAGCGTCATCGCGCCCGCCTCCGTCAAGGTCGCCTGGGACGACGCCTACAACGGGCTGAACGACGGGATCGGCGCGATCATCATCGGCGACTTCCAGGTCTACGACTCGGCCTCCGAGGGCAACCTCCAGGGCGTGAACATCGAGATCCTCAGCAACTCCGGCGGCACCTGCCTGCTGCCGCCCGAGGCGCTCCAGGTCGTGGCCTACCCGACCATCCCCGAAGGAGCCTCGCCCGAGACCGACTGCTTGGACGAGAACGGGGTCTTCGACGCCACGATCAACGAGTGGTGCGCCTGGAACTACGACACGCTGACGGACCAGTACTACGAGTTCGGCAGCAACTACGCGGATGCGGGCGGCTACTGCCCCAACTACGTCGAGGCGGTCACCGACCGCTACGGCTTCGCGCGGGTCTACGTCTACGTCGACGCGTTGGTCCCCTCGGGCGACGCGGACGAAGAGGGCGGCTCGACCAGCTTCCAGAACGCCCAGATCACCGGGACGATCGGCTACGACACCGACTTCTTCGAGATCGGTCCTGGCGAGAACAACTGAAGCAACGCGGCCGATGCGCATCCTCGTCCTTCATGGGCCCAACCTGAACCTGCTGGGGACGCGTGAGCCCCAGGTCTACGGCTCAGCGACGCTGGCCGACGTTCAGTTGGCGACGGAGGCCCTGGCGGCCGAGCTGGGCGTGACGCTCAGCCACACCCAGCACAACAGCGAGGGCGGCCTGATCGACCGCATCCACGCGGCGCGGGCCGACTGCCAGGGCATCGTCTTCAACCCGGGGGGCTACACGCACACCTCGGTGGCGCTGCGTGATGCGCTCGCTGGGACGGCGATCCCCTTTGTCGAGGTGCACATCTCCAATGTGCACGCCCGCGAGTCCTTTCGGCGCGAGAGCCTGCTCGCGCCCATCGCGATCGGGCAGGTGGCGGGCTTCGGTTTGGCCAGCTACACGCTGGGTCTGCGTGGCATCGTCGAGTGGCTGCGCTCACGGAGTGGGTGATGGATCTGGAACGTGTCGAAGCACTGCTCAAGTTGATGCAAGAGTACGGCGTGGCCGAGCTCGGACTGGAGGACGAAGGCTCGCGGATCGAGTTGCGCATGCACGAGGCTCAGGCCGTCGCGGCGCCGCTCCCCGTGCACGCCATCTCCGCCGCCCCCGCGGTCGCCTCTGCGCCGGCGGCTCCTGCGATCGAGGCCAACACCGTCACGGTGAACTCGCCGATGGTGGGCGTCTTCTACCGCTCGGCCAAGCCCGGCGCGCGCCCCTTCGTCGAGGTGGGCGAGCATGTCGGCCCCGGCAAGGTGCTCTGCATCCTCGAAGCGATGAAGCTCATGAACGAGCTCGAGTGCGAGGTCACGGGCACCGTGGTCGAGGCCTTGGTCGAGAACGGGCAGCCCGTGCAGTTCGGACAGGCGCTCTTCCGCGTGCGGGTGGACTGAGACCCCATGTACACCAAGGTACTGATCGCCAACCGGGGCGAGATCGCGCTCCGCGTCATTCGGGCCTGCCGCGAGCTGGGGATCCGCACGGTCGCCATCTACTCCGAGGCCGATCGGAACGCCTTGCACGTGCGCTTCGCCGACGAGTCGGTCTGTGTCGGCCCGGCCAACGCGACCCGCTCCTACCTGCACATCCCCAACGTCGTCGCCGCCGCTGAGATCACCGGCGTCGACGCGGTCCACCCCGGCTACGGCTTCCTGGCCGAGAACATCGTCTTCGCCAACTCCCTCGCCGCCAGTGGCATCGGCTTCATCGGGCCCCGGCCCGAGACCCTGGCCATCTTCGGGGACAAGCTCTCGGCCAAGGAGGCCGCTCGCCAGGCCGGCGTGCCCCTCCTCCCCGGCAGCGGCGGGGCCATCGCCGACGTGGATGCCGCCGTCGTGCTGGCCGAGCAGATCGGCTACCCGCTGATGCTGAAGGCCGCCTTCGGTGGTGGCGGCAAGGGCATGCGCATCGTCCAGGACACCGAGAGCCTGCGCCGAGCCTTCGAGCTCACCAGCTCCGAAGCCCAGGCTGCCTTTGGAAACGGCGCGCTGTTCCTCGAGCGATTCCTGCCGACCCCGCGCCACATCGAGATCCAGATGGCCGGCGACGGCCAGGGCAACGCGATCCATATCGGCGAGCGCGACTGCTCCATGCAGCGTCGCCACCAGAAGATCATCGAGGAGGCGCCCGCGCCCGGCATG
>DDSR01000264.1:0-12289 GCA_002343455.1 Deltaproteobacteria bacterium UBA2385 | reverse complement strand
GCCGGCACCTTCGAGTTCCTGTTCGAGCGCGGCAAGTTCTACTTCATCGAGATGAACACGCGCATCCAGGTCGAGCACCCGGTCACCGAGCAGGTCAGCGGCATCGACCTCGTCCAGCTGCAGATCCGCCTGGCTGCGGGCGAGCCGCTGCCCTATCGCCAGGACGAGATCACGCTCACCGGTCACTCGATCGAGGTGCGGGTCAACGCCGAAGACCCCTGGACCTTCATGCCCTCTCCGGGCAAGATCACCGGGTACCACGCGCCCGGCGGCCCGGGGATTCGCATCGACTCGGCGGTACACGAGCAGGCGATCGTCCAGCCCTACTACGACTCTCTCGTGGCCAAGCTCATCGTCACGGCTCCCACGCGTGAGGCTGCCATCGAGCGGCTGCGTTGGGCCATGGACGAATTCGTGGTCGAGGGGATTCGTACGACCCTGCCGCTGCAGCGCGCGCTGGTCAACGACCCCGCCTTCCGCGAGGTGCGCTTCCACACCCGCTTCATCGACCACTGGCTGACGCTTCGGGAGCGATGAACCCGGGCCGGGCCTTTCCACGCAGCACGAACCGAGGGGCACCGTGAACCGCGACGCGATCGAACAGGAGGCCATGCAGTTCCTTCAACGGGGCAACTCCGAGAAGGCCTTGGATCGATATCTGGCCATCCTGCGGCACGAGCCGAAGGACCGTCGGATCCGCCAGAAGGTCGCCGAGCTCTGCCTGGGGCTGGGCAAGAAGGCCGAGGCCATCCGGCACTTCGCCGAGGTCGCGCGCGCCCTGAAGTCCGGTGGCCAGGAGCGGGCGGCCATCAGCATCTACACCCAGCTGGTCGAGCTCAGCCCCCAGGACAACGATGTGCGGGCCGAGCTCGCAGAGTGCCTGGAGGCCGCCGGCCGCCGCAACGAAGCGCGCAAGGTCTGGGAGGACGCCTTCCAGACGGTGGATCGTCGGGAGCCCCGCAAGGCGATCGAGTACGCCCGCCGCGTGGCCCGCCTGGCGCCGGCCGAGGTCCCGATGCACATCCGGGTCGCCGAGCTCCTGGAGGGCAGCCGCCAGGAGGCCGAGGCCTTCGAGGCCTGGAAGACCCTCGGGGACGAAGCCCGCCGGCTGGGGCGAACCGATGATCGCGCCCGCTTCTTCGAGCGCGCCCTCAAGCTCCGGTCGAACGATCCGGCCTGCCTGCTGTCGGCCGCGGAGGCCCGGCTCATCCTGGGCGAGGCGCGCGCTGCGCTCGTCCACCTGCAGATCGCCTACGGCCAGGATCCGCGCTCGGTGGGCGTGCTGACCCTCCTGGGCAAGGCGCTGCAGGCCCTCGATCAGAAGGACAAGGCTCGCAAGGTCTGGCTGCAGGCCGCTCGTCGCCTGGACGAGTCCGGCGACCGCGAGGCCCAGGTCGAGGCACTCCAGAGAGCGCTGGAGTGCGGCGCCGACGACGACTCGATCCGCTCGCAGCTCGATCGAGTCACGGCAGAGGCCCGTCGGCAGAAGATGCGCCTGACCGAGCGCGCCTGGGCGCAACCCTCGGACCCCGACGAGGTCCGGGTCCTTGTTCGGGCTTCGGTCCTGCAGCGCTATGGCTTTCTGGACCGCGCGGTCCTCTGCCTCGACGAGGCGCCTGCCGCCGTGCGCGAGGGCATCGCCTGCCAGGTCATGCGAGGTGAGCTCCTCGTCGCCGCCGGTCGCCTGGAAGAGGGAGGGCAGGTCCTGAAGGCCCTCCGGCCAAGCGGTGGGACCGCGGTGGTCGACCTCGCCGACCGGCTCGGCGTGCTCGGCCTCACCCTCGACGAGCTGCCTCGGGACGAGACCGAAGAGGCCATCCTCGACGACGAGACCGACAACTCAGGAGCGTCCACGCTCGCGGTACCCGTCCAGAGCCGCCCTCCTGTCGACCCGACCCCCCCCCCGCCCACCGGGCAGAGCGCCGAGTCGGACGGGGACGCGCTGGCCATGCAGGGTCAGATCCCCCAGGCCATCGCGGCCTATCGGCGCGCGCTCTCGACGGATCCGTCGAACACCGAGCTGCTGCTGAAGATCGGCGAGCTGATGAACAGCACGCGCACGCAGGCCAGCGTCCCGACGCCCGTGGAGCCACCTCCGTCGACCGAGCTGGAGGAGGTCCCGCTCACCATGCCCGGAGAGGGCATCTCCTTCTCGCTGGACGGATCCTTCGCCGAGGTCGATGGCGACGCCCTGGACGCGATGAGCGACGCCATCACCGACGCCCGGGCCATGGTCTGCGTCGGCATGTTCGATGAAGCCCTCGACCTGCTCCGGGGGAACGACGACGTCGAGTCCCTGGTCGTGCAGGCCCTGGCCGCCCGGGGCCTGGGCCGGGCCGACAGCGTGATCGGGCGCCTGGAGCGGGCAGTCCAGGTGGGCGGCGATCACCACCCCGCCTACGTCGAGGCGATGTGGGAGCTGGCCGGGGCCTACCTCGTCCGAAAGCGGGCCGGCAACGCAGAGCGCCTGCTCGACGAGATCGAGCAGCTCGATCCGACCTGGCGGACCAACGAGATGGCCGCCCGCCGCCGGGGTATCGAGCTGCTTCGGAAGCGCTGAGATCGGCCCCTTGCCGGATCCGCGCTGCCGTGGCATATAGGGTGCGTTGCGGGCGTAGCTCAGTTGGTAGAGTACGAGCTTCCCAAGCTCGGTGTCGCGGGTTCGAATCCCGTCGCCCGCTCCAGTTCCTCCCTGCGGTGCTCTCGCAGGCGCAACGGGCGGGGGCATGACCGTCACAGCCCGGACGCCGCCGCCGCCTGCTCCTCGTGGACGCAAAGGCGCGCGCTACCGTCTCAGCCGCCTGCTGCTGGGCCTGATCCTGGGCGTGCTCTGCCTCGCCCTGGTCGTCGAGAGCGCCTGGTTCGGGCGCCAGCTCAGCCAGGTCCTGGAAGAGCTCGCCGAGCGGCTCAGCGGTGAGGACGTCATCGTGGCCGGGGCGCGGGTCGACCTGCGGAGCGCGACCCTGCAGGTGGACGGGGTGGTCGTCCGGCATCGCTCGGAGCTGCCGGAGAGGGCGGGGCGCACCATCCTCGCCCTGGAGCGCGTCGAGCTCACCCTGGGCCTTCGCGACGGCAAGCCGCGCCTCAGGCGGCTGGAGGTCGTCCGCCCCAGCCTTCGGCTGCACCTGGACGAGGGCAAGCTCCGGGAGTTCAAGGCCCTGACCGAGGGCCAGGGCCCGGCCAAGGCCCGCCCCGCCGGCGCTGAGCTCCCGTGGGACGAGCTGGTGGTCCGAGAGGGCAGCGTCACCTTGGAGGCCCAGTGGGGCGGTCGCCCCCTGCTCCAGATCGGCTTGGAGGGCTTCAACGCCGCTCCGGGGCAGGCCGCGGGGACCATGGATCTCCGCTCCGATTCGGTCGCCTTCAGCCTCGCCGATCTTCGCCAGCAGACCCAGGACGTTGTCCTGCGCGGGGTGCGGGTCCACCCCGATCGCGTCCTGGTCCCCGAGCTGGACCTCGCCTTCCCCGACATCGGGCTGCGCGGCTCCCTCGATCTGCAGACCACGGGGCCCATCCGCGGGCTCTTCACCCTCTCCACCCGGCTCGCCGCCTGGAACCCCGTGCTGCCCGAGCGCTTCGCCCTGGCCGGCGATCTGCGAGCGGACATTGAGCTGAGCGGCCTGGCCAAGGCCCCGGTCATGAGCGGCGCCTTGTTGGCCTCGGACCTGGGCCTCCAGGTCACCCGACGGAGCGAACCGGTCCGGACCTCGACCTACGCCCTGGGCGAGCTCTCCACCCTCTGGAGGGTGGAGGGGCGCCAGCTCATCCTCGACCCCCTCGATGTGCGCTGGGCCGAGGGCCAGCTGCACGTAAGGACGGCGATCGACCTCGCCAGCCTGGGCATCTCCATCTCCCTCAGCGGGGAGGAGCTTCGCCTCGCCTCGGCGCTGCAGGCGCTGGGCGCCTCGCCGGCACCCTGGGTCGAGATGGGGACCGACCTCGAGGTCCAGGCGGCCGGTACCCTCAAGCCCCTGAGGCTGGCAGGATCCTGGTTCATCGCCGGCCAGGACCTCGTGGCGGCAGCCGGTCCGGTCGGTCGCACCGCGCCCATGCTCCGCCTGCCGGTCTTGCGGCTGCGCGGCCAGCTCGATCTCGACGACCAGGGGATCAGCCTGGTCGCCCGGCCCCTGACCACCCGTCGCTCCCAGGGGCGCGCGGCCGCCCGGATCGGCTTCGGGGGCAACGGGCCGCTGGACATCGACTTCGACTTCGACCGGATCGACCTCTCCGAGCTCTCGCCGCTGTCCGACATGGGCCTGGGCGGGGTGGGCAAGCTGCGCGGCTGGCTGGG
Source organism: Deltaproteobacteria bacterium UBA2385 (assembly GCA_002343455.1). Taxonomy (GTDB): domain Bacteria; phylum Myxococcota_A; class UBA796; order UBA796; family UBA2385; genus UBA2385. The sequence goes on along the minus strand of DDSR01000264.1, from coordinate 8,001 downwards.
CGGCCCTTTCGACAACCTCAGCGCCCTGGCCAACGTCGATGTGCGCGATCTGCGGCTGTGGGACCTGCCCTTCGCCGATCTAGCCCGCTCCGAGATTCGCTGGACCGATCGGACCCGCCTCGGTTTTCCCAACGTCGAAGGCCAGCGGGGCGCGACGCGAATGCGCGCCGCGGTGGAGCTCGACTTCCAGCAGACCGCCCTGCTGGACCTGCAGTACTTCGTCAGCCAGGGGAGGCTGGCGGACATCATGGGCATCTTCCTGCAGGTCGAGGGCGTCGATGCCCGCATGGACGGCACCCTGGAGCTGCGAGGGCCCGTCGACGCCCTGGGAGGCGAGTCCCGCCTGGAGCTGACCGAGATCGATCTCTTCGGCGAGCGCTTCGAGGATGGCATCGCCACCGGGTACATGGACGGGGGGCGGTTCACCTTGGACGAGGCCCGGATCCAGCGCCGCGAGGGAGCGGAGACCCTGCTCGCCCGCGGCTCGGTCGGTGCCGGCTGGGCCGCCAACATCGACCTGCGCAGCGACGGCCTCCGCCTGGAGCACAGCCAGCTGCTGCAGGAGCTGGGCGGCCGGCTGGCCGGCACCCTGCGCCTGGACGCGGTCGTGGGCGGCACCCTCTTCGAGCCCGAGCCCAGCGGCGAGCTGCGCCTCCACGGCGCTCGCTTCGACCGCCAGGCCCTCCCTGACAGCGCCCTGTCCTTCACGACCCGCGCCGGCACGATGTACTTCGGCGGGCACCTGCTCGGCCCGGGCGCCCCCCCTGCGCTGGAGGACCTCGACGGCACGCTGCCACCCTCGCTCGCCGCCCTCCCGGGGAGCCTCCGGCTGGCGGGCACGCAGGCCCTCTGGGAGGCGCAGCCCTACCGGATCGAGGCCCGCCTGGACGCCTTCCCCGTCAGCCTCGTGCTGCCGCCGGCCGCGGACGGGCAGGCCATCGAGCTGGTGGTGGGAGGAGAGGGCCTGGTCCTCGGCAACTTCGGCGACCAGCCCTCCCCCGTGGAGATCCAGGCCCGCATGGACCGCACCGTCCTGCGCTGGGACAAGCACGAGCTGGTCGCTCGCCGGCCCTGGACCTGGGAGCAGCGAGGCGAGGACTACGCTATCGACGAGCTCGTCATGACCGGGGGGGCCACCCAGCTCAGCTTCTCCGGCCAGCGCCGCCAGGAAGGATCCACGCGCTTCACGGGGGGAGGCACGGTCGACCTCGACCTGCTGCGGATGGCCATCCCCGGCCTGCAGCGGGCCGAGGGCCTCGGCCAGGTCTCCATCCGCGCGGTCAGCGAGGACGGCCGGGTCCGGCCCGAGCTGGAGCTGCGGGTCGATTCGGCCACCCTGCGCGGCGACTGGTTCCCGGGCACCTTCGAAGACCTCGCCCTGAAGGTCCGGGCCACCCCCGAACGCTCGGTCATCGACGAGGCCAGCGCCATCCTGGGCGGCGGCAGGGTCCGCGCCGAGGGGCGGATCGAGAGCGAGCGCTTCATCCCTCGCCGCTACGACCTGACCGCCCAGGCCCGCGACGTGCGCGTCCGCTACTTCGACTTCCTCCCCGCCGTGCAAGGGGACGCCGACCTCGCCTTCACCGGGCCGTCGGACCGGCCGCTGCTCTCGGGCCGGATGACCGTCCGCGACATGCTCTTCAACGAGCGCATCGACTGGGAGAGCTGGATGCTGGAGTTCAGCGATCCCGCCCTGCGCGGCGCCGTCGCCGAAGAGAGCCGGGACTGGTTCTCGATGGAGCTGGCGCTGGAGGCCGACCAGACCATCCGGGTCCGCAACAACGTCGCCGACCTGATGGCCTCGGGAGAGCTGCGGGTGATGGGCTCGACCGCGCGCCCCGGCATGACCGGTCGGATCCGCGCGCTGCCGGGAGGGCGGGTCTACCTCAAGGAGCGCAGCTTCGAGCTGCTCCGCGGTGAGGTCCGCTTCGTCGATCCCTTCTCCTACGATCCCGAGCTCGACCTCGCCCTGACCACGGACGTGCGCTCCTCCGACCAGAGCTACCGGGTGGACGCCCAGGTAGCGGGCACCTGGTCGGACTGGCGCACCTCGACCCGCTCGGACCCGCCGCTGGCCCAGGCGGACATCAACGCCCTGCTCGTCTTCGGCATGACCCGCGCCGAGATGGAGCGCTCCGGTGCCCTGGGGCGCGCCCTGGCGGTAGAGGGCGGCGACGTGCTGATGAGCAGCATCGGCATCGTCGAGCGGGCCGAGGAGGGCATCTTTCGAGTGCGCGGCCTCTCCACCCTGCTCGACCCGCTCCGGCCCGACCGCCTCGACCTCGTCAGCGGGACCAGCGAGCGCGGCTCGGGCTCGGTCTCCTCCAAGCTGCGCCTGCTGTACGAGAACGATCTGACGGACGTCGGGTGGCATGGCGGGCTCCTGCTCATCGAGCAGAACATCTCCGGCGGACGCGACACCTACATCGGCCTGGAGCAGCGGCTCGCTCGTCGCCTCTACCTGCGAGGCTTCTGGAGCAGCGAGCAGGAAGAGCGCAGCGTCGACATCCAAGGGGCCTGGGGCGCCGAGGTCAACCTGCGCTGGGAGTTCGATTGATCGCCGCCCTGCTGCTGGCATCCCTGATCTGGGTGCCGTCGAGCTCCGCCGCGCCAGCGGAGGAGCCTGTCGAGCCCGGCCCGGCCGATGGGCTGGACATGGCCGATGAGCCCGGCCCGGCCGATGAGCAGGACGCAGCTGATGATCTGGACGCAGCCGATGATCTGGACGCAGCGGGGGAGCCGCTGCCCGGCTGGCTGCTCGGCCGGGTGGTCGCCCAGGTCAGCCTGGAGGCGCCCCAGGGGGGCCTCCCTCGGGAGAGCCTGGAGCCCCTGCTCCGGGTCCGCGAGGGCGAGCGGCTCTCCGTCGCCATGGTGCGACAGGACATCGCCCTGCTCGTGCGCGCGGGCGAGTTCGCCGCGGTGGAGGTCGACGCCGAGCCCTGGTTCGCCGTCGACGACGACGGCGAGCCCATCGCCGCGGCCCGCGTGGTGTATCGGGTCTACCCGCCGGTCCGGGTCGAGCGGGTCGACATCAAGGGCGGCAGCCGGGCCGCACGTCGGCTGGCCGCGCGAGCCCACGAGCTGGGTCGGGGGCAGCCCTTCTTCGTGCGTCGGGACGCTGGCCTGGTCGAGCGTCGGGTGCAGGAGGCCCTGGTCGACGCGGGCTGGCCCACCCCCACCCTCGATCTGACCGTTGTCCGGCGAGGCGAGAACCGCGCCCGCGTGGAGCTGGCGCTTCACCCCGGACCACCCCGCAAGCTCGACGAGGTCGTGCTGGCCGGCGACCTGCCGCTCTCCCAGAAGGAGGCCCGCCGTGAGCTGCGCAAGGCCGGCCTGCGACCCGGGCGACGCATCACCGCCCTGGCCCTGCGCGACGGCCGGGAGCGGCTTGTCCTGCGGCTGGCCGAGCGAGGCTACCTGGATCCCCGGGTGAACCTCCTGCTCAGCCCCTCCCCGGAAGGCGAGGTGATCGGCATCTTCGGGGAGGCGGGGCCTCGCACCGAGCTGCTCGCCACCGGGCCGGGCGCCCCGCGCGACGAGCGCCTCCGCGAGCTGATCGACCTGCAGCCGGGAACGCGCATCACCGAGGGGGTCGTCGAAGACGCCGTGCTGGTGGTCCGCCGCTCCCTTCAGCGTCGGGGCCGCTACCGGGCCGAGGTGATCCCCCACCTCCGAGAGGTCGGCGAGAACGTCCTGGTGGTCTTCGAGGTGCGCCGGGGACCGCGGGTCCGCATCGCCCGCTTCGAGGTCGAGGGGGCCGACGCCCTCGCCGACGCGACCGTCGTGGCCGCCTTGCGCCAGGCGGCGCCGGATGCCTACGGCCGGAAGCGGCTGGTGGACGGGGCCGCAGGGTCCGCGGCGCGCGCCCTGGAGGGGGTCTACCGGGGCCGAGGCTACCTCGACGCCACCGTCACCATCGGCGAGCCCCAAGCCCAGGAGGCCCGGCTCTCCCTGTTTCCGCCGGGCCGGGTCGTCCCGATGGTGGTCCCCGTCGAGATCGTCGAGGGCGGGCCCGTCGTGCTCATGGAGCTCCAGCTCGAGGGGGGGGATGAGCGGACCCTGGCCCGCTTCGAAGAGGCCAAGGAGGCCCTGGTCGGCCAGCCCTGGAGGCCCGGCGAGCTGGAGTCCTTGCGCCTGGAGCTGGCCGCAGAGCTGCGTGATCGCGGCTATCTCAGCGCGGACGTCGAGCTGGAGCTGGTCCGGCAGGATCACCTGGCCAGCGGTCGCTTCATCGTGCGCCCGGGCGTCCAGGCCCGCCTGCGCAGCGTGGTCGTCCAGGGCAACCAGCGGACCCGCCGGACGGTCATCGAGCGAGAGCTCGCCGTCGTCGTGGGTGAGCCGGTCGGCCCCGAGGCCCTGGAGGAGACCCGCCGTCGCCTCTACGACCTGGACCTCTTTCGGGTCGTCGACCTGGAGCTGGTCGGCGAGGACGGGCGCGCGCGCGATCTGATCATCCGCTTGACCGAGCGCCCCGGGATGCTGGTCGAGCTCTCCGGGGGCGTCGCCACCGATCGGGGCACCCAGGCGCGGGCGCTGGTGGCCCATCGGAACATCGGCGGGCTCGGCCACCGGATCAGCCTCCTCGGTCAGGCAGGCTACGCCTGGGCCGGCGACGGCTGGCGCCTGGACCTCGCCGCGCCGGTCTGGAAGGCCGCCCTCCGCTACGAGGCGCCCAACCTGCCCGCCCGCGGGCAGCGCCTGGTCGCCGACGTCGTGCTCAACGAGATCATCCAGGAGCCGACCTTCCGCACCTCGGACAGCGGCGCCTCGGTCGGCGTGCGGGTCCGCCTCTCGGCCCGCTCCGAGGCCCAGATCTCCTACGGCGGGCGGATCCGAAGGCTGGAGGACGTCGATCCGGGCGCGCTGGTCCAGGGCGACCCCTGGCTCGATGTGCTGGGCCTGGAAGAGAGCACCGGCCAGGAGCTCGACCTCTCCGAAGCCCGGCGGGTGCTGACCGGACCCAGCGCCGCGCTGGTGCTCGACCGTCGGGACGATCCCCTGGATCCGACCCGAGGCTGGCGCGCGTCAGGGCTGATCTCGGTCTCCGACGGGCTGATCTCCGCGCCGACCAGCCTGCGCGGAGAGGGGCGGGTCGAGCGGCTGCTCCCGCTGGGGCGCGCCGTCCTGGCTCTGAGCGGCTCCGGCGGGCTGGGCCTGGCCTCGGGGAGCGGCACCACCCTCGCCGTCGAGGATCGGTTCTACCTCGGTGGAACCGGCTCCCTGCGCGGCTTCCGGCCCGAGAGCGTCGGGCCCGCCAACCTCGTCGCCCGCTCCGACCCCGGCTTCCCCGAGGGTCTCGAGCCCTTCGTCTCCGGCGCGGCGCGCCCGGCGGACCCCTCGCGCTGGGTCCGCACCGGCGGCGATCTCTTGCTCGCCGGCAGCGCCGAGCTCCGCCTCCCGCTCTCCTCGATCGGGCTCTCGAGCTTGTCGGACACCGCCCTGGTCGGCTTCGTGGACCTCGGCCGCGTCAGCTTCCTCGGCAGCCTGGCCCAGCCCACCTCCAGCCTCCAGGGGGCCGATCCGCTGCTGCGTTACGGCCTGGGCGGCGGGCTGCGGCTCTCCACCGCCATCGGCCCGGTCTCCCTGCTCCTCGGCGCCAACCCCAGCCCCATCCCCGAGCGGGACGAGGCACCGGTGCTCGTCACCTTCACCCTCGGGGACCTCTGACGTGGCCGAGCGCCCCCTCTCCCGCCGCCCGCGCCGCCGCCCCTTGCTGGGGCTGCTGCTCGGGGCGACCCTGCTGCTGGGAGTCGAGCTCGGCGCTCGCCTCCTGACCGGTCCGCCGATGGTGCCCGTCGTCGTCCGGATGCCGGACGGTAGCGAGGGCCTCTTCGAGGGCGAGCCGCTGCGCCCGAAGCTGACCGAGCACGCCGAGTGGTGGCCCGCCGCACCGAAGGACCCGGCCCGTCCGCGGATCGTGATGCTGGGAGGCAGCTCCCTGGCCGGCCCGCCCCACGACGCGCGCCTCGCCGCCAACCAGCTCGCCGAGCTCCTGCAGGCCGAGGTCGTCAACCTGGGCATCGGCGGGATGGACTCCGGGCACCTGCTGGCGGAGCTGCCGGGCGTGCGGGCCTTGGAGCCGGACCTCGTGGTGGTGTACTCGGGCCACAACGACCTCGGCAACGCCGTCTTCTCGCAGCGCTTCGGTGAGCCCGGCGCCGTCGCCCTGGCCCGGGCCCGGCAGGTCCTGGGCCACAGCCGGGTCTTCGAGCTGCTCGAAGCGACCTGGCGAGGGCAGGAGGAGAAGCAGGTCGTCGTGCAGTGGGACAGCCGGGACATGGCGCTGGGCGAGGCCGAGAAGGACGCCGTGCTGGCGGACTTCGAGCGGCGAATGGACGCCCTGCTCGATGGACTGGTCGAGATCGGCGCGCCGGTCCTCCTCTCCACCGTCGTCAGCAACGCCTTCTTTCCCAGCGTGCACTGGGAGTGCCCGGAGCGCCTCGCCGAGCTCGGCGTGCGACCCAGCCGCACCGCGATCCTGCCCCTGACCGAGGTCGATCCGCTCGCGGTCACGCAGGCGCGGCAGGCCGAGCCCTGTCGCGATCTCGACCAGGTGGCCGCCCGACTGCTCTGGGCCTCGGATCGCTCGCAGGCCAGCGCGATGCTGATCGACCTGCGGGACCGCGACCCCAAGCCGCTGCGCGCCTCCTCCCGGGTCAACCGGCAGCTGCGCTCCCTGGTCCGCCCGGGCGTCCGGCTGGTCGACGCCGCACAGGCCTTCCAGGAGGCCGGCCAGGGGGTCGAGCCGCCGCGCTGGTTTCGGGACCCGGTGCACTTCAGCGAGGACGGGAACCGTGCACTGGCCGTATTGCTCGCCCGCGAGGCGGCCATCGTCCTGGGGCTCCCAGCCCCCCAGGCCGAGCTCCCCGCGGTCCCAGCCCTGGACGCGACCGCCTGCCTCAGCGAGCGCTGCCCCCGGGGGGCCGGTCGCCCTCCTCCGCGCCGCGGGGGCTGAGGCGGTTAGGGTCCCCTATGCCCCCCACGCCATCCGGACCCCAGACCAGCCGCTCGATGATCGTCGTGCCGGGTGTGGGCGAACTCCCGGTGGTGAGCATCGACTCCGGGATCCCGGGCCCCGTCGCGGTGCTGACCGCCAACCTGCACGGCGACGAGTGTACCGGGGTGGCGGTGGTCCATCGGCTGCGCCACCTGCTGCCCGAGTTGATCCGCTGCGGCGTCGTCCACCTGTACCCGAGCCTGAACCCCGGGGGGCTGCGCGAGGGCTGCCGGGGGGTCCCGGGGGACGATCACGATCCCAACCGGCTCTTCCCCGGCGATGCCAACGGGTCCATGGCCGAGCGCCTCGTGGCCGCCATCTGGCAGGACCTGCTGGCCCGAAAGCCCGAGCTGCTGATCGACCTGCACACCGACGCCGTCCGCGCGGTGCCCTACGCCATCCTGGACCGGGTCTGTCGGGGTCTGGGCAGGCGCGGCCTGGACGCGCGCTGCCAGGAGCTCGCCGCCGCCAGCGGGCTGACGGTCCTGCGGGAGTATCCGCGGCCTCGGTATCTTCGTTACAACCTGGATCGTAGCCTGCCCGGCGCCCTGGTGAACGGACCGGGGATCCCCGCCGTCACCCTGGAGGTGGGCCCCCGGCGCGCGGTGGACCCCGTGGCGGTGGAGACCGCGCTGCGGGCCGCCCTGGGGGTCCTCAGCCTCGCGGGGGTGGTCTCGGCGCCGGCGCCGGCTCACCCCAGCCGGGTCAGCGGCGGCCCCTGGCGACGAGAGAGCGGTCCGCGCAGCAGCCAGGCCGGCGTGCTCGAGGTGCTGGTCGAGCCCGGCCGCCTCTTCCCCGCCGGCGAGCTGCTGGCTCGGGTCCGCAGCCTGGACGGTCGCACCATCCAGGAGCTGTCGGCTGCCGAGCCCGGCTTCGTCGTGGCCATCCCCGACCGCTGCTGGGTCCCGGCCTCCAGCGCCATCGCCACCCTGGCCGTCCGGGACGTGTAGTCCCCCATGGCGCTGAGGCGCCTCCCAGAGCCATGAAACAACGCAGCTCCCTGG
>DDSR01000062.1 GCA_002343455.1 Deltaproteobacteria bacterium UBA2385 | reverse complement strand
CTCCCGCCCGCCTCTCCCCCCGGCGCCCCAGCCGGTCCACCCGAGGCCCCAGCCGGTCCACCCGAGGCCCCGCCTTCCCCGCCCGCCCCGGTCTCGGAGGTGTCGACCAGCTTCAGCTCGACCCCTTCGATGTCGCTGCTGCCGATGGTGATCGGGTCGCCCATCGGGGTCGCCGGGTCCCCCGGGGTCGGCCCGTCCTCTCCCTGGTCGATGAAGGCCAGGATGTAGAGCTGACCGAAGTCCTTGGGGACCTCGACCTGCCAGGGCCCGCGCTCCTCCAGGGTCATGGCGTAGACCAGGTTGGGCGGGGCCCCCTGCTGGATGGTGACGAAGTCGATCCGGTTGCGGCCGGTCTTGTCGCCGGTGTACTCGAAGCTGCCCCGCAGGAAGACGCCCTCGCCGGGCTTCACGCTGAAGCCCTGGCCTCCGGGGGCCTGCGCCCCGCCCCCGCCCCCTTCGGCCGTCGGCGCCGCGCCGGTACTCGACGACGGGCCCGCCGCCGTCTTGGCCGGGTCGGGGCAGGCGGTCAGCAGCAGGACGACGAGCAGCGAGCGAGGAGACGTCATGGGGGCTCCGGCGGTGAAGGGGTGGCCTGCGGATATATCTCGCTTGACGCCGACGCCCCGCCCGCGGTAGCAATGTGCCCCGCGATGCGCTCGGCGCGTCATCCTCCCTCCCCAGCCATTCGGAACCTCCCTGTGTCGGTGACCCTCCGCGGCTACGTCTTCCTCGATTCGCTCCAGCCGCAGCTCGCGGCCTTCACGGGCACCACCTGTCGCGGCTTCCTGCCCCTCGCGGGCGAGTCCAGCCTCTGGGTGGAGACCGCGCCGGGCATGATCATCAACCGGGTGACCGACGTGGCCCTCAAGGCCACCCGCTGCGCCCCGGCCGTCCAGGTGGTCGAGCGCGCCTTCGGCCTGCTTGAGATCCACCACCAGGACAAGGGCGAGGTCCTCTCCGCCGGCGACGCCATCCTCAATTACCTCGGCGTCAAGCGCGAGGCGGTGGTCAAGCCCAAGGTCGTCAGCTCGCAGATCATCCGCGCGGTCGAGCCCTACCAGGCCCAGATCATCAACCGCGACCGCCAGGGCATGATGCTGATCCCCGGCCAGAGCCTCTTCATCCTTGAGACCGAGCCCGCCGCCTGGGTTGTCATCGCGGCGAACGAGGCCGAGAAGGCCGCCAACGTCAACCTGATCAACCTCCGCCCCTTCGGCGCCTTCGGCCGGCTGTGGATGGCCGGCACCGAGAGCGAGATCGACAGCGCGCGTGACGCCGCCATCTCCGTGATCGAGTCGCTTGCTCGCTGAACCCTCTCGCACTTCGTCCTACTGAACCCCCCTGGAGAACACGATGGCAGACAACACTGGAACGGCCCTCGGAATGATCGAGACCAAGGGCTTCACCGCCATGGTCGAGGCCGCCGACGCCATGGTCAAGGCCGCCCGCGTCGAGCTGGTCGGCTACGAGAAGATCGGCGGCGGCTACGTCACCGCCATCGTCCGGGGCGATGTCGCCGCCGTCAAGGCCGCGCTCGAGGCCGGCTCCCGCCAGGCCCAGCGCGTGGGCGAGGTCGTCAGCGTGCACGTCATCCCGCGCCCGCACAGCAACATCGACGAGGTCCTCCCCCTGGGTCTCTCCCCCAAGAAGGCCTGAGCGCAGGACCCTCGTATGAAGCTCGGTCGTATCGTCGGCACCGTCGTCTCCTCCCGCAAGGAAGAGAAGATCGAGGGCCTCAAGCTCTACATCGTGCGGGACCTCTCGGTCGCGCGCGGGAGCCTCTCCGAGAAGGAGGCCTTCGTGGTCGCCGCCGATGCGGTCGGCGCCGGCGTGGGCGAGGTCGTGCTCTACGCCTCGGGCAGCTCCGCCCGGCAGACGAAGCAGACCGACGGCCGGCCCGTCGACGCCGTGGTGATGGCCATCATCGACACGATCGACGTGGACGGGGACGTGCTCTACGACAAGCCCACCGACGCCTGGACACCGGGCGGGAGTAAGGCCTGATGAACAGCGGCGCCCTCGATCGCGACCAGCTCGCCAGCGTGGTGGAGAAGGTCCTCCAGCGCCTGCAGAAGGGCGAGCTGCCCGACCAGACCGGGACCATGCCGGCCCGGCCCCGCGGCGCCTTCGCCACGGTCGACCAGGCCGTCGACGCCGCCACCCACAGCCACCAGACCCTGGTGGCCCTGCCGCTCGAGAAGCGGCGCGAGATCGTCGCCAACGTCCGGCGGCGCTGCGCCGAGCAGGTGCAGACCCTCTCCCGGATGGCGGTCGAAGAGACCGGGCTAGGCCGGGCCGACCACAAGATCAAGAAGAACCTGCTGGTCATCCACCGCACGCCGGGGCCGGAGATCCTCCAGCCCCAGGCGTTTTCGGGCGACGACGGCCTGACCCTGGTCGAGCGCGCTCCCTTCGGCGTGATCGGGGCCATCACCCCCTGCACCAACCCGTCCGAGACCATCATCAACAACGGCATCGGGATGGTCTCCGGCGGCAACGGGGTGGTCTTCAACGTCCACCCCACCGCCAAGAACACCAGCGTCTGGTGCATCGACCTGATCAACCGCGCCAGCATCGAGGTGGGCGGCCCCGAGAACCTGATGACCTGCGTGGCGGTGCCGACGATCGAGTCGGCCAACCAGCTGATGGGCCACAAGGACATCCGGCTGGTGGTCGTCACCGGCGGCGGCGAGGTCGTGCGCGCGGCGATGCGCTCGGGAAAGAAGTGTGTGGCCGGCGGGCCCGGAAACCCCCCGGTGGTGGTCGACGAGACCGCCGACATCGACGCGGCCGCCCGGGGCATCACCCAGGGCGCCAGCTTCGACAACAACATCATCTGCATCGACGAGAAAGAGGTCTTCGTCGTCGAGAAGGTCGCCGACAAGCTGATGGACGCGATGGAGGCGCAGGGCTGCGTGCGCCTGCGCAACCACCAGATCACCCGGCTGGAGAAGCTGGTCCTGACCGCCGATCGCCAGCATATGCAGCGGCAGTGGATCGGTCAGAACGCCGGCAAGATGCTGCAGGCGATCGACGTGCCCTTCAAGGGCGATCCGCCGCTGATCATCTGCGAGGTCGACGCCGACCACCCCTTCATCCAGACCGAGATGCTGACCAGCGTCCTGGGCATCGTGCGGACCAAGGATGTGCACCAGGCGATCGACCTCGCGGTCCAGGCCGAGCACGGCTACGGCCACACGGCCAGCATGTGGAGCAAGAACCTGGACTCCCTGCACCGCATGGCGCGGGTGTCCAACGTCTCCATCTTCGTCAAGAACGCCAGCAACACGGCGGGCCTCGGCTACGGCGGCGAGGGCTACACCAGCTTCACCATCGCCTCTCCGACCGGCGACGGCCTGACCACGGCGCGCACCTTCACCCGCGAGCGCCGCTGCACCCTCGCTGGCTACTTCCGCATCGTCTAGGGGGTCGCGTGGTCGAGGACGCGCTCGCCCTCTACGAGCTGGACAGCGTGGCCCTCGGGCTGGCTGCCCTGGATGCGCTCGTCAAGCGGGCCCCCGTGCGGGTGCTCGAGGCCAACCTCGTCGAGCCGGGACGCTTCCTGCTGCTCTTCTGCGGCGGGGTGGCCGAGGTCCAGGAGAGCGCCCAGGCCCTGCGCGAGCGAGCCGAGGGCGGCGTCGTCGACTCGATCCTGCTGCCGATGGTCCACCCGGCGGTGCTGGCCGGGCTGCGCGGGGCCCAGGACCAGCAGGGCGAGCTCGACACCATCGGCGTCGTCGAGGGGAGCTGGATCGCCGGCACGCTGGAGGCATGCGACCGGGCCCTGAAAGAGGCCGATGTGCGGCTGGCTGGGCTGCGGGTGGCCGGAGGCCTGGGCGGGCGGGCCTTCTTCGTGGTGCACGGCGCCCAGCACGATGTCGAGGCCGCCCTGGACGCCGGCCGAGGGGTCTTGCAGGGGCGAGAGGCCCTGCACCGGGTCGAGTGCATCCCCCGTCCCCACATCGAGATGCTGGCCTGGCTGCTGCGGCCGGCGCCTTTCGCCCCGCCTTCACCGAAGGGGAAACGCTGATGGAGTTGGCCCGAGTCATCGGTCGTGTCGTCGCCACCGAGAAGTACCCGACCCTGGTGGGGGTCCGGCTGTTGCTGGTCCAGCCCCAGGACGCCGCCGGCAACCCGCAGGGCGAGCCCATCGTCGCCTGCGACGCGCTGCAGGCGGGCCCCGGGGACCTGATCGCCTGGGTGACCGGTCGCGAGGCCGCGCTGACCCTGCCGGACACCTTCGCGCCGGTCGACTGCGCAGTCGTACAGATTGTCGACCATGCCTGGCGGGACCACCGCCATTTGCAGGAGGGCGTATGATCCTCTGCCGCGTCGTTGGAAACAGTGTCAGTACGGTGCAGCATCCCTGCTACATCGGGCGGACTGTCCTGGTGATGCAGCCCGTCGAGGTCGACGGCCGCACGCCCTTGGGGGATGAGTTCCTGGCAGTGGACAGTGTCCAAGCCGGGGTCGGCGACCTCGTGCTGGCCGCGCGGGAGGGGAACACCGCCCGGCAGATCCTCGGCAACGACGAGGACCCGCTGCACGCCGTGGTGCTGGGCATCGTGGACCAGGTCGACGCCTCGCCGAGGCGTTGAAGGCCGGCGCGACGCGGGCGCGAGTCGGCCGCTCCCGGCGGAACCGGGACTACTTCGCGGTCGCCGCCAATGTTCCCAACGCGGCCCGGCAGATCCTCGGCAACAACGAGGGATCCGCTGCCCGTCGGGTTCCTCGGAGGTAGTGCTCAACATTCGGGGCCGCTGTCCCGCCAGGATTGGGTCACAGATGAGTGACAAAAATGTGACAGTTTGATGGCATTGGCGATAAGGCATTGACAGGGCCAGGGTAGGGTAGGGTGCGTGTCGTCACCCGGCAGTCGGGTGTCAAGTTCCGGTCCCCGGAATTCACGGAGCACGACATGTCTTGCGGAGGCAGCACCAGCCAGACCTTCAAGCGGCTGAACGCCACGACCCCCATCTTCGCCTACGAGTGGTACACCGGATGGATGTCCTGCGTGGGCTTGGACACCATCATGGCCACTGTCGTCGGGCGCGCCTGCTCCTCTGACGACATTGAGTGCCAGGTCGCTCAGCAGGTCGCGAAGGTTCGCACCGACGACCCGGATCCTCCCACCCTCCTGGGCTCAGTGCTCTCGCCGACCTCCGGTGTCCTGGACAGCAACAGCACCGTCTTGGACATCTCCGGTGCCACCGAGCCTGCCGCCTTCGTGCGCTGGGGGCTCGCCTACAGGTATGCCAGCGGGCAGAGCCAGTCATCCGGCGACCTGGGGCTCGATGTCGCCTACCTCCGATGTGGCGAGCTGGTCGGGGCGGGCTCCTGGCAGCTCGACAGCTCCACCACGGCCATGCGCTACATTCCGATCACCGACTGGCTGGTCCGGCTCCTCGTCGATGAGGTCAAGCTCATCTCCCTGCTCACCAACCTGACGGGGCCCCTTCAGTACCGACTGGTCTACCGGACCGTGGCGACGGACGGCGAACCCCAGCTCTTGGGCCAACGTTACCGACACCAACGCGCCCTACGGTGCCGGGGACGTCAACACCGGCGACCTCGCCATCTCGCTGGGCGCGAACATGTTGGTTCAGTTCGGGATCGGCTACCAGCTCAGCACTGGCGGCCAAGGGCAAGGTACCATCTCTGCCGCCGTCGGCATTCGCCGGGTATAGGATCCACCATGAACGGCGCCCCCTCCCCAATCATGCCCCAGCCCATGGTCGGAACCCCGACCACGCAGCAGGGCCTTGACCCGGGTAGGCGCCTTGTGTGGGAGACCTTCAACGCGGTCCTCCGTGAAGAGCTGGAGCACCAACGGCCGGTCGCACTTCGACCAATCGAGGTGATGGAGGCCCTCTACGCGCCGCCTGCGGCCCAGGTGGGGAGGCGCCAGACCCTTCTCAGGTTCCAAGGCCCCCCCATGGAGCAACCGGGTGTGCGCCCTGGGTCTACCGTGGATCCGGCGGGTTTCGTGCTCGATGTTTCCCGCCCCAGCGGGGACGAGGGCGCTCCGCCGCAGAAGCAGGTCGAGTATGCGGATGGTACATCGTCGACGTGGCGGAATGACGGAGTGGCGATCGGTGAAAGGCACTGGCGCGGCCCGGTGCTCTACGAGTATCTGGGTCAGGTTCGCCGGGGGCAAGCCAATGCAAGAGGCGGGGGGCATCGTTGGATTGATGCCTTCGAGGGCTATGTAGACAACAGCCCGCGGGGGCAGATCATGGGCTCGCATTGGTTTGACGCCAAAGGCGGGGAGTGGCTGGCGGTGGACTTTGATGGGCGTGCGCTGGCCCTCAAGTTGGCCGAGTACGACCGTGCCATGCGGCTCGCTACGGGCATTGATGAGGACCCCGCCGAGGAAGGGAGCGAGTGGGTGGAGGAGGAGGGAGGCGTCGGCATCCTCTCGTCGCATACAAGGTACGAGTGCGACGGTACGGAATACTGGCGATTCGGCTTCGATGATCGCGAGCGACAGACTACCTTGACCGAACGTCAGAAGGCATCGGCACTCCTTCCCGACGGAGTCTGTGGAGGGGTTTGGGTTGACAGCGATTCAGTCCTTACAGCAGCTCACTGCGTTGGCGATTGGAAGGAGAAGGTCCTATATGACAAGAGCGCCGTGGACGTTTGTACGCAGGGGAATGCCTACTCAGACGCAGCATGTATGGACGGGGACCTCGTAGAACCGGACGTGTTTGTGCCCGCCAAGTGGTGGAAGGACAAAAATGATATCGCAGTAGTCAATCACGGATATAGGTATTCGGTCGATAGCTCACACACCAGGATGTGGCTTTCTCGAGCTACAGACAAGGTGCTTCGTGAGTACCAAATGCACAATATTGCTCACCCAAGACATGCTCCTTTGTGCGCCTCCAACGTTGCCACCGCCATCAGCTCAGTACACGATAGCGCGCGCTTCCTGACCCACGCGATGGGTCCAATCTCAACCAGGTCCCACCACGGAACCCACCGATGGGAAATAGACGGTGGGAAGGGGCACTCCGGTTCGCCCATCTACTATTGCGGTGACGAACGATGCGATACTGGAGACAGCGGCTTGGTGGTTTCCATCTGGTCCACCAGACGACCGTCCATTCACAAAGCCGTTGGGCCCAAGGTGCGAACCTTCCGCTCTTGGATAGTCGCCCTCACTTAAGGGAGATCAATCATGCTACTCCTCCTGTTCGTGGCCTGCGGCTCGGAATCCGACAAGAGTCCCGACTATTCTTGCTCCATTGAACCCGTCGCCGTCCTGGCGCTCGACGACTCGGATCCACTTGGATTCTCTCCTCTCGAAGTGCTGGACGCGCTTGACTCGCTTGATGGGACGCTCACCTGGGAGTTTGAGACCGAGACGGAACATGAATACCGGAACGTCTCCGAACAAGCAGACTGGACACTGACTCTATTCGGGGGGACAGTCGTGGACCATGTACGCTTCGTAGACATCGACCCTGGCGGGTGCGCAAGCCACATGGAAGGTGCCTACGCCGGGGATGCCATGCGTTTTCAATCGGTCCTCGTCGACATCCGGTCGGTAGATTCTTCGAATCACATCGGGGGGCTTGTCGACATTTTCGTGATGGACGATGCGACCTGGAGCACAGCAGGCTTTGTAAGGAACGAGAACATGGTCGTCCTGCACGCCGCCAGCGACGACCTGGCCGAGTCACTGGACTATTCCGCGAGAAGGTCCCTAATCAGTGATGATGACTGGCGAGCGAGGCCGTGGCTGCATGGCCCATTCTCAGACCTGGCGATCGGCATTGACATGGTAGGATCCATAGAAGATATGACTGGCACGGCGTTGATAGGCGGCGCCGACGCCGACTTTGACCTTGGGCTGAACCCCACGGACAGCCTGATTCCATGAACGCTTTGCTGCGATTCAGCCGGGTTCTTTTTCACCAGCCTCGGACTCGTTGACGAGTGCCGCGGCATTCGGTGTACAATAGACCCACCCCCCGGAGTTCCCATGCTACTTCTCCTCCTCGCCTGCTCCGCCAAATCGGCCCCCTGTGGCCCCGGCACCCATGAAGTGGACGGCGTGTGCGTCGTCTCGGAAGAGTCGGAAACCGACACCGACACCGACA
>DDSR01000490.1 GCA_002343455.1 Deltaproteobacteria bacterium UBA2385 | reverse complement strand
CTGCTCGGTCTGCGACAGGGCCTGTCGCGTCCGCTCAATGTCCTGCCGCGTCCGCTCCAGGTCCTCTCGAGCCTGGGCAGCGTCTTGCTCCGTTTGCTTACGCTCATTCTCGATGGTCAGCTGCAGGCGCAAGTAGTCCTCACGCGCCCGGTAGCGCTCCAGATCACGGGCGCTCTGGCTGATGGTCTTGAGCTGGTCCATGGCCAACCTCAGCGCGGGGGTTTCCAGTTCGGCAGGCAACTCGGTCCAATTGCGAGCCTCCTTTAGAAAATAGACCCATTGGTCCTCGTCGTCCAGGGGGACCTGGGCCTCGAAGCGACCCAGCTGCAGCAGGTGAACCTGGAGGTGATCGCTGAAGAGCGTGCCCGAGCGCTCGTCCACCATGCGAAAGCGGTGGTGGACCCAGGTCGAGTCCCGGAACAGCACGCCATCGAGGATCCAGATGGAGATTACCGGCTTCAGGATTGAGTAGTCTTCGCCCTTCTCGAGCTGCGCACCGTAGATCCTCGCCCAGTTGAACAAGGCCCTCGCTTGTAGGGTCTTGCGCAGGTCGAGCTGAACTTCGATCTGGTAGGTGCGGCCGGCCTCGTCGGTGGCCTTGACGTCCACGATAGTCAGCTTGTCCTCGTCAAACTCCTGGGAGTTGAATGGGTTGAGAACGTGGACATTCTGGATCGGAGGCTCGGGCTTCAGTACGGCGTTGAGGAAGTCGACGAGGATCGAGGCGTTTCGCTGCGCCCCGAGCAGGAGCTTGAAGGCGTAGTCGACCAGGGGGTTGATGGGCGTGTCCATGCGGACCGCTATTGCGAGGCGCAGACGCCCGAAAGCTCAGCGTCGCGCCATGTCGCCCAATGGTTCCCCGCTATGGGGGCTCCGCCCTCAGTGGTCGTGGTGGTGGCCTTCGTCGCCGCCGACGCCGTGGGGGTGCCCGTGCTGGAGCTCCTCGGCGGTGGCGTCGCGAACGCCGACGACCTCGATCTCGAAGTGGAGCTCCTCGCCGGCCAGCGGGTGGTTGGTGTCCAGCAGGATCTCATCGCCCTCGATGCCGATCACCCAGACCGGGATCTGCTCGCCCAGGTCGTTCTCGACCACGAACTGCATGCCCTCTTCGAGCTCCAGCTCCTCGGGGAAGGCGTCGCGGGGCACGCCCTGGGGGTCCGTGCCGTCGAGCTCGCCGTAGGCCTCTTCGGCGGCCACGACGATGATGTCCTTGAAGCCGACCGCCTTGCCGTCGAGGGCGCGCTCCAGCCCGGGCACGATGTTGCCGTGTCCCTGCAGGTAGGGCAGCGGCTCACCACCCGCGGAGGAGTCGAGCTCCTCGCCCTCGTCGTTGCGCAGGGTGTAGTGGATGAGGACGACCTTGTCGGTCTGGATGAGGGACATGGGGAACTCCCGGGGTGGTTGGCCGGCGCCCCTAGCCCGGCGGGCCCCCCGGGCGCCACGCCAATCGTTTAGCTTTGGCGCATGCTTCACCGCCTCGCCACGCTGGCCTCCCTGGTCGTCCTCTCCTGCGGGAAGCACGACGCCCCTCTCCCCATCGTTTCCGGGAGCCCGCCCGTGCGCTTCGAGACCCCCACCGACGAACCCGGGCTGCGAATCGAGCTCTCCTCGGCCAGCCCCCAGGGCGCCGGCGGCGAGCGGCTGCCCGAGACCCCCACCCGCCCCGCCAGCGCCGAGCAGGTCCAGGCCCTGCTCTCCCGCCTGCCTCCCTTGCCCGAGGAGGCCGCCAAGAGCTTCAACCGGCGGCAGGACAGCCTCCCCGCGCCTCGCCCCGGTGTCGAGGTCGAGCTCGCCTTTCCCCCTGCCGAGCAGCCCGAAGCCCCCACAGCGGTGAGCGGGCCGCTGAGGGTCCTGCGTGCTTCGCCCGAAGGAGAGGTCGAGCTGGCGCCGCACCTGTCGCTGACCTTCGACCGCCCCTTCGTGGCCCTGATGTCCCAGGATGAGGCGGCCAGGGTCGTGCCGGCGGTCCTCAGCCCTCAGCCCGAGGGCCAGTGGCGCTGGCTGGGCACGCGCACCCTGATCTTCGAACCCTCCGGCCAGGGCGGTCGCTTGCCGATGGCCACGGAGTTCCAGCTCCGCGTACCGGCCGGCACGGCGGCTGCCGACGGGAGCAAACTGGCCGAGGAATTCGTCGCCACCCTGCGCACGCCGCCGCCGAAGCTGGTGGCTTCCTCTCCGGGCGCTGTCCCCACCTCCCTGCAGCCGACGCTCTTCCTGGCCTTCGACCAGCAGATCGACCCCTCTGCCCTGCGCGAGGGGCTGCGCCTCGAAGCCGGCGGCAAGCGTCTCCCCCTGCGCGAGGCCACCCCGGGCGAGGAGCTGCGCCCCCTGGTCGAGGCCAGCGAGGCCCGCGGTCCCGGTCGCTGGCTGGCGGTCGAGCCGGTCACGGAGCTGCCCGGCGACACCCGCTTCACCCTGGTCCTGCCCGCCGGCAGCTCCTCCGCCGAGGGGCCGCTGCGGACGACGACGGATCAGGGCTTCTCCTTCCAGACCTACGGCCCGCTCGGCCTGGAGTCGACCCGCTGCGGCTACCGTGAACAGTGCTCGCCCTGGGACACCGTCTCCCTGGTGATGAGCAACCCGCTCGACGCCGAGCGCTTCGAGACCTCCTTCGTCCAGATCGAGCCGCAGCTCCCCCAGGCCCAGATCTACGTCAGCGGCTCCAGCATCCAGATCGACGGCCTGAAGCAGGCCCGCACCCGCTACACGATCACCGTCTCCAACGAGCTGCGCGACATCTACGGCCAGCAGCCCGCCAAGGCCGTCCAGACCTCCGTCACCACCGGCGAGGGCCAGCCGGCCAGCCCGACGCTCTTCGTGCCCGGTCCCGAGCTGCGGGTGCTGGACCCGCAGGCCGCGCCCTCGCTGGCCTTCTACACGGTCAACCTCGACCGGGTGCGGCTGCGGGTCCAGCGGGTGCAGCCCGAGGACCATGCCGCCTACCGGGCCTGGAGGAACCAGCGGGCCTGGTGGGATGGGCGCCAGGCCATGAGCGAGCCGCCGGGCGTCCGGCTGGTGGACCGGCAGCTCCCGATCGCCGCCGAGCCGGACCGCCTGGTCGAGACCGTGGTCGATCTCGCCCCCCACCTGGGCGAGGGACCCGGCCACCTGCTGGTCTGGTTGGAGTACAAGGACAGCGACCGGGGGCGGCAACAGTCGGCCGTCTGGGCGCAGCGGACCTCGCTCGGGCTGGCCGCCTGGGCTGACGCTGCCACCATGGTCGGCTGGGTCAACGAGCTGAGCACCGGCGCGCCGATCTCTGGAGCCAGCCTCACCCTGGAGCCGACTGGCCCTCGCCTGGAGACCGACGCCCAGGGCCTCGCCCGAGGGGCGCTGCCCGCCTCGGGGAGCGGACCGCAGGTCCTGATCGCCCGCCGCGGCGAGGACAGCGCCCTGCTGGCCCTGGACGGCGGCTACCGCGACGACGCCTCCTGGCTGCGTCAGGAGCCCTCCGACTCGCTGAGCTGGTTCGTCTTCGACGACCGCAAGATGTACAAGCCGGGCGAGGAGGTGCGGATCAAGGGCTGGCTGCGCCGGGTGGGCGCCGGCCCGCAGGGGGATCTGGGCCTGGCCGAGACCGTGCGAGGCCTGCGCTGGGTGCTCAACGACGCGCGAGGGGCCGAGATCAGCAAGGGCACCGCCGCGCTGAGCGCCCGGGGCGGCTTCGATCTCCGGCTGGCCCTGCCCGACACGATCAACCTCGGCAGCGCCTGGGTCCAGCTCAGCGTCGACGGCGGCGGCTTCGACCAGGACGCCACCTCCCACAGCTTCGAGGTCCAGGAGTTCCGGCGGCCCGAGTACGAGGTCAGCGCCTCGGCCTCGCCGGGGCCCCACATGCTGGGCGAGCGCGCCACCGCCACCGTCTCGGCTCGCTACTACGCCGGCGGTGGGCTGCCGAACGCCAGCACCACCTGGCGGCTGAGCCCCTCCTGGGCCGAGTATCGCCCGCCGGGCCACGAGGGCTGGCAGTTCGGCGTCTGGGTCCCTCGCTGGTGGGGCAGCTGGTGGGCCCCTCCCGAGCCGCCCCTGCCGGCGCCCGAGGCCTTCCAGGCCCGCACCGACAGCCAGGGCGACCACCACCTGGACATCCACTTCGCCGCCCTGGGCACCCCGCGCCCGGTCCAGGTCCAGGCCCAGGCCGTCGTGGAAGACGTGAACCGGCAGGCCTGGGCGGCCTCCACCTCCCTGCTCGTCCACCCGGGGCGGGCCTACGTCGGCCTCAAGCTGGATCGCGCCTACGGCCGGGTCGGCGAGGAGGTCGAGGTCGAGGCCATCGCCGTCGACATCGACGGAGCCGTCCTGCGAGGGCGTGCGCTGAACCTGAGCTGGTGGACCACCCGCAGCCTGCGCGACAAGCGCGGCGCCTTTGTAGAGGAGGAGCAGGACCGCGGCGGCTGCGAGCGCAGCAGCAGCGGGGACGAGCCCCAGTCCTGCAGCTTCAGGCCGACCCTGGGCGGTCGCTACACCGTTCAGGCCACCGTCACCGACGAAGAGGGCCGCCCCAACCGCACCGAGCTGAGCCTGTGGGTGGCCGGCGACACCGGCGCGGTGCCCGAGGAGCGCGGCCTGCCGCTGGAGAGCGTGCTGCTGATCCCCGACAAGGAGGACTATGCCCCCGGGGACAGCGCCGAGATCCTCGTGCAGAGCCCGTTCGGCCCGGCCAGCGGCGTGCTGACCGTCCGCCGCAGCGGCCTGCTGGAGACCCGCGCCTTCACGATCGAGGGCGACAGCACCGTCCTGACCCTGCCCCTGCTGGACGCCCACGTGCCCAATCTGGAGCTCCAGGTCGACCTGGTCGGCCAGGCCGAGCGCCAGGGCCTGCCGGACGGTCCTACTCGCCCCGCATTCGCCCGCGGCACCCTCTCCATCGAGGTCCCGCCGCTGCAGCGCGCCCTCCAGGTCCAGCTCTCGCCCCAGCAGCCCGAGCTGGAGCCCGGAGCTCGCACCGCGCTGGACCTGCAGGTCAAGGACGCCGCCGGAGCGCCGGTCTCGGGCGCCGAGCTGGTCGTGGTCGTGGTCGACGAGGCGGTGCTGGCCTTGACCGGCTACCGCATCGCTGATCCGCTGGCGGCCTTCTACGTGCAGCGCAGCGGCGATGTGCGCGAGGAGCATCTGCGCGCCCTGGTCTGGCTGGGCGATCCCCAGGGGGGCGACGCCACGGGGATGCTCCCGCCGGAGGAGCCCTTCGGTATGGTGGCCGAGTCCAGCATGGAGCTTCGGAGCCTGGGATACGCAGCAGACGGCGCCATGCCCCCGCCCTCGCCGATGGCCGCCGGCGTTCAGCAGAAGAACGCCGAGGCCGACCCCTCGGGCCCCGCGATCGCCCTGCGCAGCGACCTCTCCGCCCTGGCCCTCTTCCTCCCCGAGGGCCGCACCGACGCCCAGGGCCGCCTCTCCGTCCCGGTCACCCTGCCCGACAACCTCACCCGCTACCGGGTCACCGTCCTCGCCGTACACGGCGGGCAGAAGATGGGCTCGGCCGAGACCACCCTGACCGCCCGCCTGCCCCTGATGCTGCGGCCCTCGCTGCCGCGCTTCCTCAACCTGGGCGACGAAG
Organism: Deltaproteobacteria bacterium UBA2385; assembly: GCA_002343455.1. Taxonomy (GTDB): domain Bacteria; phylum Myxococcota_A; class UBA796; order UBA796; family UBA2385; genus UBA2385. The sequence continues at coordinate 34,008 of DDSR01000490.1, read as the reverse complement.
CCGAGCTGCCCTTCGTCGTACAGAACCAGACCGACCAGCCCATGAGCGTCGTCCTCGCCGCCCGCGGCTCCGGGCTGGAGCTGCCCGCCACGGGCCTGCAGTTCGAGGTCCCCGCCCGCGATCGGGTCGAGGTCCGCCTGCCCGCCCTGGCCGACTCCGTCGGCACCGCCACCGTCCAGGCCGCGATCAGTGGCCAGAGCAGCGGCAAGGGCTCCAGCCTGAAGGGCGCCGACGCCGCCATGCTCAGCCTGCCCGTCTGGACCCCGGCCACCGCCGAGGCCTTCGCCACCTACGGCGATCTGGGCGGCGACGAGAGCCTCGCCTCCTACCGGATCCAGGCCCCCGCCGAGGTCTGGCCCGAGCACGGCGGGCTGGAGATCTCGACCTCCTCGACCGCCCTGCAGGCCCTCACCGACGCCCTGATCTACCTGGTCGACTACCCCTTCCTCTGCGCCGAGCAGCGCGCCTCCCGGGTGCTGGCCATCGCCGCCCTGCGCGATGTGCTGACCGCCTTCGCCGTTCCCGACCTCCCCTCGGCCGAGGCCCTCCAGGCCGCCGTCGAGGTGGACATCGCCGAGCTGGCCCGCCAGCAGAACGGGGACGGAGGCTTCGGCTTCTGGCGTCAAGGTGAACAGAGCTGGCCCTACGTCAGCCTGCATGTCGCCCACGCCCTGGCCCGCGCCGAGGCCAAGGGCTTCGCCGTGCCGCCCCAGATGCGCAGCCGATCGCTGGCCTACCTGCGGGTCATCGAGCGACACATCCCCGCGGACTACCCTGTCGCCGTGCGCCACAGCCTGCAGGCCTATGCGCTCTACGTCCGCGAGCTGCTGGGCGACGCCGACGCTCGCGCGGCCCTGGCGCTGTCCCGCGAGGACCTCTCCATCGAAGCGAAGGCCTGGCTGCTGCCGACCCTGCACGCGGGCGGCGAGGCCAAGGCCGTCACCGAGATCCTCGCCTTCTTCAACAGCCGCCTCGACCAGACGGCCGCCACCGCCACCTTCACCACCACCTACGGCGAAGGCGCCTACCTGCTGCTGCACAGCGACCGTCGCACCGACGCCGCGGTCCTCGAAGCCCTGCTGCGGGTCGCGCCGGACAGCGACCTGCCTCCCGCCCTGGTGCGTGGCCTGCTGGGCCACCGGGTCAAGGGCCGCTGGGGCAGCACCCAGGAGAACGCCTTCGTCCTGCTGGCCCTGGATCGTTACTTCCAGACCTACGAAGCCCAGACCCCCGACTTCGTCGCCCGCGCCTGGCTCGGCCCCGCCTTCGCCGGCCAGCATGCCTTCAAGGGCCGCACCGCCGAGAACGTCAGCCTGAGCGTGCCGATGGCCGATCTGTCCGAGCTGGCCTCCTCCGGAGCCGATCTGCTGCTGCAGCGCGAAGGCAGCGGCCGACTGTACTACCGCCTGGGCCTGCGCTACGCCCCCAAGAGCCTTGAGCTGGAGGCCGCCGACCGCGGCTTCGTCGTGCTGCGCACCTTCGAGGCCGTCGACGATCCCACGGACCTGCGCCGGGCCGAGGACGGCGCCTGGGAGGTCCGCGCCGGGGCCCGGGTCCGCGTCAAGCTGAGCATGGTCGCCGACAGCCGCCGCACCCACGTCGCCCTGGTCGACCCGCTGGCCGCCGGCCTGGAGGCCATCAACGCCGCCCTGGCCGTCAGCGAGGACGTGCCGACCGCTGCGAGGGAGGAGGGCCGCGGGTGGTGGTGGGGCCCCTGGTACCAGCACCAGAACCTGCGCGACGAGCGGGCCGAGGCCTTCACCGCCTACCTGCCGGCCGGCGTGTACGAGTACAGCTACGTCGCGCGGGCGACCACGCCGGGCAGCTACATCGTGCCGCCTGCGCGGGCCGAGGAGATGTACCAGCCCGAGACCTTCGGCCGCAGCGCTACCGACCGCCTGCGCGTGCTCGTCTGGTAGGGGGCTGGTCCTCCTCCTCTCGCGCGCTCAGGCTGCGCCGCAGCGCCTCCAGGTCGTCCGCCAGCGGAGCCACCACCTCGACGGCCTCGCCCGTCAGCGGGTGGGTGAAGGCCAGCCGGCTGGCGTGCAGGGCCAGCCGCGGGGCGCGGGCGGCGATCCGGCGGGTCGCGTACAGAGGATCGCCCAGCACGGGGTGGCCGATCTCGGCGAGGTGGATGCGGACCTGGTGGGTGCGGCCGGTCTCCAGGCGGGAGGAGATCAGGGCGGCGTCGCGGGCGAGGTTCTCGACCAGGGAGAAGTGGGTGACGGCCCGGCGGGTCTCCTGGTCGGGCTCGGGCTGGAAGCGCCGCGGCTTGGGGGGCTTGCCCGGCGCGGCGGGGATGACCCGGCTGCCCCGCAGGCCGTCGCCGCGATCGCGGACGAACTCGCTCTCGACGCTCCATGCGCCGCGGGGGAAGTGCTGGGCGACCAGGGCGAGGTAGCCGCGGTGGACCTCGTGGCGCTCCAGCAGCTCCTTCATCCCGAGCTGGGTGGGCTCGTCGAGGGCGACCATGAACAGACCGCTGGTGTCCTCGTCCAGGCGGTGTACGGGCAGGCCGGCGCCGAACCAGCGTCGGATCATCGCCAGAGCGTTCTTGTGGCCGCCCTCGCGCGGCGCGGGCACCGACAGCATCCCGGTCGGCTTCCAGGCGACGACGAGGCCGGGCAGCTTGCGCAGGACGACCAGGTCGCGGCCCGGGGTCAGGCGCGGGGCGTTGGGGTCGTAGCGCACCCGGGGGTCGTCCTCGACCTCTCGACCGGAGTCGGCGGTGGGCACGCCGTCGAGCGAGACCTTGCCGGACTGCAAGGCCCGACGGGCGTCGCCGCGGGAGAGGCCGCGGGCAATCAGGAGATCGATCAGGCGCATGGGGGATCCAGGGTGTGGCGCATTCGCCAGGTAGCGAGGAGGCCGACCCCCCCGGGCTGACCCGGGGCGAGGCCGGCGGCGCGGCGGACGAAGGCGGCCGGGGCGGCCATCAGGCAGAGGGGGAGCTCGCGCAGGGCGAGGGCAGGCCGACCGTCGAGCAGGTGGAGGGCCAGGCGCTGGGCGTGGGCGCGGCAGTGCAGCAGGGGGCTGTTCTGGCTGGCGTCGTGGGCCTCGCTGACGTGGGGGCGGGCCGCCTCGGCCCGGGCGCGAAGCAGCTGGCGGCGGGCGAGGCGCAGCTCGGCGCGGACCTGGGCTTGGGTCGCCGGGGGGGTGGCGGTGGCCCGGAAGCGCCGCGCTGTCTCAGCGAGAGACAAGGGCGCCTCCCGCGGGCACGAGGCTGCCGTCGGCCACCAGGTCGGCGATCACCTCGGCGGCGGCGTCGTCGGCGCCGAGCTCCCGGGCGAGCTGGACGAGGTGCTCGTCGCTCTGGGGCTGGTCCGCAGCCAGGATCAAGCGGGCCAGCTCCTCCCCGCACTCGGAGAGGCCGGCGCGCAGGTCGACCAGCAGCCACTCCTCCCCGCTCTCCAGGGGAGGGGGCGTCACCGGGAGGCCCTCCGCTAGCGCTGCTAGGGGCTCGGTCCCGAGCTGCTGCGAGAGGGAGGCGAAGCGGGCCAGGGTTCCCGCGGGCAGGCAGACCGGCAGCAGGCCGGGCGCGCGCTGGAGCAGCGTCCCGGCCTGACGAGGAGGGTCCCGACGGGCCCGGGCGATGGCGGCTTCGAGCAGGGCGAGCCCCCCGGCCTTGGGCTGCAGCCAGTCCAGGAAGGCCAGGGCGAAGCGTTCTTCCTCGGCGACGGCCCGGTGGAAACGCTTACTGGAGAAGAAGTCATCCAGGGCGGCGGCAGGCTCGCCGCCCAGGGCCAGGGCGGCGCTGGTCGGCGCCTCCTCCAGCAGGGCCGTCAGCACCCGCCCGCGACGGTATGGGTCGGTCCGCAGGGCCCGGGGCTCGATGTCCCGCAGCAGGGCGCGCTCGGCCTCGGTGAGCGTGGGGAAGTCCTCTAGGGTCGGATCGTGCAACAGGCTGACCACCGCCCGCTGGATGCGACGCGGATCCCGGGGAGGGCTCGGAGCCGGGGGCAGGGCCGGGCGGCGGGCGACCGGGCGGAGGACGGTTCCCTGCCAGCGCGCGTTGATCTCCCGCAGGCCGGGCAGGCAGGCCTCCAGCGGGTTGCGCTCGCACTCGTAGACGATGGCGCGCAGGTTCTGCGCCCGGGGAAGCACCGCGTCGGTCAGGGCCCAGGTCTGCGGCAGGATGTCGGTGCCGTGGTCGTCGTCGATCCAGGGCCAGCCCTGCGTCTCGCGGTGCACACCCCCGGCGATATGACACTCGATCACCCGGTCGGCCGGCAGGCTGTCCAGCCCGTCCATCAGCTCGTGGCCGCTGGCGGCCTGGTAGATCGCGAGGTGGGCGAGGTCCAGCAGCATCCCCGTATCGGCGTACTCGCACAGTCGGGCGAAGAACTCGATCAGGTGTAGATCGCCGACGTAGACGGTGCCCGGCGGGTTCTCGGGCAGGACCTCCAGCCCGGTCGCCTCGCGCAGAGCGATGATGCCCTCGGCCATCTGCCGGGCGCTCTCGTCGGTCAGGATCGGCGGCAGGAGCAGCATCTGTCCACGCTCTCGCCCGCCCGTGTGCCAGAGCCCGGCGTCCCCGCAGATCCAGGCCGGCCGGAGCTGGCCGATGGCCGCCCGGAAGCCCGCCAGCCAGGTCGGGTCGAGGTCCTGGGGGTCTTCGAGGTTCAGATCCAGGAAGTGCAGGGTGGTCCGGCCGCCGGCCTCGATCCAGGCCCGGGTGTGCCGGTCGAAGCCCCGCTCCACCTCGAGGCCGACCTCCAGGAAGCCGGCGAGGTGGGGGTGCCCCGCGCGCAAGGCGAGCAGGTCCAGCGCCCCGGGGCGATCGCCGGCGCCGTGCTCGGTCGAGATCCCCAGCCCGAGCCGGGGGAGCGCAGGGAGGCGGTCGAGGAAGGTGGCGTCGTGCAGAGCCATGGCGCGCCCGGTAACCTGCCGCCCTCCGCCTGCGTTAGCCTCTGCCGACCCCGTGGAGTCTTCATGCCCGAGCCGCTCAAGTTCAAGGAAGTCCAGTCCCTCTTCGACTCGCTGGGGGTCAAGGACTTCGCCGCCGCCCTGCCCGAGGGCCGGATGCACTGGACCGACGGGGACGGCCGCATCGTCGCCCACGCCCGCTGCCGCGCGATCCTCTCCTGGGCCGCCACCAACCACAGTATCATGTGGGCCGAGGCGATCGAGGCCTTCCAGAAGGCAGGGGTGCCCTGCCTGCCGGGGCCCGAGGGCGAGGAGCCCTACCTCGCCGAGGTCGACGAGGACCTCGCCCAGGAGCTGGCCGGCCAGTCCGCCCAGCTCGTCAACGCCCAGTTCCTCTACGCCGCGCCGACCGGCGGCGGCGGCAAGCTCTTCCTGGCCGTCACCGAGTTCACGCCGGGCAGCGTCGACGAGGACCCTGGCGCCCCCGCCCGGCGGATCGAGGCGGCCCGCTCCTGGGCCCAGCAGCGCCTGATCGGCCTGCACGCCATGCTGGTCGAGGGCCGGGTCGACGAGGTCGCCTCCCTGCTCGGCGCCCTCTCCGGCCAGGCCCGGCAGCAGGCCGACTTCGTCGTGCGCGGCAGCGAGCTGGCCCCGCGCCTCTCGGGCCTCTCCACCCAGGCCCTGCTCTGGGCCCAGGGCTTGCCCGAGCACAAGGACCGCGTCGCCTACGAGCTCCAGGTCGCCGCCCGGGCCTGGGGGCCGTTGTTGGCTGAGTGATCAGGAAACGCTGAGCTGCTTGATCCCGCCCTCGGCGGCCATGCGCTCCAGCTCCTCCCGGGACTGCTCGTACCAGAGCCAGGTGGCCATCCCCATGATGGGGCCGATCAGCGGCAGGGGCAGCAGGCAGAGCATCACGGCGAACATCGCCATCGCCGAGCTGATGACCATGAAGATCACGTGGTCGCCCAGGTGCGCGCCGACGTGCTTCATCGAGAGCTTTGCGTTGTCCATCGGGGCGTAGCGGTCGTCGGCGGCCAGGGCCATCTGGAACTGCAGGGCGACCGCGGCGATGGTGCCCCCGATGCCGCCCGCGGCGCTGCCGACGATGATGGCGCCGTACCAGATCAGGTAGTTGACCAGGTCGTTGGCGGCGCGCTGCATGTCGAAGAGCCGGCCGATCGAGGGCCCCCGGCCCTCCAGGCGGGTGTCGCGCAGCTCGCGCATGACGTTTGGCATCAGCAGCCCGCCCAGGCCGCAGGTGGCGAAGGTGATCGCCGTGAAGACCGTGTAGAAGACGATCCAGCCGATCAGGTGAGGCTGGATCTCCTCCCAGGCCCGCTTGTAGATGTCCATCGGGGTCATCGGGCAGCTCCTCGCCAGGGGGCTGGCGTGTCCAGCTCGGGCGGCACCGCCATCCCGGCGCCGCGCAGGGCGTCCACCCGGCGCAGCACGGCCGCCCCGTGCAGCAGGGCGTGGGCCACCTCGACCACCCCGCGCGCGGGCAGGGGCTCCAGCCAGGTGCCGCGGACCCAGTCGTTGAAGAGGCCCATCGCCGGCCCGCACCAGATCTGGTAGTCCCGCTTGCGCTCGGCGTCGCCGTTGCGCGCCCAGCGGCTGGACATGCCCAGGTACCAGCGGAAGGTCAGGGCCATCCGGTGCTTCTCGTCCTTCTGCGCCCGCTCCAGCTCGCGCGGGTCGCGCTCGGCCCAGAAGGCGGCGGTCTCGGCCCAGACCTCGGCCAGGGGGCGGCGCATGATCTGGCTCTCGATGCGCTCGCGCTCGGCGGCGGGGATCGTGTCGAGGCCCTCTGCGCTGCGGTAGATCTCGTAGAGGCGCTGGGCCCGCTGGGCCCACATGCTGCCCCTGCCCAGCACCTGGACGTGGGCGCCCAGCTCGAACATATCGGGGGCCGGTCCGGTGGTGCAGTCGGCGATGCCGGCCTGGGCCAGCATCTGCCGCACCACGTCGCTGGTGCCGGCCTCCACGCAGCTCTGGTTGATCGAGCCGGTCATGACGTAGTCGGCGCCCAGCGCGTAGGCCGCGTGGACGCTGCTGGGGTCGCCCAGGCCGCCGCCTGCGCCGACCCGCAGGTGGATCCCGCGGGAGGCGTAGTCCTGCTCGGTGGCGATACGATCGCGCTGCCGCCGGATCACCGGGAGCAGGGCTACCAGCGGTCGGTGGTCGGTGTGGCCGCCGCTGTCGCCCTCGACCGTGACGTCCTCGGCCACCGGCACCTGGGCCGCCAGCTTCGCCTGGGCCTCGCTGATGGCGCCGCTGGCCACCAGCTCGCGCAGGATGGCCTCGGGGGCGGGACGGAAGAACTGCTCGGCCACCTCGGGTCGGCTGACCTTGGCCATGACCCGATGGGGGGTCCGGATCTGCCCCCCCTCCAGACCTATGCCTGCTAGACGGAAGCGCACCACCGCCGGGGTCAGGCGCATGTAGGCGCTGGCGGAGATCGTCCGCACGCCGCCCTTCAGGTACAGGTCGACCGTGCGCTCCTCGACCTGGGGCTCGACCGGGTTGTGCAGCAGGTTGAAGCTGTAGGGAGCGCTGCCTAGCGCTGTTCGGCAGCGCTCGACCGCCTGCTCGACCCGCTCCAGCGAGAGCCCTCCGGCGCCGAAGCAGGCCAGCATCCCCGCCTTGCTCATCGCGATCACCAGCTCCTCGCTGGAGATGCCGCCGGCCATCGCCCCGGCGACGTAGGTCGCCCGCACCCCGTGGGCCTGGAGGAAGGAGGCCGAGCCCAGGCTGGAGGTGGGGGTCGGGGGGATGAAGGCGCGCAGCGGTCCGGGGCCGGGCCCGTCGCCGTAGAGGCCGTCGGCGTGGGCCCAGAGGGGGGAGTCTAGCGATGCTAGGGCGGAGGCCGGGACGGGCTGGGAGGAGGAGGGAGAGGGCTGGGGTGCCGGAGCGGGGAGGGGAGCCGCGGCGAGCGGAGGCAGGACGAGCTGCTCCTCGTAGGAGGGCCCGCCCTCCCAGCTCACCCGGATCCGGCCGTGGGCGGGCCCTTCGCGCCGCAGGACCAGGCTGACCCCCTCGTCCTCCAGCCGCAGCTCCTCGCCCTCGGCGAGGTCGGCGGCCATCGCCGGCATGCCGAGGCGGTCGACCGAGGCGGCGAGGCCCCCGCCGGGCCCGCTGGCCTGGCCCCCGGTGGAGAAGGTGACGCGGCGGGCGCGGGTGAGCTGCAGGAGGTGTTCGGCGCGGTCAGACATGGGGCGGAGCGTATCGTGCGGGGCGCTCCGCTGTGCCTGACCGTCCTCCTGCTCGGGATTGGTCGCCCGCTACTCGTTGATCTTCTGCCGGAGCTGACCCTTCAGCTTCCGCGCCTTGCCCTCGGCTTCCATCTGCTCGTTGCCGATCAGATCGCCGACCTTGCCCTTCACGCCGCCGGTCAGCTCTTCCATGGTGCCCTTGACGCGCTCGCCGGCCTTGGCCGTCGCCTGCTTGGACTTGCCCTGCAGCTCCTTGGCCTTGCCTTCGGCCTGCATCTGCTCGTTGCCGATGAGGACACCGACCTTCTTCTTGATGGTGCCGCCGATCTCCTTGGCCTTGCCGTCCGCGCGCGCACTCGTGTTCGATGTCGTCATGGTGGACTCCATTGGGGGATGGTCTGGACAGACCTCTGGCCGCCTCCCAGTACGAGGGGGGTGGGCCAGCGTGTCCCCGGTCGGGACCGACCGGTAGGGGCATCTCGCGATGGCCCTTGGGTAGTGGCTATACACCTGAAGGAGAAAGACAACGGCAACCCCACCGTTCGGCGCGGCGCGCGGATCGGGCTAGCAGCAGCCTCATGACCCGCACCCCCATCGCCATCCTCGGCGCGACCGGAATGGTCGGCCAGCGCATGATCCAGCTCCTCCAGGACCACCCCTGGTTCGAGCTGGTCGCCCTCGCCGCCAGCGAGCGCTCGGCCGGTCAGCGCTTCGACCAGGCCGCGCCCTGGCGCCTGCCGGGCCGCTGTCCTCCCCAGGTCGCGGCCATGCAGGTCCTCCCCTGCCGGCCCGAGGCAATGCCCGCGGGAGTGCGGCTGGTGCTCAGCGCGCTGGACAGCGGCGCCGCGCGCGAGCTGGAGCCCCTCTTCCGCGAGGCGGGCTTCGCCGTCGTCACCAACGCCTCGGCCTTCCGGGCCGACCCCGATGTGCCGCTGGTGATCCCCGAGCTCAACCCGGGGCACCTCGCCCTGCTCGATCGGCAGACCGGCGGGGACCCCGATCGGGGCTACATCCTCGCCAACCCGAACTGCTGCGCCCTGCCGCTGGCCCTGGCCCTGGCCCCCCTGCATGCGCGCTGGCCGGTGCAGGCCCTGCTGGTCAGCACCTGGCAGGCGGTCAGCGGGGCGGGCTACCCCGGCGAGAGCGCCTGGGACATGGTCGGCAGCGTCCACCCCCACCCCGGGGACGAAGAGGACAAGCTCAACGTCGAGCCGCAGAAGATCCTCGGCCAGCCCGGCCAGCCCGCCGACTTCGCCGTCAGCGCCCGCTGCGTGCGGGTGCCGACCGCCGACGGGCACCTGGTCGGCGTACACGCGCGGCTGCAGGGATCGCCCTCGGTGGCGGAGGCCGCCCAGGCCATGCGCGAGTGGCAGGGAGAGGTGCAGGGCCTGCCTTCTTCGCCCCGGCCGTTGCTGGAGCTGACCGAGCGCCGGGATCGGCCCTCGACCCGCTTCGACGTCGACGCCGGCGGAGGCATGGCCGTGACGGTCGGTCGGTTGGAGGAGTGTGCGGTGATGGGGCTGAAGTTCTACGCCCTGGCGCACAACACGGTGCGGGGGGCGGCGGGTGCGGCGATCGGAAACGCCGAGCTGCTGGTGGAGCGGGGGCTGGTGCCGGGGGTCAGTGGGCGCGGATGAGTGCGGGCGGGCCTGAGCTCGGACCGCCGTTGATCAACCCAAATGTGCGACGCCGCTCCGCGCGGTCCGCTCCAGGGTCCGTGGTCTTCTGGCTGCCTCCGCGCGCCCCGGACAAATTCCGTCCGAGCGACCCTCGCGCTCCGGCTGGACATCTCGGCCCCGCCGTGGCAGGAAGGGGCTCCCGCCGCTCTTCCCGCCTCCCGCTGCCCCTCTCCCTCTCCCTCCCGACCCTCCGCCGATGACCCTCCACGACGATCCTCCCCACGACGACCCCCCCAGCGGCGATACGGTCGCGCTGCACGAGGCGACGCGCGAGCGCTACCTCAACTACGCGCTGTCGGTCATCACGGCCCGGGCCCTGCCCGATGTGCGCGACGGCCTCAAGCCGGTGCAGCGCCGCATCCTCTACGCGATGATGCACAACCTGCGCCTGCGGCCCGAGGAGCGCTTCCGCAAGAGCGCGGCGGTCGTGGGCGAGGTGATGGCCAAGTACCATCCGCACGGCGACACCAGCATCTACGACGCCATGGTCCGCATGGCGCAGCCCTTCAGCCTGCTGCACCCGCTGGTCGATGGCCAGGGCAACTTCGGCAGCCTGGACGGCGATGGCGCGGCGGCCATGCGCTACACCGAGTGCAAGCTGCGGCCGATCGCGATGGAGCTGCTGGACGAGCTGGGCAAGCAGACCGTCGACTTCCGGGTCAACTACGACGGCCAGCACCAGGAGCCGGTGGTCCTGCCGGCCGAGTTCCCGCAGCTGCTGGTCAACGGGGTCGAGGGCATCGCCGTCGGCATGGCGACCCGCATCCCGCCCCACAACCTGCGCGAGGTGATCGACGCGGCGGTGCTGCTGATCGACCAGCCCGACGCCGACGTCAGCGCCCTCTGCCGCAAGCTGAAGGCGCCCGACTTCCCGACCGGGGGGGTGATCCTCAACTCGGCCCTGGAGCTGCGGGAGATCTACGAGACCGGTCACGGCAGCGTGCGCCTGCGCGGCCGCTGGGTGCTGGAGCATGTCTCCCGCAAGGACCACGTCATCATCACCGAGATCCCCTACGGCGTGAACAAGGCCAGCCTGGTCGAGAAGATCGGGCAGCTCGTCGCCGAGCGGCGCCTGCCCCAGCTCGTGGACGTGCGGGACGAGTCGACCGAGGAGATCCGGGTGGTCTGCGAGCTGCGCAGCCGCCGCAGCGCCGGGGACGTGGCCGGGGTCCAGCAGGACGCCGACGCGGCCATGGCCTTCCTTTGCAAGCACACGCCCTTGCAGACGACCTTCCCGGTCAACATGACGGCCCTGGTGCCGACCGAGAACCCGCTGGTGGGCGCGCCCGAGCGGCTGGACCTGCGGGCGATGCTGCGGCACTGGCTGGACTTCCGCTTCCTGACGGTGCGGCGGCGCTTCGAGTACGAGCTGCGCAAGCTGCTGGAGCGCATCCACATCCTGGAAGGGCTGGTCATCCTCTTCGACGCGCTGGATGAGGCCATCCGGCTGATCCGCGCCTCGGACGGCAAGCGGGACGCCGCCGAGCGGCTGATCGCGCGCTTCGACCTCTCCGATGTGCAGGCCGAGGCGGTGCTGGATCTCCAGCTCTACAAGCTCGCCAAGCTCTCGATCCTGGAGATCCGGGCCGAGCTGGCCGAGAAGCGGGCCGAGGCGGCGCGGATCCAGGCGATCCTCTCCAGCGATGCCGAGCTGTGGGCGGTGGTGCGGGCCGAGCTGCTGGAGATCCGCAAGACCTACGGCGAGAAGCGCCGCACCGAGCTGGGCGGGGAAGAGGCGGCGGTGGCCGCCTTCGACGAGTCGGCCTACATCGTCGACGAAGAGACCTTCCTGATCGTGACCCGCGACGGCTGGATCAAGCGGCAGAGCAGCTTCACCGGCATCGACAAGATCCGCATCCGCGAGGGCGACGCGATCGGCTGGATCGCACGGGCCGGTACTCGCAGCACGGCGACCTTCTACACCGACCAGGGCAGCGCCTATGTGCTTCGCCTGGACGGCATCACGGCGACGACCGGCCATGGCGAGCCGGTACAACGGCACTTCAAGTTCAGCGACGGAGAGCGGGTGATCGGCGTGGTGGTCAACGACCGCCGCGCTCTGCCGAAGCTCAGCCCGGGCTGGATGGCCGGCCTCATGACGGATGAGACACCGCCTCCCTGGGGCGTGGCCCTGACCCGCAAGGGCCGCTGCGTGCGCTTCGACCTCAACTCGCACGCCGAGCCCAGCACCCGCGCGGGCCGCCGCTATCTGAAGCCGGACGAGGCCGGGGACGGCGTGATCGCTGTGCTGATCGCCGACGGCAGTGAGAATGTCAGCCTGGCCACGGTCGAGGGCCGGGCGCTCTGTTTCCCGGTGATGGAGATCAGCTTCGCCAAGGGGGCCGCCAAGGGTGTGACGGCCATCAAGCTGACCGCAGAGGACCGTGTGATGGCCTTCGGCCTGGCCCGCGACAAGATGGGGGGCGTGGTGGTCAAGACCCGCCAGGGCCGGGAAGAGGTGGTCCGCCCCAACAAGTACGAGGCGGCCCGCGGCGGCAAGGGGCGCGAGGTGCTGCGGCGCGACCGCTTCGTGGAGTGGACGGTCGAGCCGGTGCGCTTCGACGAGCTCTACCGCCAACCCGAGGCTCCCGCCGGTCAGCAGCCGCTGATCGTCCCGCACCGCGACACGCCCGATGGCGGGGAGGAGTGAGATGAGCGAGTCCTACAACGCCAGCTCGATCACGGTCCTCGAAGGACTCGAGGCCGTGCGCAAGCGGCCGGGCATGTACATCGGCGGCACCGGCAAGTCGGGCCTGCACCACCTGGTGCGGGAGATCGTCGACAACGCGGTGGACGAGGCCATCAACGGCTACGCCAGCCTGATCCGGGTGGTGCTGCACAAGGACGGTCGGACGGTCTCGGTCGAGGACAACGGCCGCGGCATCCCGGTCGACATCCACCCCAAGCTGAAGAAGCCGGCGCTGGAGGTGATCTTCACCACCCTGCACGCCGGCGGCAAGTTCGAGCCGGGCTCCTACAAGACCAGCGGCGGCCTGCACGGCGTCGGCAGCAGCGTGGTGAACTTCCTCTCCGAGAAGCTGGTGGCGACGGTCCGCCGCGACGGCAAGGAGTACCAGCAGACCTTCGACCGCGGGCAGCCGACGGGCAAGCTGAAGGTGACCGGACCCGGCCGGGGGACGGGCTCGACGATCCAGTTCACGCCCGATCCCGAGATCTTCGGCGACCAGGTCTTCGACGCCGACTGGATCCAGGAGCACCTGGACATCTGCGGCTACCTCAACAAGGGGCTGCGCATCGTCTTCAAGGACGAGGTCACCGGCAACCGCAAGGAGTTCCAGCACGAGGGCGGCGTCCTCGACTTCCTGAACTTCGTGGTGACCGAGCAGGGCGTGACCCGCACCTCCGAGGGGGCCTTCCTGCTGGAGCGCCCGGGCGACCAGGGCGCGGACGATCTGCGGATCGAGCTGGCGATGGTCTGGACCGACGCGCCGCGGGAGCGCTTCCGCTCCTTCGTCAACGGGATCCCGACCAACGACGGCGGCACGCACGAGCAGGGCTTGAAGGACGGCGTGGTCAAGGCGCTGCGCAACTTCATCGACAGCCACGACAAGAACGTGCCGCGCGGCGTGAAGATCACGGCGGACGACATCCGCGAGGGCCTCTTCGCCATCTGTTCTGTCTTCCTCACCGAGCCGCAGTTCCAGGGGCAGACGAAGGACAAGCTGAACAACCCCGAGGTCAAGGGGCAGATCGACGGCCTGGTGCGGCCGGCGATCGAACAGTGGCTGAACGACAACCCCAGCGTGGCCGACGCGGTCCTGATGCGGGTGGTGATGGCGGCCAAGGCGCGGCAGGCCAGCCGGGCGGCCGTGGAAGAGGTGACCCGCAAGTCGGCGACGAACCGGCGGCTGAACCTGCCGGGCAAGCTGGCGGACTGTTCGAACACCGATCCCGCCGAGAGCGAGCTCTTCATCGTCGAGGGCGACAGCGCCGGTGGCTCGGCCAAGCAGGGTCGGGACCGCCGCAGCCAGGCGATCCTCCCGCTGCGCGGCAAGGTGCTCAACGCCGAGCAGGCCGATCTGAAGAAGGTGCTGGCCAACGCCGAGCTCTCCGACATCGTCAAGGCGCTCGGCTGCGGCATCGGCAAGGACCTGGACCCGCGGCGGCTGCGCTACCACAAGATCATCCTGCTGATGGACGCCGACAGCGACGGGCACCACATCGCCACGCTGCTCCTGGCCTTCTTCTACCGGCACCTGCGCGCCCTGATCGAGCACGGCTACGTCTACATCGCCCAGCCTCCTCTGTACCGCATCGACCACGGCACGAAGACGGCCTGGGCGGCCGGCGACAAGGAGCGGGACAAGATCCTGAAGGGGCTGCCGCCGCGCGCTCAGCCCCGGATCAGCCGCTTCAAGGGGCTCGGCGAGATGATGCCGAAGACCTTGTACGAGACGACGCTGGACCCGCGGCGCCGTCGGCTGCTGCGGGTCAGCATCCCCGAGGGCGTGAAGCTCGAGACCGAGCAGGTGATGGGGGATCTGCTGGGCAAGGACAGCAGCAGCCGCTTCCGGGAGATCACGGCCTGGATGGACCTGGTGGAAGAGGTGGATGCCTGAGGGCACCCCTCAGCGCAGGCTCTTCTTCCCGACGACCCACAGCACCAGCGCCCGCCGCACCCCTCCGGTGACCGGCGTGACCCGGTGGGGCTGCCAGGACGGGAAGAGCACCGCCGAGCCGACGGGGCGAGGCGGGATGTGGACCCGGCCGCCGTGGAGGATCTCCAGGTCACCGCCCTGGTAGTCCTCGCCGGGGGAGAGCTGGACGGTGACGCTGATCTTGCGGAGGGCGAGGAGGCCGCGGGCGCCGAGGTCGGTGTGCCAGGCGTAGTGGCCGCCGAGCGGGTAGCTGAGCAGCTGCAGCGGCTCCATGTAGTGGATGCGGAAGTCCCAGGTGGCGGCGTTGATGCGCTCGACGAGGGCGGCGAGGCGGTCGTAGATCCAGGCGTGCTCGCGGCTGTGCAGGACGTGGGTGCGCTCGGTGTTGCGGATCTCGGGGCTGAGGTCGCGGCGCAGGGGGCCCTCGTGGGTCTGCTCGCGCGACTCGACCCGGGCCTGGTCAAAGCCCAGCGTGTCTCGCAGCGCGACGATGCGCCGGCACTCCTCGGGGCTGAAGACTGCCAGCTCGTCGACGGCGGCGGGGAGGGTCGCGGCAGGCCCGCTCGGATCGGGCCGCTCGGTGAGGGCGCGGGCGGTGGGCAGGTCGAGGGGGAGCAGGCTGGGCACGGGGCTTCCGGGCAGAGGACAGGGCTTCCGGGCAGAGGACAGGGCGAGGCGCCTTGGTGCATGATGCCCCAGAGGAGCGAGGATGGAGAGCATCCGGCACGGGATCCGCTACCGCCTGAGCGTGGTGCTGCTGCTGGCGGCGCTGAACTCGGTGGCGCTGTTCGCGCTGGCGATCGTGCTCTTCTCGGCCCTGGCGCAGAGCCCGCCGCGGCAGGTGCTGGACGCGGTGCTGGCGATGCAGGGGATGGTGGACACGACGCAGGAGCTGGCGCTGACGGGGGATCTGAGCGATCCGGCGGTGCGGAAGGAGCTGGACTGGGGGCGGCAGGCGGCAGGGCCGCTGCTCCTGCCGGTAGCCGCCGAGGTGCCGACGGTCGTGGCCGATCTGGAGGCCTGGCAGCGGGCGATGGCCTCGTACACCACGGGCGCGGCGGCCTCCGATCCGCCGCCAGCGGCGCTGGTGGAGATCCTCCAGACGCACCGGCACCTGCGCGGCAGCGCTCAGCTGGCGATCGCCTCACCCCGGCCGATCTGGGTGGAGCAGGTGCTGCCCTACCTCCCCTGGGGGGTGGCCTGGGTGCTGCTGGTGGGGGCGATCACGATGGTGGCGGCGGGCAGCCTGCACGGGCTGCTCTACCGGCCGCTGCTGGCCCTGGCGGAGTCCTCGCGGGCGGTGGCGCGGGGGGATCTCTCGGCGGAGATCCCCGAGCCGACCGGCGCCCCGGAGATCGCCGCCCTGGCGGTGGCGATGCGGCAGGCCCGGGACAACCTGGTGGCCTCGCTGCACGAGCAGGAGGCCCGCTCGGCCCGCGAGACGGCGATCCTGGCCCATATGAACGACGGGGTGCTGCTGATCGACCGGGGGGGGCGGGTGCTACAGATCAACCCGCGGGCGGAGACGCTTCTGTGGCAGGTGGTGCCCGCGGGCGTCGAGCCGAAGGTCGGGGTGCTGATCCAGACCCTGGCCCCCGAGCTGGACGAGGCCCGGCTGCGCCGCCGGGAGGCAGGCGAGCTGGAGCTGTCACGGGAGGGCAGCCCCGGGCAGCCGCGGGTCTCGCTGCGGGCCAGCCTGCGGCCAGTGCCGCCCCTGCAGCAGGGCGAGGCGGGGGCCTGGCTGCTGATGCTGCGCGACATCTCGGCCGAGCGGGAGCTGGACCGCTTGCAGGCGGAGTTCCTCAGCGTCGTGACGCACGAGCTGAAGACGCCGCTGACGGCGATCGACGGCTACGCGCGGCTGCTGTTGCGGGGCAAGGCGGGCGAGCTCCAGCCTCGCCAGCTCGAGTTCGTGGAGACGATCGCCGGCCAGTCGGCGGTGCTGAAGTCGATGGTGCAGAACATGCTGGACACCTCTCGCCTGGAGTCCGGGCGCCTGCCGGTGGAGCTGCAGCGCGTGGAGCTCGCGGCCCTGCTGGCGGAGGTCGAGGCGACCTGGCAGGGCGGGGCCAGCGCCCGGGAGCTCAGCCTGGTGGTCGAGGGGGAGGCGCCCCCGGGGGTCGAGGTGCAGGTCGATCCCTTCCGGATGCAGCAGGTGCTGGGCAACCTGGTCGGCAACGCGCTGAAGTTCACCCCACGGGGCGGGCGCATCGCGGTGCGGGCCAGGCTGGAGGGCGAGGCGCCTGCGGCCAGCGCGGTGATCGAGGTCGAAGACAGCGGGCGGGGGATCGGCCCCGAGAAGCTCGACCGCATCTTCGACAAGTTCTTCCAGGCCGAGCGCGCCGACACCCGGCTGGCGGGGGGCTCGGGGCTGGGCCTCTTCATCTGCCGGCAGCTCGTCGAGGCCATGGGGGGGCGCATCGGGGTGCGCTCGCGAGTGGGCGAGGGGAGCTGCTTCTTCATTCACCTTCCGGTCGCGGGGAGCGACGAACATGAACGAGCGTAGGATCGGGGAGCTGCTGCGGGAGCAGGGGGCGGTGGGGGCCGAGGCCCTGGAGCAGGCGGTGCGCGCCCAGCGAGAGCTTCGCAAGCACGAGCGCCTGGGCGCATTGCTGATCCGTATGGGCGCCTGCGACGATGTGGCGGTGGCCAAGGCGGTCGCCGTGCAGGCGGGCCTGCCCTATGTGGACCCGGTGGCGGAGGGCATCGAGGCCAGCCTGATCTGGCGGCTGCCCCGGGAGATGGCCGAGCAGCACCAGGCGATCCCGATGCACCGGGTGCCGGCCGCCGACGGCTCGATCCCCAAGGGGGCGCCGGTGCGGGTGGCGATGGCCGACCCGCGCAACATGGGGGCCCAGGCGGAGTTCCAGTTCATCCTGGGGGCCCCGCTGGTGCTTGTCGTAGCGGCCCCCTCGCGAATCCTGCTGGCGGTGAACCGCCACTACGACCTGGAGCCGATGGCCCGCCGGCTGCTGGACAGCGTGCCCGAGGCCATGCGCGTGGCGCCTCCTCCTCGCACGGGCCGAGAGCTCTCCCGCTCGGCGGGCCATCGCCTCTCCTCCGGCGAGGACGAGGGCCAGGTCTATGTGCAGCTGCTGGACTTCGTCTTCGCCCAGGCCATCGAGCGCGGGGTGAGCGATGTGCACCTCAGCCCGACCCCCGACGGGCTGCGGGTGCGCTACCGGGTCGACGGGATGCTGCGCGACGTGCTGCAGCTCCCGCCCTGGGCGACGGCGCCGCTGACCAGCCGCCTCAAGGTGATCGCCGGCCTGAGCGTCTACGAGTGTCGCCGCCCGCAGGACGGCAGCCTGGCGGTGACCCTGGGTGAGCGGCACATCGATCTGCGGGTCTCGACGGTGCCCGGCCAGTTCGGCGAGACGGCGGTGGTGCGGCTGCTCGACCCGCGCATGCTCCAGGTGGACCTGGGCAGTCTGGGCTGGGATCGCCGCGCGCTGGCGGTCTGGTACCGCTTGGTCAGCCAGGCCCAAGGGCTGGTGCTGGTGGTGGGGCCGACGGGCTCGGGCAAGTCGACGACGTTGTACGCGACGATCAACCGCCTGCGCAGCGAGTCGACCCACATCGTGACCCTGGAGGATCCGGTCGAGTACCGGGTGCCGGGCATCTCCCAGGTGCAGGTCCACGCCCAGATCGGGATGAGCTTCGCGGCGGGCATCCGCTCGCTGCTGCGGCAGGACCCGGACGTGATGGTGGTGGGCGAGATCCGCGACCACGAGTCGGCCGACGCGGCGGTGGAGGCGGCCAACACGGGCCACCTCGTGCTCTCCAGCGTGCACACCGGGCACGCGGTCGACGCGGTCACGCGGCTGGTGGACCTGGGGGTGGCGCCCTTCCTGGTGGGCTCGGCCCTGCTCGGCGTGGTGGCCCAGCGGCTGGTGCGGCAGGTCTGCGCGGAGTGCTCGGTGGTGTCGGCGCCGGGGGAGGAGGACTGGCAGCGGCTGGGTGTACCTCCCCTGGAGCTCGGGCCCGGGGTGCGGCGGGTGGGGGATGGCTGCCCGGCCTGCGAGTACGTCGGCTACCGCGGTCGCATCGGCGTCTTCGAGGTGATGCGCGTCGACGAGGAGCTGCGCGAGGCGATCCACCAGCGGCGTACGGATCGGGAGCTCTGGGCGATCGCCCGGCGGGGAGGCATGCGCACCCTGCTGGAGGACGCCCTGGACAAGGTGGCGGCCGGCCAGACGACCCTGGAGGAGGTGGCCCGCGCCGTGCCGGTGGACCGCTGGGAGCGCGGCGCGGTGATCTCGGAGGGCTGGCGGGTGGAGCTGCCCTCGGCGGGGCAAGAGGTAGCCCCGGTGGAGAGCGCGGCAGCCGCGGACGCGCCGGAGGCGGTGCCGGTCGCGGTGGTGACGCCGAGCGCCGAGACGGCCTCCCGGCCCGAGGTGCTGGTGGTCGACGACCACGAGGAGATCCTCCAGCTGGTCGGGATCGCCCTGGAGGACAGCTTCGAGGTGCGCTTCGCCCGCGACGGCGAGGAGGCCCTGGCCGAGGTGGCGCGCAAGGCCCCCGCCGCGCTGGTGCTGGACGTGATGATGCCGAAGCTCTCGGGCTACGAGGTCTGCGAGCGGCTCAAGCACGATCCGGCGACGGCCGCGCTGCCGATCCTGATGCTCTCCGCCCGAGGCGACGCCGCCCACATCAAGCAGGGGCTGCAGGCGGGCGCCGACGACTACCTGCCCAAACCCTTCGACCCCGAGGAGCTGGAGCTGCGGGTGCGGGCCCTGCTGCGGCGGGCGGGTCGAGGTGTGACTAGCTAGTGCCAGGCACTAGCTAGATAGACCCCACGCAGCCCTCGCAGAGCCAGGTGCCGCGGCCGGCCTGGACGATGCGCTGGAGGGGGGCGCCGCAGCGGGGGCAGGGCTGGCCCTCCCTCCCGTAGACGGCGAAGGGGTTGGGGCCGCCGGTGTTGACGTAGGCGATGCCGCTCTCGTCGTCGAAGCTGCGCTGCTCGGCCTCCAGGACGGCGTCGATGAAGGGCCCGACGACGGCGGCGAAGGCCTCCCACTGCGCGGGTTGCAGGGAGGGGACCGGCGTCCTCGGGTCGATCCGGGCCAGGAAGAGGCACTCGCTGGCCAGGATGTTGCCGATGCCAGCGACGCGCTCCTGGTGCAGCAGGGCGGGCTTGAGCGGGCCGCGCAGGCCGGCGAGGCGGGCCGCCCACCAGGCGCCGTCCCGAGGCTCGGGCCAGGGCTCGGGGCCGAAGCCGGCCAGCAGGGCGGGGAGCTCCTCCTCGGGCAGCAAGCGGGCGGTGGCGAAGCGGCGCGGGTCGACCAGGGCGACGGCGGGGGGGCCCTCGCCCGAAGAGCCCGGACCTCCCAGGCGCAGGCGGAGGCGGGCGTGGGGCGGCCGCGCCTCGGGGGAGGGGAGGGCGCAGACGCCGCCGGTCATGCGGAAGTGCAGGACCAGGACCTGCGCGTCGATGAAGAGCAGGGCGAGCTTGGCGCGGCGCTCCACCCGGGAGACGCGCTGTCCCCGCAGGTCCTGGGCGGGCAGCAGCTTCTCGTCGAGCACGTCGAGGCCCAGCAGCTCGCGTCCCGCGCACCAGCGGTGCAAGGCGCGGCACATCAGCTCGACCTCGGGCAGCTCGGGCAAGGCTCCTCCAAGCGAAAGCGGGTAGCCTGCGCGGCGATGGATCGCTCCTCCCCTGTACGCGTGCTCGGCTGCCTGGCCCTCGCCCTGGCGATGATGGGCCGCTGGGCCACCGCCCCGCTCAGCTCGCTGCCGGGCTTCGACAACGTCGATCTGTGGGACACGGTGATGCTGCGGGGGGCGGTCGCCGAGCTGCTGCGGGACCCCGCCCGGGCCCCCTGGAGCGAGGCGGTCTTCGCGCCGGGCGGCTACCCGATCCTGGAGCTGACCCCGAACCTGCTCGACCACCTCACGGGCGCGCTCTTCGACCTGCTGCTGCCCTTCCCGCTCTCCGACGGGCTGTGGTGGCTGGTGGTGCTCAGCCTCAACGGGCTGGCCGCCCACGCGCTCGGCCGCAAGCTGGGCGGGAGCGAGGGCGCGGGCTGGCTCTTCGCGGCGGCCTTCGCCCTCTCCGAGCCGATCGCCCGCGAGGCCAACCTGCACCACGCCCCCCAGGCGATGGCCTTCTGGGGACCCTGGTTCGTGCTGGCGCTGCTGCGCCTCCGGGAGAGGCCCACGGCGGCGGCGGCGGCGTTGGCGGGCGCGCTGTTGGGGCTGGCGGGCCTCTCCTACTGGTATGGCGCGCTCTTCCTGGGCCTGGGCTGCCTGCCGCTGCTCTGGGGGATCCCGGCGCTCCGCCTCTTCCAGTTGGGCCTCGTGACGGCGGCGGTCAGCGCCCCCTTCCTCCTCCCCTTCCTGCTGAGCTGGGGGGAGATCCCCCTGACTGCGGGAGCGGAGCCTCCACCGGCGATGGGCATGCCCGAGGGCATCGCCGCGCTGGGCGCCCGCGAGGGCTTCGTGGCCTGGCATGGCAACGACCCAGCGTTCTTCCTGCGCCGCGAGCCGATGGACATCAGCAACCGGGTCAGCCCGGTGCTGCTGCTGGCGGCGGTGCTGGGGGCGCGTCAGAGCGGTCGGGGCCCCTGGCTGTGGATGGCCGGGCTGGGTGCGGTGATGGTGCTGGGCCCGGTGCTGATGTGGGCCCAGGAGCCGCTGCGGGTGGGCGGCCACACGATCCCGCTGCCCTTCGCATGGCTGCGCGCCCTGCACCCCTTCCTGGAGCGGCTGACCTGGCCGGAGCGCTTCGGCGTGCTGATCCCGTTGGGCCTGGGCGCCCTGGCGGTGCGGGCGCCCCGACCGGCGCTGTGGGGGCTGGCCCTGGTGATCGAGAGCTTCGCGTTGAGCCGCAACCTGCCGCTGCAGGCCGTCGATCTGGCCGATCGCTCCTGCCACGCCGAGCTGGAGGGCGGCGCCCCGGGGGCGGTCCTGGAGCTGCCCCTGCGCCGACCGGGCATGATGTCGCAGCGCCCCGGCGTGCATCGCCGCTTTCATGGGCGGCCAAGCGCCAACCCGATCCTGCTTCCCCCAGGGGCGCGTCCGCCAGAGGCCTGGGAGGCCTGGCAGGACGACCAGCCCCTGCTGCGGGCCCTGGATCGGCTCGACAAGGCCTCGCTGAGCGCGGTGGGGGAGGCCGAGGTGGAGGCCCTGCGCGCCTCGGGCGTGGCGGTGCTGCTGCTGGACGCCGAGCCGGGGGTGCTGCTGCGGCGCACGGACCTGCTGCGCACGGAGGAGGCCCTGACCAGCCTGCTGGGCCCGCCGGTGGACCTGGGCTGTGCGCTGGCCTGGTGGCTGGGGGAGGGGGAGGCGCCGTTTGAAGCGTCTCCCGAGGAGGGCGCCGCCTGGCGGGAGGAGGCCTGGACGCGGAAGCAGGAAGCCGAGGTGGTCGATCTGCCGACGCTGATCCGGCCGGCCCGGAATCGTGGGGGCTGGTGAGCCGTGACATGACGCGACTGGACTCTGACGGTACCCCGGGTGCTACCCTGCGGGCACCCTTGTTGACCTTGGATCGTTCATGTCCGATCCCACCCCTCGCCGCCGCATCGAGCTGCTCCAGACCCTGGGCCAGGGCGGCTTTGGCTCTGTGTACCTCGCCGACGTCTACAGCCGCGAGGACTTCGTCCAGCGGCTTGCGGTCAAGGTGCTCTCGGTCGAGATGAGCGCGGACGCCGACGTGGCGGCCCGGCAGCGCGACGAGGCCCGCCTGCTGGCTCGCCTCAACCACGACCACATCGTGCGGGTGATGGATCTGACCGAGCTGGACGGCCGC
This sequence comes from Deltaproteobacteria bacterium UBA2385, assembly GCA_002343455.1. Classification (GTDB taxonomy): domain Bacteria; phylum Myxococcota_A; class UBA796; order UBA796; family UBA2385; genus UBA2385. The sequence goes on along the minus strand of DDSR01000490.1, from coordinate 11,882 downwards.
CCGGCGGTCCTGATGGAGTACGTCGAGGGCGTGGACTGCGCCGAGCTGCTGCGCAAGGGCGCCCTGCCGGTCAAGGCGGCGGTGCAGATCTGCGCGGCCGCCGCCAGCGCCCTGGACGCGGCCTGGAGCAGCCCCGGCCTGCGAGGCAGCCAGCCGCTGCGGGTGATCCACCGGGACATCAAGCCGGCCAACCTGCTGGTCAGCGTACACGGCGGGGTCAAGGTGCTGGACTTCGGCATCGCCCGGGCCGACTTCGAGCGCGAGGGCAAGACCGGCTCTGTGCAGTTCGGCACGGCCCGCTTCATGGCCCCCGAGCAGTGGCTGCTGGGCGCCTCCAGCAACAAGGTCGACATCTACGCCCTGGGCGTGACCCTGGTCGAGATCAGCACCGGCATGCACATGGAGCGGGCGCCGCTGGACGAGGCGGCCTTCAACGCCCATATGGAGGCCGTGCGCGAGGCGGTGCTCGACAGCCGCTGGCCGCTGGCCTTCCGCCAGGGCCTGGACCGGCTGCTGTCGGGGATGCTGGCCTTCTCGCCGGAGGCGCGCCCCGACGCGGGCGAGGCCTACGAGGCGCTGGCCCACCTCGCCGATCTCGCGCCGGACGAGGCGCTGATCCGCTGGGCGCGGCGCACGCTGCCGCCGATGCTGGAGGAGCAGCGGCAGCGCTGGGCGGCTGTCCCTCCTCCGCAGCTGGGCGAGGGGCCGCTGGCTCGCCTGGGCGGGGGGGCGCCGCCCGCACCCGAGGAGCCGGCGCCGCTGCGCCCGAGCACCTCCGGCGGGCGAACCGTCCTCTCCCGGCCGAACCCGGGGCCGCCGGACACGCTGGCCTCCTCTCGGCAGGGCGCATCCTCGCTGCACGGCGCCTCCTCCTCGACGCAGAGCGCCCGCTGGAGGCGCCCGATCGTGCCGCTGGTCTCGGGCCTGACGGCGGCGCTGATCCTGATCCTGGGCGCGTTCTTCCTGGTGCCTCGCCTGCTGCCGGCGCCGGTCGAGCAGACCGCGGAGCTGGTCGCGGAGCCCCCGGTGGTCTTGGACGCGCTGGCGGAGGACGCCCCTGTCGAGCCGGCCCCTGTCGAGCCGGCCCCTGTCGAGGCAGCCCCTGTCGAGGCCGCCCCTGCCGAGCCCGCCCCTGCCGAGCCTCAGCAGCCCGCCGCCGAGCCCGCCGCAGCGCGCTCCAGCCCTCGGCGCGCCAGCGTCGAACCCGCCGCGCCCTCGCCTCCCGTGGAGCAGGTCGCTCCCGCCGCGCCTGCGGTCGTCGCGCCCAGCGCGTCGGCGGGGTCCTCGCCCGCGTCCGCCGCCGCCGAGCCTCCTGCGGTGGCCACCTTCCTCGTCAACCTCGCCTCCGAGCCTTGGGGGGCGCAGGTGGTGATCGACGGCAAGACCTTCAAGAACACGCCGCTGTACAACCTGCCCCTGACGGCCGGCAAGCACACGATCAGCATGGCCCTGGATGGCGCCTCGATCACCCGAACGATCACGGTCGGCGGCCGCAATCCCACTGTCCACACCTGGAACAAGGAGTCAAACGTATGGCGCTCCGAGTGACCCTCTCCCTTGCCGTGTTGTTCTCCTCCACCGCGCGGGCCGCCGACTGCGAAGACCCCGGCGAGATCGTCGGGGAGGTCGAAGCGGCGGTGCTCTCCACCCGCTTCGATCTGGCCCGGGAGGCGGCGGATCGGGCCGAGGCGGCCTTCGGCTGCACCGGCTCGGCCGAGGCGCAGGTCCTGGCGAGGCTCTGGCTGGCGGAGGGGGCGATGGCGCACGTCGAGGGCGACAGCATCGGGCGGGACCAGGCCTTTGCCAGCGCCTGGCGGGTGGCGCCCCATCACTGGACCCAGTCCTTCGGCCCCGATCTGGAGGCCCTCTGGCGAGAGGCTGGCAAGCAGGAGCGCGGCAGGGGGAGGCTGGAGCTGCAAGGAATGGCCGAGGGCCAGACCGCCCGGGTGGACGGGGCGCCGCTGCCGGTGCCGATCGACCTGGAGGCGGGGCTGTACCTGGTGCAGGCTGGCGAGCAGGGGCAGGGGCCGGTCTTCTCGCGGATCGTGATGGTGCCGGACGAGCAGACGCTGGTGGTGCGGGTCGAGGCGCCGGCGGGCGCGCCGGTGGCCTCGGGGGGGACGGCGACGGTGGAGCCGGAGCGAAAGCGAAAGGGAACGGGCTGGTACATCGGCGCCGGGGCGGCGGCCCTGCTCTCGGGGACCAGCGCGCTGCTGGCGGTCTCGCAGAACGGCGGCATGGACGCGGCCGGCGAGGTCGACACGCTGGACGCGCACTACGGCCGGCAGAAGGCCATGGCCTACGGCAGCTACGGCCTCGCCGGAGCCAGCGCGCTCTGCCTGGGGATCGGGCTGGCCTGGTAGGCGTCGCCGGCGCAGCCGGCCAGAGTCGCGGCTCAGCTGGACTCCCGCCAGGGCGGGACGAACTCGGGCGGGGTCAGCAGAGGCAGGCGGTTGGCCAGCACCCGGACCTTGAAGCTGTCGCCTCCCAGCCACTCCTCGCCGTCGATCTGGCAGGGGATGTCGTACTTGCCCGGCCGGCTGAGGCGTACGTCGAAGGCGTCGGCGGAGTAGCCATCGCTGTGGAAGGCGCCGATCGCGTCGATGTGCTCGCGCCAGAGGGGGGAGCGGCGGAAGTCCAGCACGGCCTTGGTCAGCAGCTCGCGGCGGCCCTTGACCGGGACCAGCTCCATCCGGCCGTCGTCGGGCTCGCTGCGCCGGTCGAGGACCCAGTCGCCGGCGTAGACGGGGGTGCCGTTGATGATCAGGTCGGTCAGGCGGGTGTAGCGGTGCAGGGCGCCGCGGGTCTCGACCTCGGCGTCGAAGACGGTCGGCTCGACCCAGCTCGACAGGTAGCGGTTGAGGGCGGCGCCGGCGTAGACGGCCTGGTCCCGGTACAGCTCGCGCAGCAGGGGGATGCGGCCGACGACCTCGCGGTCGCGGTTGCGCTGCTCCAGCACATCGGCCTGGAAGCCCCAGCCGATCGAGTCGAAGAAGAGCTCGCGGCCCAGGACCTCGCCGTGCTCGTCGACCTTCTCGACCTGGCCGACGTCCAGCCGGGTGATGTTGCCGGCCTCGATGACCTCCAGGTTGGCCTGCAGGGCCTCGGGATCGGCGGAGACCCCGAAGGAGCGGCCCTGGTTGTTGGCGGTGCCGCTGGGCAGCATGCCCATGGGCACCACCCGGCTGGCGCGCAACAGGCCCTTGGCGACCTCGGCGAAGGTGCCGTCCCCGCCCAGGTAGACGACGATCTCCCAGGGGCCTTCGTCGACGGCGCCGGCCACGGCGGCGACGGTGCGGCCTTCGGGCTCGGTGGGCAGCAGGCGCGCGTCCCAGCCGCGGGCCCGCATCGCCGACAGGGCCGCGTCGATGCGCGCGGCGGCGCGACCGGTCTGCGCGGTGGGATTGCCGACGAGGAGGATGTGGGTGGGCATCGGCCGGATGATAGCTTGCGCTCGAGGTGAAGGGTGACCGCTTCCTCCGAGCCGAGCCTCTCGCTACGGCTGATGCTGCTGACGGCCATCGGGCTGTCGGCCTGGCTGGTCCAGCCCTTCGCCGACGCGGTCCTGATCGCCGCGGTCGTGACCGTGCTGGCCTGGCCCCTGCACCGCCGTACGATGGCCCGCCTGGGGGGGCGGCCCATCCCGGCGACGGCCCTCTCGATGGCGGGGATCAGCGTCGGCGTGGTCGCCCCGGTCAGCGGCCTGCTCTGGCTGGTCTCCAGCGAGCTGGTCGCCCTCGCCAACGAGCTCGCCAGCGCCCTGGACTCGGGCGATCTCTCCGGCCAGGTGGCCCGGCTGCAGCGGGTCCCGCTGGTCGCCTGGCTGATCGACAAGGCCGGCGGCCCCCAGGTGCTGACCCACTCCATGCAGGTCGCGGCGCGCGAGGCCCTGACCGACCTGGCGCGCTCCATCGGGCAGTCCGTGCCGAACATCGTCGGGCTGACGGCGCGCGCCGTGCTCAAGTCGACGGTCTTCCTGCTGACCCTGGCCACCCTGCTCTACCGCGGCCAGGAGCTGCTGCTCTGGGCCGTGCGCCTCAGCCCCCTGCCGGCTCGGCACACCAAGCGCCTCTTCGAGGTCTTCGCCGAGTTCGCCCGCAACGTCGTGCTCGCGGGGTTGGTCTCCGCCATCGTGCAGGGGCTGGTCGCCTGGCTCGGCTACATGATCGTGGGCCTGGAGCGCGCCGTCCTCTTCGCGCTGCTGACGGGGGTGCTGGCCTTCGTACCCCTGGTCGGGACGGCGGCGGCCTGGGTCCCGATCGGGCTCCTGCTGCTGCTGCAGGGCCGACCCGGCGCGGCTGTCTTCGTCACCATCTGGTCGCTGCTGCTGACCGGCACCATCGACAACCTGGTCAAGCCGCTGGTGGTGCGCGGCCGCAGCGACATGCCGACGCTGCTGGTCTTCCTGGGGGTCTTCGGCGGGCTGGCCGCCTTCGGCGTCATCGGGCTGCTGGTCGGCCCGGTGCTGATGGCGATGCTGCTGGCCCTGCTGCGCATCTACGAGGAGAGCCTGGATCCGCCGGCTGCCTGAGCGGCCCCCGCCTCAGATCGAGGTGCGCAGCCGCCGCAGGGCGCGACGTTCGATCTGGCGCACCCGCTCGCGGGAGAGGCCCAGCTCGCGGGCGATCGAGGCCATGTTGTGCTCGTCCTCGCCGTGCAGGCCGTAGTGGCGGTTGATGATGAACTTCTCGCGCTCGTCGAGGACATCGTCGAAGACGTCGGCCACCTTGACGAAGACGCGCCGGGCCTCGGTCGAGAGCTCCATGCGGTCGCCGTCCTCTTCCGCTTCGAAGCGGTCTTCCAGGCGGTGACCCTCTTCGTCCTCCTGCGAGGAGCTGACCACGCCGCCGATCGCCAGCAGGAAGCGGGCCCGGGCCTCTTCGATGCCGACCTCTTGGGCCAGGGTGGCGGTGTCGTAGACCTCGCCGTCGGTCTCGAAGCGGTCGGCCGCGCGGCGCAGGTTGCGAAGCTGTTCGACGGCGCCGCCGGGCAGGCGGACCATGCGGCCCTTGGTCTCGATCGAGCGGGTCATCTGGGCGCGGACCCACCAGCGGGCGTAGGTGCTGAAGCGGATGCCGCGGTCGGGGTCGAAGCGGCTGGCGGCGCGCAGCAGGCCGATGAAGCCCTCCTGCACGAGGTCTTCCTCGCTCATCAGGGCGCAGGTCAGCTTGCGGGCCTCGCCCCGGGCGATGCGGATCCCGCTCATCGCGAGCTGCCAGCGCAGGTTCTCGCTCTCGTCCCAGGCCTTCAGGGCCTTCCCGAGGTCCTGTCGCAGCTCGGGGTCGGCGCTGGAGACGCGCGCCGCCTCTTGCATGGCGTCGATGGCCTCGCGCAGGCGCCGGATGGCCCCGCCGCGGGTCCGCTCGGCCCGGGTCGGCCGGCGCCGGAGGATGGCCTCGGCCACGTCCCAGCCACCGATGGCGTCGCGGGCTTCGCGCTCGGCGGCGCGGATGGCGCGGCCGAGATCGGCCTCCTGTTGGGCGTTGAGGCGGATGTCGCGGCCGTCGTTCACGGAGCGCAGGCTGGGGACGAATTCGGTCACGGGGTGCCCTGGGGTGGAGTCCGGTTCGGCTACGATGCCCGGAAAGCGGGTCGGTTGCAACAGCATAGGCTCCCCCGTGGCCAGGGCAAGCGAAAACGACTTGTCCCACCCATGGAACCCGCCCTCGGAGGATGAATGACCTGGACCCTCTCGACGCTGAACCTCAACGGCGTTCGCTCGGCGGCCTCCAAGGGGCTGCGCACCTGGATGGAGCAGAGCGGCGCCGACGTGCACTGCCTGCAAGAGGTGCGGATGCAGCAAGGCCAGCTCGGCGCGGATCATCGGCCCCCCGAGGGGTGGCACCACCACCAGGTCGACGCCGAGAAGAAGGGCTACTCGGGCGTGGCCGTCTGGAGCCGCCTGCCGGTTCGAGAGGCGGCCTCTCACTGCGGCCTGCCCTGGGCCGACGCCGAGGGCAGGGTGCTGCGGGTCGACCTGGAGCCCGCGACGGTGATCAGCCTCTACCTGCCCAGCGGCAGCTCGGGCGAGGAGCGACAGGCCCGCAAGGAGGAGTTCATGGAGCATATGCTCGGCTGGTCGGCCGAGCTGCTGCGCGAGGGGCGCCCGGTGGTGATCTGCGGGGACTTCAACATCGCCCACACCGAGCGGGACATCCACAACCCCAAGGCCAACGCGAAGAACAGCGGCTTCCTTCCGCACGAGCGCGCCTGGTTCAGCCGCCTGCTCGACCAGGGCTGGGTCGATGTCTGGCGGGCGCTCAACCCGGGGGCGCAGGAGTACAGCTGGTGGTCGCAGCGGGGGCAAGCCCGCCTCTTGGACCGCGGCTGGCGCCTGGATTACCAGCTCGCCTCGCCCTCGCTCGCCGCCAAGGCTCGCCGGGCCGTCATCGTCGGCCGCCAGCCCGCCCTCTCCGACCACTGCCCGGTGCTGGTCGAGTACGGCGACTGAGCTCCCCCCCTCTCGCTCGGACTCCCCATGACCCTCCCCATCCGCCTCGACCACCTCCTCAAGCTCGCCGGCATGGTGCAGTCCGGGGGCGAGGCCAAGGTCCGCGTCCAGGGCGGCGAGGTCCTGGTCGACGGCCAGGTCGAGACCCGCCGCGGGCGGCAGCTCCAGGGGGGCGAGCTGGTGCAGCTCGGCGAGCGGCAGCTGCGCGTCGAGGCGGGGATGGAGCTCTAGGGGGGAGGGGGCTTCAGCGCGGCGGCGGCCTTCTCGGCGCCGGCGGCGTCACCGGCCAGGACCAGGGCCGAGCAGCTCCCGTCCAGCGAGGGCGAGGCGGCCTGCAGGGCCTTCTCGAAGCAGCCGGCCTTGTCGGCGGGGCTGCTGGCGTCCACCTTGAGCGAGACGACCTTGCCGGCCGCCCAGGTCCAGGTCGCCCGAAAGGCGCCGCCGGTCGGGGTGCAGGCGTCGATGGTGCCGCGCTGCTGGGCGAGCGCGCCCACCACGGTGATGGGGCCCATGAAGCCGCCGCTGTTCAGGCTGCACTTCAGCTCGCGCACGACGAGGCCGTCGACGCTGAGCTCGCCGACGTTGATGTCGGTGGCGGCCTGGGCCGGGCTGAGGAGGAGGGCGGCGAGGAGGGCAGCGGCGACCAGGGCGGCGGAGGAGGGCCTGGGCATGCGGGGCTCCGGGGTGAGGCTCGTGGGGAGCGTATCGTGGCCGGAGGGGGGGGAGTGGGGGCTGGACACGGGTAGGAGAGGCGATGGTCCGTGTCAGCTGGCACACCCTCGCTGGGTGATCTGGCCCGGCTGCGGGCGAGGATCGGCCGCTCGACGCCCGGCGAGGGGGGGCCCGCCGCTTGCAAGCGGAGGGAGGGTGATCTCCGAATTCCCAACCGCGATTCCGGCACCCGTCACGCGCGAGCTCCCCAGCGCGGTCGAGTGGGATGCCGTCGTCGTCGGCACGGGGGTCGGGGGGTGCGTCTCGGCGGCCCTGCTGGCGCACGCGGGGCTGCGCGTCCTGGTCCTCGAGAAGAACCCCCGGGTGGGGGGGATCCTGGCCTCGGTTCAGCGAGACGGCTTCAAGATGGACCTGGGCAGCCACCTGATCGCGCGAGGCGCGGCCGGCCCCCTCGGGTCGGTCTTCCGGACGCTCGACCTGCCCTCGCTGGGCCTGCCGGCGCCGCGCTTCCTGACCCACGCCATCCCCGTGCGCAGTCGCGGCCTGTTCGGGGCGACCGCGCCTGCCCGCCGCAGCGGCCTGCCCCGGGTCGGGCTGCAGGTGGCCCGGGACCTTGGGCTGTCGCCCTCCCAGGCGCTGGCGGCCGCGCGCCTGCTCTTCCACGTCTTCACCCTCACCGAGCGGGAGCTGCGGCGGTGGGACGAACGGTCGCTCCACAGCTTCATCCTGGCGCATACGCGGGACCCCCGCGCCTACACCCTGCTGGCCTTCCTGACGAGCATCTTCTTCGTCCTGCCCCCCTGGCAGGTCTCTGCCGGCGAGTCGGTGCGCGCCCTGCGGGATCTGCTGCTGGACTACCAGCTCTCCTATGTGGAGGGGGGCATGGACTCCCTGCCGCACGCCCTCCTGGGCAGGGTGCTTCGAGGGGGGGGCGAGGTGCTGGTCGAACAGCGAGCGGTCTCCATCCGCCGGCGGTCCGATGGCCGCCTGGCCGTGCAGACGGCCCAGGGGCTGGAGCTTCGGGCGGGCGTGGTCGCCGCCAACCTCGCGCCGGTGGACCTGCTGCCCCTGCTGGGCGACGAGCCCCTGCCCCAGGCCTGGCTGGACCGGGTAGCCGCCATCCGACCCTCGGGCGCTGCCCACCAGCTCAAGCTCGGCCTCGATCGCCCCCTGGTGGAGGAGGGCTGCTTCATCGGCGGGGTCAGCCGCCGCGGTCTCGGCCTGATGGACCTGGACCTGCCGCTGTTGGAGCGCATGGTGGCGGCCATCGACATGGGCCTGGTCGCCGACCCCCTGCCCCTCTACGCGACGGTGCCAACAAACTACGACCCCACCCTGGGTCCGCCCGGACAGCAGCTGATCCTGGTCAGCGCCTACGGCCCCACCACCTCGAACCCGGCGGACCCGCCAGAGGCGTGGCGCGAGGCGGCCCTCGCCTCGCTGCGGCAGATCCTGCCGGAGCTGGACGAACACCTGCTCTTCTGCGAGCTCCGGCCGGTGCCCTCGATCGGTGCCTGGATGGGCAAGTCCAGCAACGCGGCGATCTGCAACGGCCAGCTGCCCGGGCAGGTCGGCGCGGCGCGGCTCCCGGTCGAGACCCCTGTGCCCGGGCTGTACCTCGTGGGGGACGGGGCAGGCGGCCGGGGCATCGGGACCGAGCTGGCGGCGGCCTCCGCGATGGAGGCGGTGGAGCGGATCCGGGCGGGCGGTTCGCCGCAGGCCGTCGCGGGGAGGCCCGGATGAGCGATCCGCTGCTGGCCGCCGCCTGGCTCGGCTTCCTGGCCATCGGGCTGCTGCTGGTGGGTGGCCTGCGCGCCCTGGGCCTCCCCTCCACCCACGCCCGCGATCTCGTCCACGTCGGCGCGGGAAGCTGGGTGCTGGGCTGGCCCTGGTGGGAGGGGCGGGCCTGGCCGCTCGGCATCGCCTACGGGGCCGTCCTCGTGGCGGTTGGCCTCCCCCGGCTGCTGCCGGACTCGGCGCCCGCGCGGGCCCTGCGCCACACCTTGGCCACCGGCGCGGAGACCTGGACCGGGGTGGCGCTCTACACCGTCTCGGTGGCGGTCTTCACCACCCTCGGCCTCACGGTGGAGGCCTTCCCCGCCGGGGCGGCCTTGCTGGCCCTGGCCCTCGGCGATGGGCTGGGGGGCGCCGTCGGCCTGCGCTTCGGGCGCCACCGCTTCCGGGTGCCCGGCGCCAAGCAGAAGACGATCGAGGGCAGCATTGCGGTGGGGGTCTTCGCGGCGGTCGGGGTCGGCATCGCCGGGCTGGTCCTGGGCGCGAGCACACCGCCCCTGCTCCTGGTCCTCTCCGGCCTGGTCGCGGCGGGCGCCGAGGCCCTGTCGCCGCGCTCCTCCGACAATCTCCTGCTGCCCGCCGCCGTCTGGGTCCTGCTCGAGGTGATCGCGTGAAGGAGGCTCCTCCCCCTGCTCCCTCCCAAGCTCCTGCGCGCCCGGGCCGCGCCTTCTGGCGAGGCGTCTGGCGGGTCTCCGACCCCAAGATCACCCTGGCCAGCGTGGCGGGCATGACCCTGGCGACCGCCCTGGCGGCGGCCGAGGGGGCGCTCAGCTGGGGGTGGCTGGCCGTGACGGTGGCCGGCGTCTTCTGCGTCGAGGCGGCCAAGAACGCCTCGGGCGAGGTCTACGACTGGGACTCGGGCACCGACCAGGCCGTGGCCGAGGCCGACCGCTCTCCCTTCTCCGGCGGCAAGCGGGTCCTGGTGGACGGGCTGATGTCTCGCCGGGAGGCCTTCGGCGTGGCGCTGGTGGCCTACCTGCTCTGTGCGCTGGCCGGCCTGGCCATCGTGCTGTGGCGGCAGCCCGCGGTGCTCTGGTTCGGGCTGGTCGGCATGGCCCTGGCCTTCTTCTACCACGCCCCCCCCGTCAAGCTCTCCTACCGAGGGCTCGGCGAGCTGGCGGTCGGGCTGGCCTACGGTCCGGTCATCACCGCCGGCACCTTCCTGGTGCAGCGGGGCACGGTGTCGGTCGAGGTCGTGCTGCTGTCGCTCCCGCTGGGCCTCCTCATCACGGCCTTCTTGTGGATCAACGAGTTCCCCGACCGCAAGGCGGACGCCTCGGCGGGCAAGCGCACCCTGGTCGTGCAGCTGGGCCCCGATCGGGCCGCCCGCGCCTTCACCGCCATCGTGCTCGCGGCCTACGGCAGCCTGGTCGTGCTGGTCCCGCTGCTCGACCTGCCCTGGACCGCCCTGCTCGGCCTGGCCGGCCTGCCCCACGGGCTCGCCGCCTGCCGCCGCCTCCTGGCGGACCCCGATCAGACCGCCCGGGTGGTGCCGGCCCAGGGCTGGACCCTGCTCTCCGTCCTGCTCTTCGCCGGAGGGCTCTCCCTGGGGCGGGTGATCTGAGCCCGACGCATTCCTCGCCTCCGCTCGCTACTCCAGATACCCCAGCGCTCTGTCTCTTACGCGCTGGGGTCCGTGGCTCCGCTCGCTCCGCCTCGTCGCAGTTGCCCCTTCGGGCTGTCGCCCTGCGGGCCAACCACTCCTCGCCTCCGCTCGCTACTCCACGTACCCCAGCGCTTCGAGCTGCCCCCGCACCTCGTCGTCCACCTCGCCCTGCCAGCGCAGCGCTCGCGCCTCCAAGGCCGCCTTCTCCTCGGCCAGCCGCCGCCTCAGCCGCATGGTCTCCTCCGGGTGCTGGGCCGAGACCTCCCGCCGCTGAACCCGGTCCTCTGCCGCGTACAGCTCGACCTCCCCGCGCACGGCCTCGCCCCCGGCGGCCCAGGTCTGGATCAGCGTGAAGCCCTCGCCGGTGACGCGGCCCTTGTCGACGGGGCCGTAGCGGGTCATCGCGATCATCTCCCGCGCTGGCAGGTCCTCGGCCTCTCCCCGCGCCCAGGGGGAGAGGTCCAGGCCGTCGCCGGGGGCTTCCGGCAGCCCGGCGAGAGAGGCCAGGGTGGGGGCGAGGTCGACGCTGCCTGTGAGGCCCTCGACGACCCCGCCCGCGGCGACGCCGGGGCCGTGCAGGAGCCAGGGCACGTGCAGGTTGGCGTCGTAGAGGTGGTGGCTGTGGCCCTTGCCGGCGTGCCTGGGCGTGTTGAGGCCCTCGGCGTGGTCGCCGATCAGGACCAGCAGGCGGTCGCCGCGGCCCTGCGCCTCCAGGCCGCGGTCGAGGGCCAGCATGGCGTCGTCCAGCCGGGTGAGGGCGGCGTCGTAGCGCTCGGCGAGGGTGCCCTCGCTCAGGGGGGAGAGGCCCAGGCTCGCCCGGCGCAGGCGCTCGCTGTCCAGCGGCCCATGGGCGTCGACGAGGAGGAGCTGGCCGTACAGGGGGCCCTCGATGTCGGCGCTCTCTTCCAGGAAGCGCGCGACCATCTCGGTCCCGGGCTGCTTGATGCGGACCTTGCGCCACTCCTCGGTGTCGACGTAGCGCTGGAAGCCCTGGGCCATGCCCAGCCGCGAGTTGGCGTTGGGGTTGGCGGTGAGGCCGACGGTGGCCCAGCCGGCCTGCTGAAAGCGCTCGGCCAGGGTCAGGGCCTCGGGGGCGAGGCCGGCAGAGAAGGCCTCGCCGGGATCGTCGGGGTCGACGCCGGCGGCGTAGGGGTGCAGGCCGGTCAGCAGCGAGCCGACCGCCGGGCGGGTCCAGCCGGCGTTGGAGAGGGTCCGCGCGAAGCGGGTGCCGGCGGCGGCCAGGGCGTCGACGTGGGGCGTGGTGTCACGCTCGTGGCCCCAGGCGCCGAAGCGGTCGGCGCGGGCGGTGCAGGCGATGACCAGCACGACGGTGGAGGGCCGGGCCGAGGGGTCCGAGGG
>DDSR01000187.1 GCA_002343455.1 Deltaproteobacteria bacterium UBA2385 | reverse complement strand
ACTAGCCCAGGACCTCGACCAGCCAGTCCAGCACGACCCGCACCCGCGGCAGCTGCTGCCGACCGGGCCGCCACAGGGCGTGCAGGGTCGGGCCGGGGGCGGCGTAGTCGGCCAGCACCTCGACGAGCCGCCCGGCGGCGAGGTCCTCGGTGACCATGAAGTCGAAGACCTGGGCGTAGCCAAGGCCGGCGACGGCGGCGGTGACGAGGTGCTCGCCCAGGTCCAGGCGCAGGGGGAAGGAGAGGTCGAGCGCGGCCTGGCCGGCGAAGCTCCAGCCGACGACGCCGCCCGCGGGCGAGACGAAGCCCAGGCAGGGCAGGCCGACCAGCTCGGCGGGGCGGCGCGGCGGCCCCTGGCGGGCGAGCAGGGCGGGGCTGGCGACGGTGACCCAGCGGGGGGAGCGCAGCCGACGCGCCACCTGGGCAGAGTCGGACAGAGGGCCCAGCCGCAGGGCGACGTCGACCTCCTCCTCGACGAGGCGGGCGAGCCGATCGGTGAGGGAGAGCTCGACCTCGACCCGGGGGTGGCGGGCGCGCAGCCGCGGCAGGGCCTGGACGAGGGGCCGCGCCAGGACGGGCGAGGCGGAGAGGCGGACGGTGCCGACGGGGGCCTCTCCCGCGGCGGCGACCTCGTCGGCCCCGGCTTGCAGGGCGTCGAGCGCCTGGCGGCAGCGGCCGAGGAAGAGCTCTCCCTCGCGGGTGAGCGCGACGGAGCGGGTGCTGCGCTCCAGCAGGCGCACGCCCAGGGCCTCCTCCAGGCGCGCCACGGCCTTGCTGACGGCGGCCGCCGAGAGGCCCAGGCGGCGGGCGCCCTGGCGGAAGCTGCGGGCCTCGGCGACGGCGACGAAGTGCTCGATGCCCGCCAGCATGACTGTCAACTCCTGGTTGATGAACTCTTCACTTCCAGCCTCATTGTATCCCATTGCCGGGGTGCTACCTTCTCCTCGTCCCGCCCCTCCCCCACCCCAAGGAGTCCCCCATGAGACACGCAGTCCTCGGCACCGGCATGGTCGGCAAGGCCATCGCCAGCAAGCTCCGCTCCCTCGATCACGACGTCACGATGGGCTCGCGCACGGCGGACAACGCCGCGGCGACGGCCTGGGCCGCCGAGACCGGCGGGCGCGCCGCCACCTTCGCCGACGCGGCCGCCTGGGCCGAGGTGGTCTGGAACTGCACCAGCGGCGGGGCCAGCCTGGAGGCGCTGGCCCTGGCGGGTGCCGACAACCTGGCCGGCAAGATCCTGATCGACCTGGCCAACCCGCTGGACTTCAGCCAGGGCTTCCCGCCGATCCTCTCGATCACGGGCCGCGACTCGCTGGGTGAACAGATCCAGCGCCGCTTCCCCCAGGCCCGCGTGGTCAAGACGCTGAACACGATGAACTGTCTGCTGATGGTGGATCCCGGCCGCGTGCCCGAGGCGACCGAGGTCTTCGTCAGCGGCGACGATGCGCAGGCGAAGGCGGCCGTGGTCGAGATCCTGCGCAGCTTCGGCTGGGCCGCGCCGATCGACCTGGGCGACATCAGCACCAGCCGCGGCACCGAGGCCTGGCTGCCGCTCTGGGTGCGCCTGTACGGCGCCCTGGGCACGCCGGACTTCAACATGAAGCTGGTTCGTGCTACCTGAGGCGCGATGATCAGCCTGATCGGCCGGACCCCGCTCATCCCGCTGACGCGCATCGGGCGTGGGCTGCCGGCGCCCGTCTGGGTCAAGTGTGAGCACCTCAACCCGGGCGGCTCGATCAAGGACCGGCTGGCGCTGGCGATCGTGGACGACGCCCAGGCCCGAGGGGAGCTGCGACCGGGAATGACCATCATCGAGGCGACGGCGGGCAACACCGGCGCCGGCCTCGCCCTGGTGGCGGCGGCGCGTGGCTGTTCGCTGGTGTGTGTGATGCCCGAGAAGATGTCCGCCGACAAGCGCCTGGCCTTGGAGGCGATGGGCGCCCGGGTCCTGATCACGCCGAACGCGCCTCCCTCCAGCCCCGAGAACTTCCGCGCGGTCGCGGCGCGCCTCGCGGCCGAGAACGGTTGGTTCCTGGCGGACCAGGTCCGCAACCCGGCCAACGTCCGGGTCCACCAGGAGACGACGGGCGCCGAGATCCTCGAACAGAGCGGGGGGCGGGTGGGCGCATTCGTCGCTGGCGCGGGCACCGGCGGCACGATCTCCGGGGTCGGCCGACGCCTGAAGGCGGCACTGCCCGGGGTCGTCGTCGTGCTGGCCGACCCGGTCGGATCGGGGCTCGCCGACTGGGTGGAGACCGGCACGCTCGGACCCGACGGCACCTACATGGTGGAGGGCATCGGGGGCAGCGAGCTGCCCGCGAACCTGCACCGCGACGCGATCGACGCGGCGGAGCGGGTCAGCGACGAGGAGAGCTTCGCGATGGTCAAGCGGCTGGTCCGCGAAGAGGGGCTGCTGATGGGCGGCTCCTCGGGCACAAACGTGGTGGCGGCGCTGCGCCTGGCGGCCCGGGGCGGCCTGGACGGCCCCGTGGTGACGGTGCTGGCGGACTCCTGGGACCGCTACCGCAGCAAGCCCTGGATGCAGGGCTGGTAGCTGCTCAGGGCGCCTGCCTCTCCCCGCCGATCCAGACCCCCTCCACGCTCGCCCAGGCCTCGACCTGCCGGCGAGGGTCCTCGCGCAGCAGCAGGAAGCTGGCGGCCTTGCCGACTTCGACCGCGCCGAGCTCGCTGAGGCCCCAGGTCGAGGCCGGGACCGAGGTGCCCGCGGCCAGGACCTCCGCCGGGCTGAGGCCGGCCTGGACCAGCAGCTCCAGCTCGGCGAGGTCGATGCCGGGGGTGCGGGTGTTGCCGAAGTCGGTCCCGTACAGGACGGTCGCCCCGGCGGCCCGCAGGGCGCGCAGGTTCTCGACGGTGTCGGCGCTGCCGCCGAAGGCGCGCAGGGTGGAGACGACGGCGCCCTCGGCCCAGGCGGACAGCGTCGGCTCGGACAGAGGCTCGGTCGGCGTGTGCGCCAGGAGGTCGACGCCCACGGCGCGGGCCAGCGCCGCCTCGCTGTCGGAGAGGGCGTGGCTGAGCACCGGCAGGCCGAGCCCGTGGGCGGCCTCGACGGCGGCGCGCAGGGCCTCCTCCGACAGCACGGGCGCGCTGGTGACGGGCAGCTTGAGCAGGCGGGCGCCCTGGGCGTGCAGGCTCTGTACGGCTTCCGCGGCCTGGGCGGCGTCGGCGCACTCCAGCCCGTAGCCCGCCGCTCCCCAGGAGCGGGTCGGGTAGCCGCCCTCGGCGGTGATCATCGGCCCGCTGGCCAGCACCCGCAGCGCGCCGTGCTCCTGGGCCAGGAAGTCCAGCGGCGCCGCGAGGTCGATCGCGGCCGCGACCCCACCGGCGGCCAGCTCGGCAGACTGGGGCAGGTAGGCGAGGTGGACGTGGCTGTCGATGAAGGCCGGCGCCAGGAAGAGGCCCTCGCCCCGCACGGCCCCCTCGCCGGCGAGGTCGGGGCCGATCGCGGTGATCAGGCCGTCGACGACGAGCACGTCGAGGACCTGCCCGTCGTGCGCGCCTCCGACGATGGTGACGCCCTGGACCTGGAGCCCGGCGGAGGGGGACTCGACCGGGCTGGGGCTCCGGCCGGCGCAGGCCAGGAGGAGGCAGAGGAGGTGAGGCACGCGGGCTCCGTGGAGGGAATGGAGGGTACACCGGCCGGCCCCCCGCGGGCGGAGGGGGGTGCGTCCTGCCAGCAGCGCACCCCGCCGG
>DDSR01000248.1 GCA_002343455.1 Deltaproteobacteria bacterium UBA2385 | reverse complement strand
GGCCCCCGCCCCACCCGCTGTCTCCGATTGGCGCGCGGTTGGGCTAGGGCACCGTCGCCGTGCCGATCAGGACGGGCTCGTTGGGCTCGTTGATGTTGTCCCAGCGGCGGTACAGGCTGACCTCGGCGGGGGGAGCCTCGGGGATCCCGGCCTCGACCCGGTAGAGGCAGTCGCAGCCGGCCACGGCCTTCGGGTTCATGTCCACGGGCTGGATGAGCACGTCGATGGCGCCGCTGGCGGTCCGGTAGAAGGCCTCCACATCTTGCGCGCAGCGGAAGTGGACCGGCTCTCCGACGACGCGGATGCCCGGATCGGCCGCCGAGGCGGTCATGGCCTCGGACCAGCCGGTGTCGTAGGGGCTGCCGTCGCAGTCCGACTGCGTGAAGTCGTCGACGGGCTGGGCGTCCTCCCAGCCTTCGGGGAGGTCGGCGCCGCAGGCGAGGAGGGCGAGGATGAAGGTCATGGGGTCCTCCTGGCGTTTCCACGCGCATAGCGCGCTGGCCGTGCTTCGTAACGGAACCCGGCCGCGCCTGCGGCGCCGGAACGATCGCACCGCTTCGGGGTACCCTCTCGGTCCGCCCAGGCGTCCCCCTCTCCCTAAACACTCCGAGCGACCGTCACCCATGACCCCTCCACTCGTCCTTGTGGCCCTGGTAGGCCAGTCCATGCTCCTCGCGTGCACCCATGAACCTGGACCCAACACGAACGAGACAGAAGGCCCGGTCGGTCCAGAATGCAACTCTTCCTACACCATCTCGGGCACGAGCATTGAGATGGTCGGTTGCTCGGCCGGCACCTTCGCCATGGGGTCCCAGGACACGGGAGACACAGGCATTATCGACGAAAACCCCATGCACGAGGTGGAACTCACTCGCGCCTTCTACATCGGACGCACCGAAGTGACGCAGGCGCAATACGAGGACGTGACCAGCGTCAACCCCTCCGCCTTCACGGCATGCGACACCTGCCCGGTCGAGCAGGTGAGCTGGTACATGGCTGCCAACTTCGCCCGAGAGCTGTCCGCGCGTGAAGGTCTCGAGGAGTGTTACACCTGCAACTCCGCCGCGACCCAGCTCTGGTGTGCGCCCGTGAAGAGCCCATACGAGTGCGGCGGGTACCGCCTGCCGACGGAGGCCGAGTGGGAGTACATAGCCCTCTGTGGCGATGACTGGCTGTATGCCGGCTCCGACGAGATCGACCGTGTGGCGTGGCACAAGGACAACAGCGAAGGAATGTCACAGGCCGTCGCGAGAAAGGCAGCCAACGCGTGTGGAATCCACGACATGTCGGGCAACGTGTTCGAGTGGACGAACGACTGGTACGCCAGCGACACCTACTCCCAGAGCCCCCGCACCGATCCCACCGGACCGGAGGAGGGTGAGGAGCGAACGCTTCGTGGCGGCGGGTGGAACGCCTCTGAGGAGAACCTTCGGGTAAAGCGTCGATTCGACGGCTCCCCAGACAACGCCAACAATCGGGTGGGGTTTCGACTCGCTCGGACGGCACCCTGAGCTCGCCGCCCTCCCCATCCCCGCCCGCTACCTCCTGCGCCGCTGAGCTCAGGCCAGCAGCGCCATCAGCTCTTCCCGGGTGATGCTGACCGCGCGGTCGGCCTCTCCCAGCGCCGCGTCTGCCAGCGCCCGCTTGCGCTCCTGCAGGTCCAGGATGCGCTCTTCGACGGTCTCCTCGGCCACCAGCCGGTAGACCATGACGGGCTTGTCCTGGCCGATGCGGTGGGCGCGGTCGGCGGCCTGGTCCTCGGCGGCGGGGTTCCACCAGGGGTCCAGCAGGAAGACGTGGTCGGCGGCGGTCAGGTTGAGGCCGGTGCCGCCGGCCTTGAGCGAGACGAGGAAGATCGGCGGGCCGTCCTTGGACTGGAAGCGGTCGACGACGCCCTGGCGATCGCGGGTGCTGCCGTCCAGGCGCACGAAGTCGATGTCGGCCTTGTGCAGGTGCGGCTCGACCCGGTCCAGCAGGGCGGTCCACTGGCTGAAGACCAGGGCCTTGTGCCCGGCGGCGACCAGCTCGTCCAGCGACTCCATCAGCACCTCGATCTTGCTGCTGGTCTCGGCGTCCTGGCCCGGCACGAGGCCGGAGTGGCAGGCGGCCTGGCGCAAACGGAGGAGGGCTTCGAGCGCGGCCATGACGTTGGGGCGCCCGCTCTCGGACGAGCTGAGCTGGGCGACGACCTTCTCCATGGTGGCGGCGCGCACGGCGTCGTAGACGAGGCGCTCCTCCCGCGAGAGGGTGCAGTACAGGACGTCGTCGGTGCGCGGCGGCAGCTCGGGGGCGACGTCCTCCTTGATGCGGCGCAGGACGAAGGGGCGCAGGCGCTCGCGCAGGTAGGCGGCGGCCCCGGGCTCGCCCAGCGAGATGGGCCGGGCGTAGCGCTCCTGGAAGTCGCGGCGGCCACCCAGCAGGCCGGGGTTGCAGAAGTGGATCTGGCTCCACAGCTCGTCGAGGCGGTTCTCGACCGGCGTGCCGGTCATGGTCAGCTTCCAGTCGGCCTCGAGCTTGTAGGCGGCCCGCGCGACCTTGCTGTCGGGGTTCTTGATCGCCTGGGCCTCGTCCAGGACGATCGCCTTCCAGCCCCGGTCCTTCAGCTTGTCGATGTCCATGCGCAGCACACCATAGGTGGTCAGCACCAGGTCGGCCTTGGGATCGAATTTGCGGGTGGGCCCGTGGTAGCTGTGCACCCGCAGGCCCGGGCGGAAGCGGGCGGCCTCCTTGGCCCAGTTGTGCATCACGCTGGTCGGGCAGACGACCAGGGCGGGCGCGTCGATGGCGCAGAGGGCCTGCAGGGTCTTGCCCAGGCCCATGTCGTC
>DDSR01000093.1 GCA_002343455.1 Deltaproteobacteria bacterium UBA2385 | reverse complement strand
CCTGGGGGGGGCGACGGGGCAGCGGTGGGTCCGGGGTATGGAACTCCGGTCGGCAAGCCTACCGAAGCAGCGGGCCCATCATGTCAAAGGATTGAAAGCCCCCCTGCAGGCATGTCGACGATCCAGCAGGCATGGTAGCGTCCTCCCACTACCCCGAGGTCTCGAATGAAGTTGCTCCCGGCCAGCCTCCTCCTCCTCCTGGCTTCCTGCGCTCCCGTCGACGAGGGCGATCTGGACTCGTCTTTCGACGCTTCAGGCTTCGACATCGAGTACGCCGCCCCGATCCCCAGCGACGCGGAGTTCCACCCGACCCGGATCCTGGTCGGTGGTGCCAACCTGCCTGGCGCGATCGAGCTCGAGGGCCGGCGGTTCGCAGGTCAGAAGGCTCAGCGCGTCCTTCAGTTCGAGGCCATCGGCGCGGCCGCCTTCGAGCTGCCCGCCGGGGCAGACGTCGTCGAAGAGGTCGAGGCCCTTCGGCAGAGCGGCCGCTTCGGGTGGGTGGAGCCGGACTACGTCCGCGAGGCCCTGGTGAACGACCCCTACCGCAGCTTCCAGTGGAACCTGGACGCGATCGACGCGGAAGGCGCCTGGTCCTACAGCACCGGCAGCGGCGTGGTGGTGGCCGTGATCGATACGGGCGTCAGCGCCGGCACGCTGGACGGGCTCGGCTCGGTGGTGTCGGGCTACGACTTCGTCAACTCGGACAGCGATCCCCGGGACGACAACGGCCACGGCACCCATGTCGCCGGGACCATCGCCCAGGCGACGGACAACGCCAGCGGGGTCGCAGGCCTCGCCTACGGCGCGTCGATCATGCCGGTCAAGGTGCTGAACAGCGCCGGCAGCGGGTACACCAGCACGATCGTCAGCGGCATCAACTACGCAGTGAGCAACGGCGCGCAGGTCATCAACCTCAGCCTGGGGAGCTCCACCTACAGCTCCACCGAGGCGACCGCCGTGGCCAACGCCTACAGCGCGGGGGTCTTCGTGGCGGCGGCTTCAGGCAACTCGGGCTCGACCTCGGTCGCCTACCCGGGCGCGTACAGCGGCGCGGTCGCGGTAGGCGCCACCCGGGTCGGCAACACCCGGCCCAGCTACAGCAACCGGGGCACCGCCCTCGACCTGGTGGCGCCCGGCGGAGACACCAGCCGGGACGACAACGGCGACGGTTATGCGGATGGCATCCTGCAGGAGACCTTCAGCGGCTCGACCTGGAGCTACTACTTCTTCCAGGGCACCTCGATGGCCTCGCCCCATGTCGCGGCGGCGGCGGCCCTGCTGATGGCCCGCGGCGCAACCGCGGCCGAAGCCGAGAGCTACCTGAAGAGCACGGCGACCGACCTGGGTACCAGCGGCTTCGACACCAGCTACGGCTACGGGCTGATCCAGCCCGGCGCAGCGCTGGCGGCCTTCCTGGACGCTGGCGGCGGCGGCGGCGGCGCGGATGGTGGGGCCACCGACGGGGGAGCCTCCGACGGGGGAGCCTCCGACGGGGGGGCCACCGACGGGGGAGCCACCGACGGAGGGGCCGGCGACGGAGGGGCCGTCGAGGCCTGCGTCGTCTCGATCACCCGCACCAGCTACAGCCGTGGGCGATTCGAGGTGCGGGCCACGGTGGATGAGCCGGGCGCCTCTCTCTCCCTCAGCATCGACGGCGTCAGCGCTGGCTCGATGACCTACAAGTCGTCGGGCGACTACTACCAGAGGAAGGGCACGATCTCCTGGCGCCCCTCCACCGCCAGCGTGAGCTCGGACTGCGGGGGCAGCGCCACCTCCTCCTTCTGAGGGCCAGCGCTCGTCCTGAGCGCCGGGCGATCTCCTCACGATTGTTCGCCAGCAGGACGATAGCCGTATAGCTCTCCGTGGATCCCCTCCCGGAGAGTTCTCGGTGCGTCAGCCGGCCTGGCTTCGGCCCCTTCTTGTCGTGGTGCTCCTCGTCTGGTTCCTCGGGCGCGTCTCCGTGGACCTGGTCGTGGACGGTCTGTGGTTCGAGTCGCTGGGCTACTTCGACGCCTTCGCCCGGATGGTCGGCGGGCGCGTCGGCCTCGTGCTGGGCGCGGGGACGGTGGCCGCCGTGTTCATCGCCCTCAACCTCCGCTGGGCGGCGCGTCGGGCGCCGCTGAACCTGGCGCGGATCGACGAGCTGCTGGTGGACCTGCGGCCGGGAACGGAGCGCTTGCAGTCGCTGGTCCGGCTGGTCCTGGCCGCTGCGGTGGTCCTCCCCGCCGTGCTCCTCGGCGTCCGGCTCGCTCCGGCCTGGAAGCAGCTCCTCCTGGCGATGAGCTACCAGCCGGTGGGCCAGCATGACCCCGTCTTCGGCCTGGACATGGGCGTCCACCTCTTCGTCCTGCCGTGGCTGGAGGTCCTGCATCAGCAGCTCTCGGCGACGCTGACGCTGACCGCGATGCTGGTCGGCGGCTGGTACGTCCTGCGCGACTTCGTGCTCTCCTCCAGTCGAGGGCCGGCGATCTCCGAGACCGCGCGCCGACACGGCCTGGTGTTGCTGGCCCTGATGATGCTGAGCAGCGCGATGGGGACCTGGCTCGATCGGTACGCGGTCCTCACCCAGCAGAACGGCTTCGTCTGGGGGGCCGGGCACGCCGATGTGGTCGCGCGGATCCCGGGCCTGACCGCGGCGGCGGTGCTCAGCGTCGCCGTCGCGGTCGCCCTCCTCGCGCTGACGCGCCGACCGGGCCTCTCCTTGCCCGCGGGGCTCGTGATCGCCTCGGTGGTGCTGCGGACGCTGCTGGTCGGGGTGATCCCCAACGCCGTCCAGGACTGGGTGGTTCGTCCCAACGAGCTGGACCTGGAGCGCGAGTACCTGGCCCGGAGCATCGAGGCGACGCGCACCGCCTACGCGCTGGATCGTATCGAGGTCCGGCCGTTCGAGGCGGGCTCCGAGCTGACGCTCGAAGAGATGGCGAAGAACGCCCTGACGGTGGAGAACATCCGGATCTGGGACGACCGGCCCCTGCTGACCACCTACGGTCAGCTTCAGGAGATCCGGCTGTACTACGACTTCGTGGATGTCGACATCGATCGATACACGATCGACGGGGAGCACCGCCAGGTGATGCTCGCGGCACGAGAGCTCAACGCCAGCAACCTGCCCAGCCAGGCCCGGAACTGGGTGAACGAACACCTGCACTACACGCACGGCTACGGCCTGACCATCAGCCCGGTCAACGTGGTGACCCCCGAGGGCCTCCCCGAGCTGCTGATCCGCGACATCCCGCCCGCGATCGACCCCCTGCTGGTTGAATCGGGCATCACCATCGATCGGCCTGAGATCTACTTCGGGGAGCTCACGGACCGATACGCCCTGGTGAAGACCGGGGCCGAAGAGTTCGACTACCCGGCCGGGGATCAGAACGCCTACACCCGCTACGCAGGAACGGGAGGGGTCGCGATCGGCAGCATCTGGCGCCGGGTGCTATTCGCCGCTCACCTGCGCAGCATGGACATCCTGCTCACGCGGTACCTCACCGAGGAGAGCGAGATTCTGTTCCGCCGCCAGATCGCCGGGCGGGTGGCCTCGCTGGTCCCCTTCCTCCAGCTCGACCGCGATCCCTACATCGTCATCCACGACGGCCGACTCGTCTGGATCCTCGACGGGTACACCACCTCGTCGGCCTGGCCGTACAGCGAGCCGTTCAAGCTGGGCCGGTCGTCGTCGTTCAACTACATCCGCAACTCGGTCAAGGTGGTGGTCGACGCCTATAACGGCAGCATCGACCTGTACGTCTCGGATCCGAGCGACCCGATCATCACGGCCTGGCAGCGCGCCCTGCCCGGCGTCTTCAAGGACATCGGCCAGCTTCCCGAGGGGCTCTCGGCCCACCTGCGCTACCCCACGGACTTCTTCGACGTCCAGTCTCACCTTTACCGTGCGTACCACATGAACGAGCCGACGGTCTTCTACAACAAGGAGGACATGTGGGAGGTGCCCCGCGAGCTCTACGGGGGGCAGGAGCAGGTCATGGAATCCTACTACCTGACCATGCGCCTGCCGGATGAGCCGACCGAGGAGTTCATCCTCCTGATCCCCTTCGTCCCGACAAACCGGGACAACATGATCGCCTGGCTGGCCGCGCGCAGCGACGGGGACCAGTACGGGAGCCTGATCCTGTACCAGTTCCCCAAGCAGAAGCTGCTCTACGGGCCGCGCCAGGTGGAGTCCCGGATCGACCAGGACCCCGTGATCTCCCAGCAGATCAGCTTGTGGAGCCAGTCGGGGAGTCGGGTGGTGCGGGGCAACCTGCTGGTGGTCCCGATCGCCGACACCCTGCTCTACGTCGAGCCGCTCTACCTGCAGTCCGAGACCAGCCAGCTGCCCGAGCTGAAACGAGTGATCGTCAGCTACGGGAACAGGATCGTGATGGAGGAGACCCTCCCCTTGGCGCTGGAGGCGATCTTCGGCTCTCCACCGGAGGCCACCGCCTCGGCGCCTCGGGGCCCCGAATCGCCGAGGGGGCCCGTCGAGGACGGGACCGGGCAAGAGCCCTGGAGCGAGCTCGCTCGGCAGGCGCAGGAGACGTTCCTGCGGGCGACCACGCTGCAGCGTCAGGGAGACTGGGCCGCCTACGGTCAGGCCCTCGCCGAGCTCGAGGCTGTGCTGGCCAGGCTCACGACGCTGGCCGAACCTGCGGACGTGCCGCTCGAACAGGCCACAATCCCTGCGGAGCCGGCCCCGGTTCCCGTGGGCGATTGAGGCCCCGGCGCCGCTCCTGGTATAGACTCGGCTGGTCTCGGGTCCGGCCCTGGCCGGAACCACCCGTCGCGCCCCGGGAGTCGTGGCGCATCACCCCCTGAGGAAGACCCAATGAAGCGCATGATCTCGACGCTCGCCGTCATCTCCGCCCTGGCCCTGGCTTGCGGCGACAGCGACTCCACCAGCTCCGGCACGGAAGGCGGGACCACGGCCCAGCCTCCTCCCCCTCCTCCTCCCCCCACGGCGCAGGTCGGCGACAGCAACGCGCAGCTCAACGCGCGCTGGAACGGCGTGGGCCTGCCCGTCAGCGACGTGGCGGTGCTGGTCTCGGACGAGACCATGGCGCTGATGGTCTACGAGACGGGCGACTTCGGCGCGCTGAACTCGCGATGGAAGGACTCCCTGGGCAAGGCGGGCTGGAAGGTCGAGGACACCTTCACGGACACCAACTTCGAGGCGGTGATCTGGAACAAGGACGGCAAGCAGCTGGGCTGGGCCATCGGTGCGGACGCGCCGGCCGTGCTCGTCTACCTCGAGGACCTCAGCCTCATCCCGGCCGAAGAGTCCACGGTCGTGCAGGCCAAGACCCAGAGCTCCGGCAAGCGGCTGACCCGCACGACCCGGCCGGGCGGCACCCGGGGGACCGCGGCCGGCAGCGGCGATGGCCCGCGCAGCCTGCGGGGCGGCGGCGGTCCGACTGGCGGCGGCGGCGGCGGGGCGGCCCCCGGCGGCGGTCGTACGCTCGAGCGTAAGTAGTCGAATCGAGTCGTGACGCCCGGCTTCCGTCGGGCGTCACATTTTACGTGCAATTCCATGCGCCCATGGAATAGAGTGCGTGAGGGCGGTTGATTGACCGCCACTGGCAGCGGACCCGGTTCGTCCGCCACGTGAGTGCTCCGGCGCACCCGAATCGGCGGCATCCTGCCCCGACCGGACGTCGGTTTAGACCTGAGAAGAGAGAGCGGCAGATAGATGGGCACCAAGCTCTTCGTCGGCGGGCTGGCATGGGGAACGGACAACAATGGCCTTCGAGCCGCCTTTGAGCCTGTGGGCGAGGTGGTGGACGCCGTGGTCATCATGGACCGAGAGACGGGGCGCTCCCGTGGCTTTGGATTCGTGACCATGGCGGACGAAGACCTGGCCAAGACGGCCGTCTCCAAGATGGATGGTTCCTCACTCGATGGTCGCACCATCCGGGTGAATGTGGCCGAAGAGCGTGCCGGCGGCGGCGGCGGCGGCGGGTTCCGCAGCGGTCCCGGTGGCCCTCCTCGCGGTGCCCCTCGCCGGGATCGGCCCGGTGGCTTCGGTGGACCGGGGGGCGGCGGTGGCGGCGGCTATGGCGGCGGCGGCNNTCTACGACTTCCTCTCGTTCTTCCTCCCCTTCCCGGCCCCCGCCCCGGCACGGGCGGCCGGCCCGGTGGCGGCCGTGACGGCGGCGGACCCGGTGGCTGGGGTGGCGCACCGCCAGCCGACGACGCGGCCGGTGCCGGCTGGGTCGAAGACGACGGGCGCAAGACCAAACGCTCTCGGAAGTGGGAGGCCACGCCCAAGCGCGAGGCTCCGGCGGTCCGCGAGGACTTCGATCGGGACCGTGGGGCGCGGGGCAAGCGCCGCGACTGGGACGACTGGGACGAGTAGCGCCTAGCCCAGGATCGAGTCGATGGCCTGGTCTTCCAAGCCCAGGTCTCGACCGACGCTGACGATCTGGTCGCGGTACTGACGCACGCCAGCGAAGCTGGACAGCAGGACGCTGGCGACCTGGCGGGTGGCGTCGGCGAGGTCGGCGTCGCTCATGCCGAGCATGGGCAGCCAGCTTCGGATCAGGTCGCCCTCGGCCTGGCTGAAGCTGCCGTCGGCGAAGGCCACCAGCACGACGCTGTGGACGAAGGTGGCCCGCAGCTCGGGGCTGTGAAGGGCGTCGAAGCGGATCTCGGAGACCGCCTCGCCAGGGAGCTCCCGCTCGAACTCGGCGATCAGGGCCAGCTCGCGGGGATGGTTGCCCTCGAGGGCAGCCACCTGGCGCATCGCCTCGGCGATGGCCCGACCGGCTTCGGCGTCGAGCTCGACGGGGGGAGGGGAGAGGGGCGAGGTCATGGGGAAGCTCCGGATTGGGGCGTACTTCCTACCCGAGTGCGCCCGGCGGCTGCCACCCGCCGCCCCAGCCCCCCCCGGGGTTTCTAGATACACCCCTGGGATGTCTGCCCCTCCCGACTTCGCGGTCGCCCTGATCACCGGCGCGTCTTCGGGCATTGGCCAGGCCTTGGCGCTGCTCCTGGCACCGCGCTGCGGCGCCCTGGTCCTGGTCGCCCGACGGGTCGATCGCCTCACTCAGCTCGCGGCCTCGCTCCAGGCGAGCCATCCCGGCTTGCGGGTTGAGGTCGAGGGCTGCGACCTGTGCGACCTTGGTGCCGTCGAGCGGCTTGCCGAGGCGATGCGCTCCCGTCATGGTGCGGTGGACCTGCTGGTCAACAACGCCGGCCTCGGCGACATCGGGCTCTTCGAGGTCTCCGACCCACAGAAGAACGTGGAGATGGTCCAGGTCAACATCCTCGCTCCGACCGTGCTCACCCGTGCCCTGTTGCCGGAGATGCTTCGGCGCGACAGGGGCGCCATCCTCAACATCTCCAGCGGCTTCGGGCTCACCTGGATGCCCGCCGCGGCAGCCTACGCGGGCACCAAGCACTACATGACGGCCTGGTCCGAGTCCCTGCGCTGTGAGCTGGCCGGCACCGCGGTTTGCCTGACCCAGGTCTGCCCCGGCCCGGTGAGGACCGAATTCGAGTCGGTCGCCGGAAACCCCACCGGCCAGTCGGTGCCCGGCTTCATCGAGCTGCAGGCCGAGGCCTGCGCTCGCGCTGCGCTCGCCGCGCTGGACCGCGACCGGGCGCTCTGCGTGCCCGGATTCTGGGCCTGGGTGGGGATCAGCCTGGGCCGGCTGAGTCCCCGCTGGCTGCTGCGCGGGCTGTGGAGCGGGCTGGGCCGCCTGGCCCGGCGGCGGCTGCCACACGTCGACAAGGCGGATGGGCAGGAGAAGACTGGAGCCGAGAATCGGACTTGAACCGACGACCTGCTGATTACGAATCAGCTGCTCTACCAACTGAGCTATCTCGGCGACGCCGCCTCGCTTATGGATACCATGCTCACCTGTCAACGGATCTCTGCACGATGCATCGCGTCTGCCGCTCAATTCCTGCCCTCCCCGCCCTGATCGCGCTCCTCCTGGTCGGGTCCCGGCCGGCCGGGGCGCAGGAGATCGTCCTCCCGGACTTCACGCCGGCGACCTTGGGGGACTTCGCCCTGGCCGACGACCTCACCAACCTCGCCCGCATGGCGCTGGAGGATCGCGGCCTGCGGGTCCTCTCGGGCGAGGAGCTCTCCGACCGGGTCGGCGAGGCGGCGGACTCCTGCGCCGACGACGTGGCCTGCCCGGTCTCGCTCTGGGCGCTGGTGGAGGCCCGCACGGCGGTGGTCGGGCGGGTCGGGCGCGACGGCTCGCTGATCCATGTGCGCGTGCTGGTCTACGCGGACCGAAGCTCCCGGGCGACGCGGGTGCTCGACGAGCGGGTCGCGCCCGCCCAGGCAGGAGAGCTGCTGCTGCTCCTGGCCGATGAGCTGGCGCCGGCCGTCGCCCCGCCGCCGCAGGTGGAGCGGCCCTCTGTGGGGGTCGTAGAGGAGCGCTATGGGCGGCTGAACGAGGGCTCTTCCCGAGGGGTCGACGCCTCCGAGCGGTCGTCCTCGGGGCGCCGCGCGACCTCGAGCGCGCCCCTGGATGGCCCCACGACCGAAGAGCTGGAGCGGCTCGACCTCCCCCGCTACGCCCTCCGCCAGCTCGAGGAGAGCGGGCTGGAGGCGGAGGAGTGGTCGGCCCAGGCCCGGGTGCGCAGCCCCGCCGTAGTGGTCGAGCTGCGGGGCGGAGCCGTCTTTGGCGACCTGGATCGCCGCTTCGACACCCGGGTCGGGCTCTACGACGAGTCGGGAAACGCCTGGTCCGAGCGCAACCTGTACACCTACCAGAGCTTCCTCAACAGCAGCGGCTTCGCGGGCGGGATCGCCCTGGGCTACCAGCCCGCCTGGTGGGTGGACATCTCGGCCCTGGCGGGCGTGCAGCTGGGCCAGAAGGAGCTGACGACGGGCTGGGAGACCTGGGAGGCCGGCGGGAACCCCGACGGGAGCGACCTGTTCCTGGACGAGGACTCGGTCGCCTACGACCCGGTCTCGGCGGTCCTGGGCTACCTCGAGCCGCGGGTGCGCCTGTACCCGCGCGCGACGGGCATCCTCAAGCCCTACGCGCTGGCCGGCCTGAACCTGCGGTTCTACGACGGCTTCGAGGTCCCCGACCTGGACTTCGTCGACTACCCGGAGGCCAGCGGTGGCGTCGGCCTGGGCCCGACCATCGGCGGGGGGCTGGCCTTCGACGCCCCCCGTGGGACCTACGGCTTTATCGAGCTGCCGTGGACCTGGGTGGTCTCACCGACCGGCCCCAAGGTCGTCGATGACGGCCTGCTGCAGCAGACTCCCGCTCAGTTCCGCGGGGTCGGGCAGCTGCTGGTGATCTCGGCGGGGGTGGGCTTCCACCTGCGCTGAGGCTCAGTCCTTCAGGTCGCGGAAGTAGTCGACGGTGGCCCGGACCCCGTCCTCGAAGCTGACGACGGGCTGCCAGTCGAGGTGCTGGCGGGCGCGGGAGATGTCCGGCTTGCGCCGGGTGGGGTCGTCCTTCGGCAGCGGGCGGGTCACAACCCCGCCGGCGCTCCCGGTGAAGCGGTTGATGTAGCCGGCAAGCTCCGACATGGTCATCTCTTGCGGGTTGCCGATGTTGCAGGGCTCGCTGAGGTCGGACTCCATCAGGCGGATGATGCCGTCGACGAGGTCGGTCACGTAGCAGAAGCTGCGGGTCTGGGAGCCGTCGCCGAAGATCGTGAGGGGCTCGCCCTGCAAGGCCTGGTTGATGAAGGTCGGCATCACCCGACCGTCGTTGGCGCGCATCCGCGGGCCGTAGGTGTTGAAGATCCGCACGATGCGGGTCTGCACGCCCCGGTAGCGATGGAAGGCCATCGTCAACGCCTCGGCGTAGCGCTTGGCCTCGTCGTAGACGCTCCGCGGCCCGATGGGGTTGACGTTGCCCCAGTAGGACTCGACCTGGGGATGGACGGCGGGGTCGCCGTAGACCTCGCTGGTGCTGGCCAGCAGCAGGCGAGCCCCCTGCTTCCAGGCCAGCTCCAGGGCGTTTCGCGTCCCGTCGCTGCCCACATAGAGCGTCTCGAAGGGCAGCTCGACGTAGTCGATCGGGCTGGCCGGGCTGGCCATGTGGTAGACCCGGTCGAAGGTGCCCAGGCCGTCGGGGATGGCCCGAGAGACGTCCGCCTCGACGAATTGGAAGCGTCCAGGGCCAAACGCCTCGAGCACCGCCAGGTTCCGACGATGGCCGGTGACGAAGTTGTCCACGGCCACGACCTCGTGACCGTCGTTGAGCAGCCGCTCGCACAGGTGGGAGGGCACAAATCCGGCACCGCCGGTGACAAGGATCTTCACGGTTGCTCCAGGGGGCAATGTCGTAGCCTTGGGGAGAGGCCAAGGCAATCGGCCTCTCCGGGTCGGCGAGGGGGCCCGCATGCTCCGCAGGATCAAGCGCGGGATCAACACTTGGCGCATTCCTTTCTGAGCTTCGCTTGATGGAGGTCGGGCCCCGGTGCTATGAATGGCATCGCTGCGGGATTGCCGACAAGGCGTACGCCCTTGGTGGGGTAAGCGGGCAGCTTGACGGCCCGCGCCCCGACCTGAACCCCGAATGGAGCCCTGCTCGAAATGGCCACGAAGAAGAAGAACGAGGGCGGCGAAGCCGGCCTGGGTGAATTCGACGACTGGTTTGCCGACGGCGAGTCCGGGGCCTTCTGGGATGATGAAGCCCCCGCTGTCGACCCCGACGCCGAGAAGCTCGCCGCCGAACAGGCTGCGGCCGAGAAGGCTGCGGCCGAGAAGGCTGCTGCCGAGAAGGCCGCTGCCGAGAAGGCTGCTGCCGAAAAGGCCGCTGCCGAGAAGGCCGCTGCCGAGAAGCTCGCCGCCGAGAAGCTCGCCGCCGAGCAGGCCGCTGCCGAGAAGGCTGCTGCCGAGAAGGCCGCCGCCGAGCAGGCCGCCGCCGAGCAGGCCGCCGCCGAGCAGGCCGCCGCCGAGCAGGCCGCCGCCGAGCAGGCCGCCGCCGAGCAGGCCGCCGCCGAGCGCGCTGCGGCCGAGCAGTCCACCGCCGAGCAGGCTGCCGCCGAGCGCGCCGCCGCCGAGCGGGTCGCCCTCATGGACGCGGAGCGCGCTGCCGAGCGCATCCGGCTCTCGGGGCTGGTCAACAATCCGACCATCATCGCCGACATGGAAGATGGCTGGCCCGATCCTGAGACCGAGGTCGAGGATCTCCCGCCATCGAAGGAGGCCCCCGCCGCAGAGACGCCGCCCGCGGGCGCAGCCTCCGACGAAGAAGAGGCCACCGCAGAGGATTTCGTCGGCGCCGTGCCCGACGCGACGATGATCCTTCGTCGTCCCCGCCACGCCCGCAGCGCCGAGTCCAGCGACGATGTCCAGCCCGACGAGGTCGCGCTGGCCCGCGCCGAGCGCGATGCCCGTCGCAAGGCCCAGGCCGGCCAGCCGCCGCTGGACGTGGCCGAACGTCCGGCCATCCAGGCCGTGCGTCCCGCCCCCTCGGTCGTGGCCGCCCACGCCGCGGATCGTTGGGCGGAGTGCTTGCGCAGCTTGGAGCGAGAGGCCTCCGCGCGCCAGGGCTCAACCGAGCAGGCGGTGCTCTACGCCGCCGCGGGACGGGTCGCCTTCGAGCGGCTGGGGGACTGGGACCAGGCCGAGCGCCTCTTCGGGCTGGCGCTCGGGGCAGGGATCCTGGATCCCGAGGTCCTGAAGCTGCAAGCCGATGTGATGGCCAGCAAGGGCGAGTTCGAGGCGCTCCGCGACCTCCTCGTCACGCGGGCAGGAGCCTGCTCCGGACCCCTGGCCGCCGAGGCCCTCCAGGACGCCGCCTTGGTCGAGCGCAACAGCCTCCGGCGACCCGAGCAGGCCGCCGAGCTGCTCGAGCTGGCCCTGATCCAGGACCCCACCGACTGGTTTGCGCTGCGCCTGCTGCGTGAGATCCACCATCGCAGCCAGGACTGGGCGGCGCTGGCCGGCGTGCTGGAGCGCATGGCGGCGATGCTGTCCGGTCCGCGCAGCGCCCGGATCCGGGTCGAGCTGGGTCGCCTCTTCGAAGAGCGCATCGGCGACAGCGACGCGGCCTTGCGCGCCTTCAGCTCAGCCCTGGCGGCCGAGCCCGGCTACACGCCCGCCTTCCTCGCCGTCGAGCGCCTCAGCATCGCCGCGGGCGACCTCGTCCGCTTGACCGAGCTGTATCGCACCAAGGCCGCGCTCAGCGATGGCGCCGATCGCGACTTCTGGCTGGGCCGCGCCTTGCGCACCGGCCGCTCGGCCGGGGCCGACCTGCTCAGCCTGATCGAGGGGGCCTCGCAGCTCCTTCCCTCGTCCTTGCGTGCCGAGCTGCAGGCCAGCTTCGCCCAGGCGGGGGACTGGTCGTCGCTGGCCCGTTCGCTGGCGGAAGAGGCCGAGACCCTCTCCGGAGCCGAGCGCGCCTGGGTCCTGCTGGAGCTGGGGCGCGTGCAGGAGGCCGAGCTGGCGCTGCCCGATGAGGCCCTCGCCAGCTACCTCTCGGCCCTCGAGGCCGACCCCGCGGCCGATCCCGCCCGCGACTCGGCGGAGGCCCTGCTCGCCCGCAGCGGCCAGCACCGCGAGCTGGTCTCGATGCTCGAGGCCTCCCTGGGGCGGGTGGACGACCCCAACAAGGTCGTGGCCACCCTCTACCGGGTGGGCGAGATCTGCGAGGGCCCCCTCAAGGATCTCGCGGGTGCCCGCCAGGCCTGGGAGCGCGTGCTCCAGGCGGCGCCCGGCTACCTCCCGGCGATGGAGGGCCTGGAGCGGGTCTACAGCGCGCAGCAGGACTGGGAGGCGCTGATCTCCGTGTACGAGCAGCGCGCCATCCTGACCGAGGAGCCCTCGGCGGTGGCCAACCAGCTCTACCGCTCGGGTGGGGTCTGCGAGCATCGGCTGGGCGATCTCGACCGGGCGCGCGACTACTACCGTCGGGCGCTGGAGACCTCCGGCGACTTCCAGCCGGCGCTGGACAGCCTCATCCGCTTGCTGGAGGCCCAGGGCGACCTGCCGGCCCTGGCCCAGGTCCTCGCCACCGCCAGCGAGTCCACTCGGGACAGCAGCGAGATGGTCAGCCTCGCCTACCGGGCTGCCCGGGTGCGGGTCGAGGCGGGCGGCGACCCCGCCGTCTCGCTGGAGCTCCTGCGGCGCTGCCTCGAGATCTCGCCCGGCTTCCTGCCGGCCATCCAGCTCCAACGCAGCCTGGCCTCCTCCGCCGGCGAGTGGTCCGAGGTCCTCTCCCTGGACCGTCTCGAGGCCGACGCGACCGTCGACGTCGAGCGCCGGAGCTGGCGCCTGCTCAGCGCCGCGCGCGCCGCCAACCTGGCTCAAGGCGCGGCCTCGGCGACGGCTGTGCTCGAAGAGATCCTCGACGCCCAGGCCGAATTCGCCCCCGCGCTGCGCGCGCTGGGTCAGCTCGCGATGGCCGCGGGGGACGCCCACGCCAAGGTGGCGGTCTACCAGCGGGTGGCCTTCGGGACCACCGACGACGCCGGCCGCGCCGAGGTGTCGGCCCGAATCGCGGACCTCGCGGTCGAAGCCGGCGACGTGGTGACGGCGATGAACGCCGTCTCCGAGGTGATCGCCGCCGAGGGCGCCGATCGTCCGCTCCTCGCCCTGGCGACGCTGGCCGAGGGCGCCAACTACTGGGAAGAGGCCCAGCGGGCCCTGATCGCCCGTGGCGACACCAAGGCCCGGGTCGAGCTGGCACGGATCCAGGAGACCTGGATTGAGGACCCCGCCGCGGCTGCCCGGACCTGGGGCGAGCTGCTGGCCGAAGACCCGACGAATGTGCAGGCCGCAGCGGGCTTGGAGCGCTGCCTCTCCCGCGCCGGTCGACGCGATGGGCTGGCCCAGGCCCATGGTGTGCTGGCCGACAACGTCCCGGACCGCCCCGTGGCAGCGGTGCACGCCCTGCTGGCCGGTCACCTCAACGAGGCCGAGGGTGAGCTCGACCAGGGCCTGCACTACTACCGCCTCGCCTTCGAGTCGCGGCCCGTCCGCGGCAAGGCCTTCGACGCCATGCGGCGGGTCCTGGCGCAGCGCAAGGACGTCGAGGGGCTGCGCGCCTTGTTCGCCAGCCTCAGCAGCCCGGCGGTGGCCGATCTCGCCTCGACCTTCGAGGAGTGCCAGGCCGAGTCCGAGGCGGTGGCCTGCTACCGCGAGCTCCTCGCCGACGAGTCCGTCAGCCCCGCCCAGCGGCTGGCCTGGCTGGCCCGCAGCGAGCAGTCCCTGGCCGAGGTGGGCGACTGGAAGGGCCTCTTCGAGACCACCGGCCAGCGCCTGGAGCTGACCACCAGCCCCGAAGAGCGGGCGTCGATCGAGGCCCGTCGCCGCTGGATCCTGGCCGAGCACCTCGCGGAGTCCGACGAGGCCTGGGACCTGTATCGCCAGCTCCACGAGGCCAACCCCGAGGACGCCGAGGTGCTGGAGGCCCTGGCCCGGATCGCCGGGGCCCGGGGTGAGAC
The DNA here is from genome assembly GCA_002343455.1 of Deltaproteobacteria bacterium UBA2385. Taxonomy (GTDB): domain Bacteria; phylum Myxococcota_A; class UBA796; order UBA796; family UBA2385; genus UBA2385. The sequence goes on along the minus strand of DDSR01000093.1, from coordinate 11,886 downwards.
CCGGCTGGCCATCCAGTACCTCAGCGGGCTGGCGGCCGGCACGACCGAGCCGACCAGCTCGGCGCGCTACCAGCGGCGCATCGCCGAGGCCTGGTTGGCGGTGGACGACCCGACCCAGGCGCGGGAGGCGCTGCTGCGCGCCCTGGACTTCGAGCCCCGGGACCTGCCCTCGCTGCACCTGCTCAAGGAGCTCGCGACCCGAGCCGAGGACTGGTCCGGCGTCGTCGGGGCCCTCGCCCGCGAGGCGACCGTGCTCGAAGGCGAGGAGCAGACCGCCTGCTACCGCGAGATCGCCCGGACCTGGCAGGATCGTATCGGCAACGCCGCGGTGGCCCGAGACGGCTGGCGGAAGGTGCTGGAGGTCGCGCCCGAGGACTCCGAGGCGCTGTCCCGACTGCTGGACCTCGCCCGCGCCGAGAGCGCCTGGGGCCAGGTCGTCGAGTACGGCGCCCAGCGCGTCCGGCAGCTGCACGGCGAAGAGCAGAGCGCGCTCCTCTTCGAGCTCGGTCGGGTCCAGCTGGAGAAGCTGCACCGCGAGGACGAGGCCATCCGCCTGCTCGACGCGGCCTCGCGGGCCGAGGTGCCCAGCCTGCCCGCCGCCCAGATGCTCGAGCGCCTGCACAGCTCCCGCGGGCAGTGGGACCGCGTCGCCGACACGGTGATCCGGCAGGCGCGGGTCGCCACCGGCGCGGACCGGGTGGCGCTGCTCCTGCGGGCCGCCGAGGTGCGGGCGGAGACCCTGCACGATCGAGCGGGCGCGGCCGAGGCCTACGCCGAGGTGCTCGCGGACGACCCCAGCAACCGCAAGGCGCTCCGCTTCCGGGGAGACTTCCTCTTCGAGGAGGGCGACCTCGCGGGAGCGGTCGAGGCCTGGATGGCGATGGGCGACTGGGAGGACGAGCTCGATCTCGACGACTTCGACGACCGCATGGACGCCGCGCTCTTCAGCTACCGGCTGGGCGAGGCCCTGGCCCGGCAGGGCCGAACGGAGGAGGCCGGGGAGCGCTTCCGCCGCGCCCTGAAGTTCAACGGCTCGCACCTGCCCTCGCTGGAGTCCCTGGGGCCGATCCTGATGGCCCGGGAGCAGTGGGAGGAGGCCGCCGAGATCTACCGGCAGATCCTCCAGCTCATCGGCGGACAGGCGGAGCCCGAGCGCCTCTGCCGGACCTACGCCAACCTGGGCTCGATCGAGCTGCGGCAGGGCGCCCTGGACAAGGCAAAGAAGCGCTTCGTGCGGGCCCTGGAGCTCAAGAGCAACGACATCCCCTCGCTGCAGGGCATGGCCGGCGTTCTGTTCGCGCGAAAGGACTGGAACAACCTGCTCAACGTCTACAACAACGTCATCTACCACGCCCAGGAGCCCGCTGACGTCGTCAACGCCTACCTGACCAAGGGCTTCATCCTGGACGCCAAGCTCAGCCTGCCCGACAAGGCGGCTCAGCACTACGAGAAGAGCCTCGCCTTCAACCCGGCGCAGCCCAACAGCCTGCTTCGGCTGGCCGAGCTGGCCCTGCGGCGGCAGGACTGGGCCGAGGCGGGCAGCCTGGCTGATCGGGGGCTGGTCCTGGATGATGTGGAGCCCGGCCTGCGGGCGGGCTTGCTGCTGGCCAAGGCGGTCGCCCACGGCTCCGTCGGGGACAGCGGCGCCTCGGGCAAGGCCCTGGAAGAGGCGCTCGCCGTCGACGTCAGCCTGGTTGCCAGCCTGCGCGCCGACTCCAGCGTCGAGCAGGTCCACCAGGTGCTGACGCAGCGGCTGCACGCCGATCTCTGAGCGGACCGGCCCGGTGCTCTACCTGGACGCCAACGCCACCCGGCCGATGGAGCCGGGGGCGGCGGAGGCGCTCTGCCGGGCGCTGAGCGAGCTCCCCGGCAACCCCCACAGCCCTCACCAGCTCGGCCGCAAGGCCGCCGCCGCGGTGGAGGACGCCCGGGAGCGGGTCGCCGCCTTGGTGGGTCGGCCGGCCCGGCAGGTGCGCTTCACCTCGGGGGCGACCGAGGCCAACGCCTGGGCCTTGCAGGGCCTGCGTCGCGCGGCCGTCGAGCGCGGCGGCGGCCCGGCGCGCGTCCTCTGCAGCGCGGTCGAGCACCCCAGCGTGCTCTGCCAGGCCGATGAGCGCCTCCCGGTCGACGCCCGCGGGGTGATCGAGCTCGACGCCGTCGAGCAGGCCCTGGACCGGCCCGGTGTCGCCGTCCTCAGCGTGATGGCGGCCAACAACGAGACCGGGGTGCTCCAGCCCCTGCCGGAGCTCGCCCGCCTCTGTCGGGAGCGCGGGATCCCCTTTCACTGCGACGCCTCCCAGCTCCCCGGGCGCCTGGACTGCGCCGACCTCCCCGCGGACCTGCTGACCCTCTCCGCCCACAAGCTCGGCGGCCCCAAGGGCTGCGGGGCCCTGATCGGGGCCCGCCTGCCTCCCCCCCTGCTCTGCGGCGGGCCCCAGGAGCGCGGGGATCGCGCGGGGACCGTCGCCGTGCCGCTGGTGCACAGCTTCGGAGTGGCCACCACCCTCTGCCGGCCGCTGGAGGACGAGCTCCAGCGCCAGCTCGAGGCCGCCGCCAAGGAGCTCGGCGCGACCGTGCTGGGCGAGGGGGCGCCGCGGCTACCCAACACCAGCGCGCTGCTGTTCGACCAGCCCGGCGACCTGATCGTGATGGCCCTCGACCTGGAGGGGGTCTGCGCCAGCACCGGCGCGGCCTGCGCCTCAGGGGCGGCGGAGGAGAGCCATGTGCTGCGGGCGATGGGCCTGCGCGGCCTGCCGGTGCGCCTCTCCTGGCAGCGGGAGACCCCCGTGCTGGAGGTGCTCCCCGTGCTGGAGGCCGTGCTCGAACGCTTGAGGTCTGCGTGACGGCCGCGCGGAGAGCGACGACGGGAGCGCGGATGGCACGGAACCCGTGGCGATTGGCTGTCTTCCTGGCATTAGCCTATGGGGGCTCGATCGCCCTCGGTATCGGAGTGAAGCTCGGCGGATTGGCGTGGGAGGGCCTCACGGCCATGGTCTTGGGGGTGCTGCTGATGTACACGCCGGCGGCGGGCGCCCTTGTGGCCAATCGCCTGTCCGGTCGGGGCTGGTGGGAGGGTCTGGGCGCCCGACCTCTCCTGAGTCGCTGGCTGCTGGTCGGCTCGGCGGCGGGCCTGTCGGTGGGGCTCCTGGCGACCGGCCTGGGGCTCCTCCTTCCAGGGACGAGCCTCGACCTGACCGGATCGGAGGCGGTCCTGGAGCGCTTCGGCTCGCTGATCCCGGCCGACCAACACGACCAGGTCCGGGCCCAGGTGAAGGCCCTGCCGGTTCATCCCTTTCTGCTCTCCATTCCTCAGGCCATCGCCGCAGGCCTGACCATCAACGCGCTGGCCGCCTTCGGCGAGGAGCTCGGCTGGCGCGGCTTCCTCCAGCGAGAGCTGGCGCCGCTTGGCTTCTGGCGGGGCAGCCTGCTCACCGGCTTGCTCTGGGGGTTCTGGCACGCCCCGGTGATCCTGGCCGGGCACAACTACCCGGATCACCCCGTGCCGGGCGTCTTCCTCTTCGCGCTGTTCTGCGTGCTGATCAGCCCGGTGCACAGCTGGGTGCGCCTGCGCTCGGGCACGGTCTGGGGGGCGGCCATCGTCCACGGGACCCTGAACGCGGCGGGCGGACTGGCCTATCTCGTGACCCTGGGCGGCTCGGATCTCCTGGTCGGGGTGGCCGGTGTCGCGGGTGTGGGAGCCGCGGCCGTGACCGCGCTGGGGGTGGCGATCGTGCAGCGGGGGCGGCCCGTCGAGGAGGCCTGAGGGGTCGAGGCGCCGCCGTCGAGGGCGCCCTCTCATGGCCGTCGGGTGGTGGCCAATGTTTGGGCTTGTGAAGCCAGCCCGACCGACCAAGGACAGGGACCACCCTGTACGTTCTCCCCCTCCCTGGATGACAAATGGAAGAGAGCTCCCTTCAACAGCTCCTGAATGACCCCACGGTGATCACCCAGGCCCTCGAGCTGGCCTGGCCCGTCATCGTCAACATCCTCCTGGCCTTGGTGGTCATGGCCATCGGCTGGTTCGCCAGCAAGTGGACCGATCGGGCCACCACCCGCGCCCTGAGCGCCTCGGGGGTCAACCTGGCCCTGGCCCGCTTCCTCGGCACTGCCGCGTCCTGGGCGGTGCTGGGAGTGACCCTGGTGGGCGCTCTGGGCCGCCTGGGCATCGCCACCACCAGCCTGCTCACGGTCCTGGCCTCCGCGGGCCTGGCCATCGGCTTGGCCCTGAAGGGCACCCTGGGCAACTTCGCCAGCGGAATCGTGCTGCTGGTCTTCCGGCCCTTCAAGATCGACGACATCGTCGAGGTCGCCGGAGTCAGCGGGGTCGTCAAGGACATCGGCCTGTGGGCCACCACCTTGGACGGCTTCAACGGCGACTCCATCGTGGTCCCCAACGCGCAGCTCACCGACAACGTGATGTCCAACAGCACAAGGCGAGGCGAAAGACGGATCAGCCTGGTCGTGGGAGTGGAGTACGGCTCCGACCTGAGCCGCGTCCGGAAGGTCCTGGGTCGCTCCGCCGCTCGGGTCGAGCCTGGCCTGGAGCAGCCCGCGCCCGAAGTACGCCTGACCGGTTTCGGCGGCAGCAGCGTGGACTTCGAGGTCCTGCTCTGGGTCAAGCCCGACGACTATGTGCGGGGAACGCAGCTGCTGGCGGACGCCATCTACGCGGACCTCAACGAGGCCGACATCGGGATCCCCTTCGAACAGCTGGTCCTGCACCACAAGGATCCGGTGGAAGTTGCCCAAGCCGCCAAGTAGCCCTTCCTACGACGCTTCGACCCCTCCCTGCACGGCCGCTCGCGCTCTGGTGAGCCCGAACCCTGGGGGATTCCCTCATGGGGCCGTCAGGCGTGGGCCGGCAGACTGCGGAGGGCCAATGACCTAAGGAGAACACACAGGCGGCCTCCTGGCCTCCCCTGATCCGGAGCCAGCATGTCGAAGATCTTGATGAGCGAGGACCTGAGCGCACAGCTGAGCCTCCAGGAGGAGCGCGAGCTCTGCCGTCAGCTGGTACACGCCGAGGATGTGCTCCTGGAACGCCTCGCCGAGTGCACCGACCCCGCGTTGTCGACCAGGCTCCGAGGGGCCAGCCGTGATGAGCGCACACGCCTCATCGACGGACACCGGGCATGGACGGCGGAAGACGAAGACGTCGCTGCGCTGTGGGAGCACGCGAGCACCCTGCGCTGGCGGCTGGCGCTCTCTGCTCTCGACCAGGTTCGATACCAGGTTCGCAGGCGGAGCCACGCCGGCATCGCTGACGCAGATCTGTACCAGGCCGGTGTGCTGGGCTGTTGGGAGGCCTCGGGTTGCTTCGAGCTCGGTCGCGGCAGCCGCTTCGGCACCTACGCACGCCCGTGGATCCGGTCTGCCCTCGGTGAGCTGGCGGGAACCCTGGGCCAAGCCATGCGCCTGCCCCGCTCCGCTCGGCAGGACATGTGGGCCTTGGGCCGCGGGCGCAGCGCAGCCGCCAAGGGCTCTGTGCGTCGCCGGCTGAGCAGCCTCGCCGCGGTGCGAGACGCCGTCTCCCTGGAGCAGGAGCGCGGAGATGGCCGCACCTGGGCCGACACGGTGCCGTGCGACACGCCGAGCCCCCATGACCAGCTTGTCCGCCGTCACCTGGCGGCACAGCTCCGCCGCGCACTCCAACGGACCGGGCTGAATGAGCGACACCGCATGATCCTCTCCCGGCGCTACAAGGACGCCCGCCGGCCGGACTCCCACCGTTCCCTCGGCGAGGAGCTTGGCGTGAGCGGCGAGCGAGTGCGACAGCTCAAACACCAGGCCCTCCGGCACCTTCGGCGGTCCCTGGAAGCCGCCTGAGGACCCCCGGGCGCCCGGACCGCCAGCACCACGGCCGGTGGGTTCGTCAACGGTCATGGCTCGTCTGTCCGCTCACTCCGCAGCGCGGTCACGGTCGTGCTGTGGGCGGTAGACTCCAAATTCTCCATTCAGCCGACGAGGCCGTCTGCGACCTTGCGCAGCTCGCCCAGCTCTTCACGGGTCTGCGTGAGGATGGGGCGCGTGAGCAGGGAGCGCCCGAGCACCGCGGCGACGAGGGCCAGGAGGACGTCCACCCCAAGGATGCCCGCGAGCACCTGGAGGAGGGGGAGCCCCACACCTACGAGGGCCACTACGACGACACCGTGGGCAAAGGCGAGGGCGTGGACCAGCAGGACGCCCATCACGAAGAGGGCAACCAAGCCGGTGGCGAGCCGCTTGAGGTCCTGGGCTGCCTCGTCGCGAGCGGAGTCCGTGAGCCGCCGCAGCCGGGCTGTCAGGAGCCTCAGGATGCGGCGCACCAGGCTCAGGATGGCGGACGTCTCAGCGACCACGAGACAGACCGACGACCAGGCCGATGAGCACGCCGAGCCCCAGCGCGGACATCAGGCTGGTCCAGATGTTCTCCTTGACCTTCGCCTCGGCCTGCCCTGCGATCTCCCTGCCTTGCTCTCCCACCTCGCGGGCGACCTTCGAGGCCTCCTTCATGGTCTCCTGGACCGGCTCCACCTTGCCCTCTAGGGTGTGCAGCAAGCGCAACAGCCGCCCCTCGAGTCCGCTGGCGGCGACGCCGGAGACCTCGGCGATCTGGGCCAGGTGATGGCGCACCAGGGTCTTGGAGTCCCCCGTAGCCTCGACGACCACCGCGACGACGGCCTCGGGCTCGGTCCCAGCCTTGGCGAGGCTGTCGGGGTCCACATCTGGCCACTCCTCTACGACGAGCCGACGCACGCCCTCGATGTGGTCACGGAAGCTCTCCGGATCGAGGCGCCGAGCGGCGGTGGTGGTGTTGTCAGCGGTGGCCGTGGTCGGTTGCTGACGGCTCATACGTGCTCCTTGTGGGTTCTTGTGGGTTGTTCGCCGACGCCTCGTGTGGAAGGCGAGGCTCTCCAGTGAGGGCTCGCGGACGTCCACGGTGCCCATGTCCTCTCCATGACTGGCGGATCCAGAACCACAAGTCCCCGCAGACGGGTGACCTCTGCGCATGCCGGCATGGAGTATGGGACGCTGAGCAATGGTCTGGATGACCCTGCCTTGCTGGAGGAGCCCTTGTCCTACGAACGAACCCCTCACACGGAACCCGAGCGCGAGGCGGAGCTGCGTCCTGCCCGTGCCGAGCGACGGGTCGGCCGTCTCCGGGAGCTCACGCTCGAGGTGATTCATGCCGAGGAGCGCGAGCGTGCTCGCCTGGCGCGCGTGCTCCACGACGATCTCCAGCAGCTCCTGGTGGCGGCCCGCTACAGCATCAGCGGCGTCCAGACCACCGATCGCGCGGCGCTGGAGCAAGCGGACGCGCTGCTCGAGCGAGCCATCGGCATCTCCCGCGATCTGAGCCACGAGCTCACCCCACCGATCCTGGCCGACGCCGGCTTGGGACCGGCCCTGCACTGGCTCGGCCGGGTGACCGGCGAGCGCTACGACCTGGCCGTGGAGGTCCTGACCCCGGACGAGGGGCCGAGCTGCGGCGAGGCCATCCGCACCCTGGTGTTCCGAGGCGCCCGAGAGCTGCTCTTCAACGTCGTCAAGCACGCCCGCACCCGCCGAGCCTGGCTGACCCTGGAGGGCACCGAGGGTGAGGTGGTGCTCACGGTGTGCGACGCGGGCGTGGGCATGAGCCACGACCAACAGGAGCGACGCGGCTACGGGCTCTGGACCCTGCAGGACCGGGCCGACGCCCTCGGCGGCCGGCTGGTGGTGGAGAGCCCCCCCGGAGAGGGCGTCACCGTCACCTTGGTGGTGCCGAGCCGCGTCGCCGCCACCGCCCCCCTCGCCGTGGACACCCCGTCGTGATCCGTCGGGCCCGCTGAGGATCCCCACCGAGGCGATCGTGGTACCGTCGTGCAAGTGTTCAGCTCCGGCGCCATCTTCCTCATCGACGACCACCCCATCGTGAGAGCCGGCCTGCGGGCCCTCATCGAGGAGGACCCGCGCCTCAGCTGCATCGGCGAGGCCGACTCGGCGGAAGCCGCGCTCAGGCTGCTGCCATCGCTCACCCCAGACGTCGTCCTGGTGGACCTGTCCCTGAAGGGGGCCAACGGCCTGGAGCTGGTCAAGGGCATCGTGGCCCTGCGACCCGAGCTGCGCGTGCTGGTCCTGTCCATGCACGACGAGCAGCTCTACGCCGAGCGGGCCCTCGAGGCCGGAGCCCGCGGCTACGTCATGAAGGACAACGCCCCCGAACAGCTGCGGGACGCGATCCACAACGTGCTGGCAGGACAGGTGCACCTCAGCCCCGCCATGACCACCGCCATGCTCGAGCGCTCCCTGAGAGGTGTCGAGCACAGCTCCTCTCCCAGGAGCCTGCTCAGCGACCGGGAGCTCGAGGTCTTCGAGCGCCTCGGCGAAGGCCTGCCGACCCGCCAGGTGGCCGAGGCGCTGCACTTGAGCGTCAAGACCATCGAGAGCCACCGGGCCAGCATCAAGAAGAAGCTCGGCCTCAGCAACGCCAACGAGCTGGTGCGCCAGGCTGTGCTCTTCAAGGAGGGGCTGCGCTGACGCCCAGCGGCGCGGTGAGCGTCGGCGCCTCCATCAGCCCCCCAGCTCTGCCACCAGCGCGTCGAAGACCACCCGCACCCGCCGGCTCGTGCGCACCTCCCGGTGGCTGGTGATGTACATGGGCACGGGCAGCGCCTCCATGTCCGCCAGCACGCGCACCACGGCGGGATCGGCGTCCCCCACGGCCTCGATGACGGGGCAGATGCCGTAGCCGGCCCGACAGTGGGCCCACTGCACGAGGTGATCGGCGGTGAGCACCGGGAAGTTGGCCTCCGTGAGGCGCAGTCCCCGGGCCGCCAGGAAGGGGAGCATGGCGGACACGGGCGGGAAGCCGAAGAACTCGGCGCCCTCGAAGTCCTTGGAGCTCACGGGGTCCCCGATGGAGGCCAGGTAGGTGGGGGAGGCGTAGAAGCCGGCGGAGCGATCCGGCAGGCGCAGGGCCACGAGGTCGGCCTGGGTGGGGGGCACGTTGCGCACGGCCAGATCGGCCTCCCGACGCTGGAGATCCCGCAGGTCGTTGGCCGCCACCAGCTCCAGGTGGAGGCCGGGGTGCTCCCTGCGCAAGCGCCGCACGACGGGCCCCAGCAGGTGGGCGCAGATGAGCTGGCTGGCCGTGATGCGCACGAGGCCCTCGAGGGCCTGGGAGCGGCCCCTGGCGATGAGGGAGACGCGGTTCGCGGCCTCGGCCATGGCGCGCACCTGGTCTACGAGGGACAGGCCGGCCTCCGTCAGCTGCAGCAGGTTGCCGACGCGCTCGAAGAGCACGACGCCGAGCTCCTCCTCCAGAGCCGCCACCTGCCGCCCCACGGTGGGCTGGGTGCTGCCCAGGGCTCGCGCTGCCGCGGAGAAGGAGCCCTCCTCGGCGGCCGCCAGGAAGGAGCGTGCCCGGTCCCAGCTGAAGTTCACGGTCTGCCACTCCATGCCCACCCCATACAAGAATGCATAGCATGCCCCCACTTCCTCGGGGTGTCTACACAGGCCATGACCTCCTACCTTGTGGGGGAGTCGAGGCGCTCCGCCCGACCAACAGGAGCTCATCATGACCAACCCCACCGTCCCCACCGTTCCCAACTCGTCCAACCCCATGCAGAAGGTGTGCATCGTCGGTGCCTCCGGCAAGCTCGGCCAGTACATGATCCAGCACTGCCTGGACCGCGGCTACGAGGTGGTGGGCGTCTGCCGAGAGCAGTCCGTGCCCAAGCTCGCCGCCTTCGCCGACCGCATCACCATCGTTCCCGGCATGACCAACGACCGCGCCGTCATCGAGGCCGCCGTGGCAGGCTGCGACGGGGTGCTCGTGGTGCTCGCCCCCTGGGGCATCCAGCAGTACGCATCGGGCACGGCCCAAGCGGTCATGGACTTCGCCGAGCCCGATGCCCGACTGGTTTTCAGCTGCGGCTGGCACATCAGCCGCGACGGCCAGGACAGGTACTCGTGGGGCCTGCGGGCCTTCGTGAGCGTCTTCGGCTTCCTCGGGCGCCTGGCCCGCATGGTGGAGCTCGACGACCACGTGGAGGCCACCCGGCGCGTCTTCGAGAGCGACACCGCCTGGACCGTAGTGCGGGGCAGCGACCTCGAGGAGGGCGACTCCCAGGGCCTCCCCGCGTGGAGCCGGCACGTAGGGGACCCCGTCCTGGCCAGCAACCTCACCCGCCGCGTGGACTTCGCCCTGTTCATGGTGCACGCCCTCACGGACGAGGCCCTGGTGCAGGAGGCGCCGGCCATCGTGGGCTGCCAGTCGGCCTCGGCCCTGGCGCATGCAGGGCAGGCGAGCGCGGCTGCCTGAGGGGAGGGTCTGGGCTGTGGAGGCGGTCCTCGATGCGTGCCCTCGCGAGTGAGCAGGCCCGAAGGGCCGGAGGGGGGGGGCTGCCTGCTCCATTGCTCGTGGAGCCTGTCTACGGCGGCATGGGTAACTATCCAGAAACAGCGGGGGGGCTTGGGCCCCGCCGGCCCCCGCACCCCATGATCGGCCCTCGGCTGCCCTCCCAACCCGCTCGTCCCCCAGGTCCCTGAGGCGCCAGGGAGCTGCGTTGGTTCATGGTCCGGTGGAGGCGCCTCAGCGCCATGGGGAGCTCTCCGGAATTCGCACCGCCTTCTCGGGACAAGCGCCTCCCCGGCACGAGGACCGCCGGAAGGGTACGGGGGAGCGTGCGGTTCAACCTGCTCGCCTCCACGTTGCTGCGACCGGGCTCCCTGTTCGGCGTCACCCTCCCGGCGACGGTGCTCCTTCTCTCGGTGGCCACCCTCCGCTGGGACTGGACCGACCTCTGCACCTCCTATGGCTTCCCGCTGCCACACACCTCCTGGTACGGGAGCTCGCTCGAGTGGGAGGTGGCGCCGCTGTTCCTGTTGGTCGACCTCGCGATGCTGGCGCTGCCGGTCCTCGGGCTCCAGCGCGCCTGGATCCGTCGCATCCACTCACGTCGCCTCACGATGGCCGTCGCGACGACCATCGCCGTGGTGGGGTACGGGTGGCTCGCCGTCGCCTGGCTCCTCCCCGCCGCCGCCGGCCTCCTGCACCCGCGGGTGCACGTGATCGGCCAGGGCCTCGACCGCGTCGCCATCCACGCGACCCGATACGAGTACTGCCCCAACCTCGACGGGTGAGCTCGGTGAGCGGGTGGGCGTCTTCGCGGCCTCTCCTGGCAGCGCGGTACCCCCGCGTGCTGGAGGTGCTCCCCGTGCTCGAACGCCTGAGGTCTGCGTGAAGGTCTGCGTCGCCATGAGCGGGGGAGTGGACTCCTCCACGGTCGCCGGGCTGCTGGTCGAGGCCGGGCCCGAGGTCGTGGGCGTACATTTGAAGCTGCACGACGCGCCCTCGCCCGGCAGTCCGGCGGTAGCGACGGCGCCACGCGCTCCTCGCCCACCGCCGAGTTCACGTACGACACGAGCAGCGTCCCCGCCTCGGCCTGGGGCTGCGCGCGGCAACGGCCGGGTGGTGCTCAACAACAAGGGCCTGCCCATCAAGCAGTACGGGCCGCTCTTCTCCAACTCGGTCGCCTTCGAGGCCGAGGAGGGTTTCTCGGGCGTCACGCCCGTCATCACCTACGACCCCCTCGGGCGTGCCGTGCGCGTAGACCTGCCGGACGGCAATGTGCGCCGCGTCAAGGATAGGCAACATCAAGCCCTATCGGGCGCCACCCCTGGCCCGTTGGATGGTGCTGTTTTGTCCTCTGGCGCAGCTCTGCTCGCCCGTCGCTGTCCCTCGCTTCAGGCCGTTGGCGTCTGCGTGGCGTCGGCCGGTGGCACCCGCGACGGCGGCGACACCCCCCGCTGGCGCGCTGAGGTTGGCGTAGCGAGGGCAGAGGTTGGCGCAGCGAGGGCGGCATCTATGAATCGGCCGTAGGAGTCAACTATACCGTTCGCTGAGCCACCGCATGCGTCCCG
>DDSR01000466.1 GCA_002343455.1 Deltaproteobacteria bacterium UBA2385 | reverse complement strand
CTGCCTGTCTCATGGCTCGTGGAGCCGACGAACCGGCGGCATGGGAAACCATCTACAAACAGCGGGGGGGGGCTGGAGCCTCAGCGCAGCTCCCCCAGCATCGCCTCCACGCTGCGGGCCTGCGCCTGCGCGGAGCTGGGGCCGTAGCCGCCGGCCAGGAGGTGCAGCAGGGGCACCCCCCGCTGCCTCGCCCAGCGCAGCACGAACAGGTCCCGCTCGACCAGGCCCTCGGGAGTGAGCCCCAGGCTGGCCAGCGGGTCGTCGGCGAGCACGTCGCTGCCGGCGACGTGGACGACGAAGGCGGGATCCTGCGGGGCGCGCTCAAAGACAGCGGCCAGGACAGCGAGGAAGTCTGAGTCGTTGATGCCCGCAGGCAGGTCCTGGTCGAGATCCCCCGGCAGCCGGGGCTGGGGGAAGATGCCGGCCTGGTGCAGGGAGAGGCTGAAGACGGTGGGGTCCTGGGCGAAGAAGGCGTGGCTGCCGTCGCCCTGGTGGGCGTCGGTGTCGACGATCAGGACGGTGCCTTCGAGGCCCTCCTCGCGCATGGCGGCGATGGCGACGGCGACGTCGTTGTAGACGCAGAAGCCGTGGCCCATCGCCGGGCGCGCATGATGGAAGCCGCCGCCGAGGTTGATGCCCAGGCCGTGCGCGCGGGCGCCGCGGGCAGCCAGCACGCTGCCTTGGACCTGCCGGCGGAAGGGGCCGAGCACGCGTCGGTCCAAAGCGGCCTTGGGGAGGAAGCCGGGGACCGCGACCTCCAGCGCCTCGGAGAGGACCTTGGGGGTCGAGAGCGAGGCGAGGTAGGCGGGGTCGTGCACCCGCGCGAGCAAGGTGGGATCGACCTCGTCGGCGATGGCGAAGTCCTGCTTCTCCATCAGGCCCTGCTCGACGAGGTGGCGGGCGATGCGGCCGGGCTTGCCGATGTCGAAGGGGTGCAGGCGCTCCAGGCCGTAGAAGCTGACCCGGTAGCCCTTGGAGAAGGCGACCAGGGCGCCGCCGGGCAAGGCGCGACCGGGCTGGGCCGCGGGGCGAGGCGGAGGCTGGACGAAGGCGAGCAGACCGCCCAGGACCGGGATCAGGACGAGCAACAGCCAGGCTGACTTCATGCGTAGCTCAGGGCCAGCAGGGCGAGGCCGGTGGCGATGACGGGGTCGTCCTCCTTCTGCAAGGCGAGGGCGTTGCGCCAGAGGCCGTCGGCGCCCTGCTCAGCGAGGATCGCCTCGCGGAGGGGGGCCTGCCAGCCCTCCTGCCCGGCGAGGGCCTCGGCGGCAGCCGCCCGGTAGTAGAAGCGCATCGCCTCGGCGTAGGCCTCGATCGGCGCCCCCTCCAGGCCCGGGTTGCGGTCGACCCGGTGGTTGGCCCGCAGCCAGCGTATGGCGGCCTCGTCCTCCTCTCCCACGGCGCGCAGGGCCAGGATGCCATCGGCGGTCGCCGAGCCGTAGCCGCGGTGATCGGCGGCGCTGGCCGCGGTCTCCACGCCGGGGACCAGCGCGCTCTTGTTGAGGGCCAGCTCGCCGGGGCTGTAGACGAAGCCCCCGTCGCCGGCCCGACAGCGGTGGACGAAGGCGGCTCCAGCCTGGAGCGCGGCCTGGATCCGGCTGGTCCTCTCGGCGAGGGCGAGCGCCTGCAGGGCCCGCCGGGTCATGCTGAGGTCGACGTGGCCCGGGAAGGGAGGGGTGGGCGCGGCCTGGCCCGGGGCGCGCCCCATGCCGAAGCCGCCGTGGACCGGATCGCCCTCCCAGCCGGCCAGGAGCTGTTGGTCGAGCAGCCAGTCGACCGCGGGCTGGAACCGAGGCCCGGCCATGCTGAGGAGGAGGGCCCTCAGGCCGATCGAGGTGGCGTAGACCGGGTAGTCGAGCGCGGGGCCGGCAAGGCCCAGCGGGCCTCGCTGGAGCTGGGTGTCGAGCCAGGCCAGCGCGCCCTCCTTGAGGGGGCCGACGGGCAGCGCGAGCGCCAGCAGCGCCGTCGTGGAGTGGCCCTCGCGCATGAAGCCGTAGGTGCTGCTGGGGACGCGGCCGTCGGGGAGGGCGAGGGCCCTGAGCGCCGTGACCGCGCGGCCGAGGGGGTCCTCGGGAGGCGATGCGCGCCGGGTGCAGGCCAGGGGCAGCGCGGCGAGGAGGGCCATGAAGCTGCGTCGATGCATGCCTCTCTAATACCGCACTACACTCCCCCGATGCTGCTCCCCTGCCCCGCCCTGCCCGCTCCCACCCTCGCCGCGCTCACCTCCCTGGGCCACTGGCTGCGGGCTCGCGGCTACGGCCCCGGTCGGGTCAGCCGCGCGCTGGGCATCCTGGCCTGGAACGGCCCTGATCTGGATGGCGAGTGGTGGGCCCGCGACAACCACGCCGAGGGCGATCTGGGCGCGCTGGTCGACCTCTTCGTGCGCGGCCAGCCGCTGCCGGCGCGCAAGGCGGAGGCGCTGCTGCCGAAGGAGGCCTGGGGGGCGGGGATCCTGGTCGAGCGCCGCGGCGACGTGCTCGCCGAGGGCATCATCCTGCCGCTGGGCGCCGACCTCGTCTGGACGGATCGTGGCGACCGCTCCTTTCACAAGGGCGGGCTCTTCCTGCCCGACAGCACCTCCTTCGAGCTGCGGCGGCTGATCCCTCCGCAGCGGGTCCGGCGGCACTTGGACCTGGGGGCGGGCGGCGGCGCCATCACGGTGGCGGCGGCCCGGCGGGCAGAGGAGACCGTCGCGCTGGACATCAACCCCCGCGGCGGTGAGGCGGTGCAGCGCACGATGGCCCTCTCCAACCTGAGCGGGGCGGTCGCCTACAGCGGCGAGGCTCACGAGGCGCGGGCGCTGGGCCGCTTCGACCGGCTCAGCTTCGTGCTGCCGCTGCTGGTGCCCTGGCACGGGATGGCCTCGGCCGGACCGGAGCACACCATCTCGGCCAGCTCCGACCTGCTCGTCCAGGTGCTGGAGATGCTGCCCTCGCTGATGTCCCCGGGCGGCCTCGTCCTGCTCTACACCCAGGACTGGGCCGGCGGTCCGCCGCTGCCGATGGTGCTGGACCTGGTGATGGAGGGGCGGGCCTGGCGAGGCGCCTACTGGTGGGACCAGCAGGGCACCTGGGGAAAACGACCGGTGCGCACCGGCTGCCTCGCCCTGCGGCTGGACGGCGGCCGCGGCTTCGTCGAGCAGAAGAACGAGGTCCCCGACGAGGGCGTCGAGGACTGGTGGCCGCATATGGCCGCGATGCTGGGCGAGTCGGGTGCAACTAACTAGTGCCAGGCACTAGCTAGTCTCATCTACCGAGTGAGGCCGAAGCGGTCGCTGCCGAAGACCTGCTCCGTGGAGGGCCTGACGCTGCCGACGGTGCGACCGCCGGCGCCGCTGCCGGTGCCGCGCCGGGCATGCTCGCCGGCCCCGAGGGTCAGCAGCGCCGTGGCGGTCACGAAGGTGCGGCTGGTGATGCAGTGGTGGCCCGACCAGCTCCCGTCGGCGCCCTGGATGCTGGCGAGGTAGTCGCCGATCTTGCCGTCCCAGCTGGTCCACTCCTCGCCGCCCTGCTCGGCCAGGGTGTCGGAGATCATCATGTAGGAGAGCATCTCCTCGCCCCCGATGCTGCCGAAGCCGGCGATCAACGCCTCGGCGGCCGGACCGGCGACGGCGGCGCGGGCGGCGGCCTCGGCCTTGCCGGCTCCTCCGACCCCGCGCTCCTTGGCCTGCTGGTCCAGGCGCATCGAGCTGGCGACGCTGTAGAGGTTCACGCCCGCGCCGGTGCTGGCGTCGAAGGAACCGCTCTCCTCGTCGTAGAGGCCGGCCTGCCAGCGGTCGGCCTGGGCGATCGCCGAGGGGGCCACGTCGGCGCCCTTCTTCTTGGCCTCGACCAGGCTCATGGCGGCCATCGAGTTGGAGAGGACCGGGGCCCAGCCGTTGCCGTCGAAGCTGCCGTCGGCCTGCTGGGCGAGCTGGACCTTGCCGACGACGGTGTCGAGCGCGACCTGCACCTGAGCGTCGAGCTCCGCGGGGAGCTGGCCAGCGACCTGGGCCAGGGCCAGGGCGGTCATATGGGTGTCGACGAGCTGGCCGAGCTTGCCCTGGGGCTGGGTGCCGGTGGGGGTGGCGACCCGGGGGTCGTTGCGCGGCCCGGTCTCGACGGCCTTGACGAGGTAGCGCACGCCGCGCTCGATCTGGGCCTTGTGGGGGCCCTTGACCCCGCCGTCGCGGACCAGCGCGAGCACGGACATCGCGGTGGTGGCGGCGTCGGTGGTGGCACCCTGGGCCTGCCCGAAGGCGCCCGCACCCCAGCCCCCGTCTGCGGCCTGGGCGGTCTTCAGCCAGGCGATTCCGGCCTCTCGGGACTCGACGACGCTGCGGGTGGAGGCGCCCTGCTGCAACATGGGGGTGACGGTCGGCGGGCTGATGCGGCCGGGGGCGACCGGGCCGCCGGTGGGGATCTCGCGGGCCTGGGCGCCCAGGGTCAGGGAGAGGAGGCCGAAGCCGGCGAGGGTGGCGGCGAGGAGGAGGTTGCGGGTCATGGGAGGCTCCGGGTGGGGGTTCGCCTCGACAACGCCTCAGGCCCGCCCTGCTTACAGCCGCGCGATAGCTTCGCCGGATGCAGCCCTACGCCGCCGGTCTGGCCGACATCCTCCTCGCCCGGGAGCGCCTCGCGCCGACCCTCTCCCCGACGCCGGTGCTCCGCAGCCGCGGCATCGACCGCCTCGCCGGGCGCGAGCTCCACTTCAAGTGCGAGCCTTTCCAGCGCGGCGGCAGCTTCAAGATCCGCGGGGCGCTCAACGCGGTGCTGGGCCTCTCTCCCGACCAGGCCTCACGCGGGGTGGTGACCCATAGCAGCGGCAACTTCGCGGCGGCGCTCGCGATCGCGGCGGGGATCCGGGGCATCCCGGCCTTCGTGGTGATGCCCGAGGACGCGCCCGCGGTGAAGGTCGCCGCGGTGCGGGAGTACGGCGGCGAGGTGATCTTCTGCCATCGCAGCCAGCGCGCCGCGACGGCCGAGGCCGTGCGCCAGAGGACCGGAGCCGCCTTCCTGCACCCCTACGACCAGCCCGCGGTCATCGCCGGGCAGGGGACGCTGCTGCTGGAGCTGCTGGAGCAGGCGCCGGCGCTCGACGCGGTCATCGCCCCCGTGGGCGGTGGCGGGCTGGTGAGCGGCATCGCCCTGGCCGCGAGAGAGGCGGCGCCGCAGCTGCGGGTCTACGCCGCCGAGCCCCTGGGGGCCGACGACGCGGCGCGCTCCAAGGCGGCCGGACAGCGCCTGCCCCAGGAGGATCCCCGCACCCTGGCGGACGGGCTGAGGACGGCCTTGGGCGAGCACACCTGGCCGGTGGTGCGAGACCTCGTGAGCGAGGTGGTGACGGTGTCCGAGGAGGAGATCGTCACGGCGATGCGGATGATCTGGGAGCGGCTGAAGGTCGTCACCGAGCCCAGCGGCGCTGTGGCGCTGGCCGCGGCGATGAAGCTGCCGCCCCAGGCCCGCCGCGTGGGCGTGGTGCTGAGCGGCGGGAACGTCGAGCTGGCCTCCTTGCCGTTCTGAGTGCTCAGCCCAGGTAGGGCCGGACCATCGACTCCAGCGCCGGGAGCGGCTGGGCCCCGCTGGTCTGCTGGACCACCGTGCCACCCTTGTAGAGGAAGAGGGCGGGGATGCCCTTGACCCCAAGGCTGGAGGCCAGGCCGGGGTTCCGGTCGGTGTCGACCTTGATGACGATCAGCTTGCCGGAGTGCCGACGCCCCAGCTCGGCCAGGGTCGGCGCCAGGGAGCGGCAGGGGCCGCACCAGTCGGCGTAGAAGTCGACCAGGACGGGCACCGGGCTGGCCTCGACCAGGCGCCGGGCGGCGGCATCGTCGAGGTGGGCCGGAGCGCCGCTCAGGTCGAGGGCCGCGTGGCAGTGCCCGCAGCTGGGCCCCTGGTCGAGGCGCTCGGGGCGCACCCGGTTGATCTTTCCACAGCTCGGACAGCGGAAGTGTGCGGGCATGGTGTGCCTCCTCGCCCAAGACTGGGCACCGGGAGGGCCCTCGTCCAGCCGGAAGACGGCCGCCTTGATAACCGCGCGGCGTGCTGTTTCCGACGCTGGACTACCTGGTCTTCCTTCCCCTCTGCCTGCTCTTGTACTGGAGCGTGCCGCGGTCGCTGCGGCTTTGGGTGCTCCTGCTCAGCTCGGCGGTCTTCTATGCGAGCTGGAGCCCGCTCTACCTGATGGTGCTGGCGGGGATGGCGGTGGCGGCCTGGACTGGCGGCCTCTGGCTGGGGCAGCGAGGCGGCGGCGGGCGCGGAGCGGACCGGCTCTCCCGGGCGCTGGTCGCCCTGGCCCTGGTCGCGCCGCTGCTGGTCTTCAAGTACTGGGACTGGACGGCCTGGAACGTCGAGCAGGTTATGGCCTTCGCCGGTCAGCCGCTGAGCCTGCCCCGGGTGGAGCTGCCGCTGCCGGTGGGGATCAGCTTCTTCACCTTCCAGGCCATGGCCTACGCCATCGACACCGGGCGGCCCGCCAAGGCCGGCGGCGAAGCGCCCGAGCCGAACCTGCTGCGCTTCGGCACCTACCTCGCCTTCTTTCCGCAGCTCGTGGCAGGGCCGATCCTGCGGCGGCGGGAGCTGCTGCCGGCCCTCAAGGAGCTCTCCGGCTTGCGGGACGGCGACGTCGGCCAGGGCCTCTTCCGGATCTGCCAGGGGATGGCCAAGAAGATCCTGGTCGCCGATGTCCTCGCGGTGGGAATGGTCGACCCCGTGATGAGCGATCCCTCGCGCTTCACCGGGCTGGAGATCCTGATCGCGCTCTACGCCTACACCATCCAGATCTACTACGACTTCTCGGCCTACACCGACATCGCCCTGGGCAGCGCGCGGCTCTTCGGCTTCCAGCTCCCCGAGAACTTCCGCAGGCCCTACCAGGCGACCTGCGTGGCCGGCTTCTGGCGTCGCTGGCACATCACCCTCTCCAACTGGGTGCGCGACTACGTCTACTACCCGCTCGGCGGCAACCGGGTGCCCGCCGATCAGCAGTGGAAGGTCTACCGCAACATCATGCTCACCCTGCTGATCATCGGCGTCTGGCACGGGGCGAGCTGGAACTTCGTGGTCTACGGCCTGCTGCACGGGCTGGCGGTCGCCTGGTGCCGCTTCCGCCGCAAGACAACCGGCCGCGGACCCGACGATCCTCTGCCCAACGCGACCGCCTGGGCCTGGCGCTGGTTCTTCACCTTCCACTTCATCGTCCTGGCGCGGGTGCTCTTCCGATCGGACGACCTGGGGCACGCCGCCTCGATCATGAGCGAGCTGCTCGACCCGACCCTCGTGTTGCCGCGCTTCAGCCCGACCGCCTGGGCGGTGCTGATCCTCGGCTTCGCTGTACACATGAGCCCGGAGCGCTGGCGCGAAGCGCTGGGAGCTCGCTTCCAGCGCAGCTCGCCCGTGCTCTGGGCAGCGACGGCCGCGGCCACCGCGGCGCTGTGCGTGCTGCTGGGCAGCGGAGACCGGCTCTCCTTCGTCTACTACCAGTTCTGAGCGGACCCTGCGGCGGTCACCGCTCGTGAAAGGCGCGCAAAGCCCCCCCACGATCGCCCCTGTGCAATTAGACTCCCGCCCCCGCTGGCCCCCGCACCCTCGCGGCCGCCAGAACCTCCCCACCAGGACGCTGGTTAGCCATGAAAGCCGTCCACGTTCGAAAGGGCCTCGACGTCCCGCTCGCGGGTGAACCCCAGCAGCAGGTCGAGGCCGCACCCTCCCCCACCCACGTCGCGGTGCTCGCTGCCGACTTCCACGGGATGAAGCCCCGGTTGTTGGTTCGACAGGGCGATCCGGTCAAGCGCGGCCAGAAGCTCTTCGAGGACCGCAAGACTCCGGGCGTCTTCCACTGCGCTCCGGGCGCCGGCGTCGTCTCGGCGGTCAACCGCGGGGAGTTCCGGGCACTGCAGAGCATCGTGATCGAGCTCTCCGAGGCCGAGCAGGCCGGGGACGAGGAGCGGGTCGAGCACGCCCGCTTCGAGAGCTACACGGGCAAGCCGGTGGCCGAGCTGAGCGGCGACGAAGCCCGTGCCCTCCTGATCGAGTCCGGCCTGTGGACCGCGATCCGGACCCGCCCCTTCAGCCGGACCCCCTCGCCGGGCAGCAAGCCCGCCGTGATCCTCGTGTCGGCCATCGACACCCGGCCCCTGGCGGCCTCGCCCGAGAAGGCGCTCGAGGGCCGCATGGAGGACTTCCACGCCGGTCTGCAGGCGCTGTCGCTGCTGGGCGACGGGCCCTGCCACCTCGTCCGCAAGAAGGGCTCCAGCATCGACGCGGGCAAGGGCAGCCGCTTCCAGGTCAGCGAGTTCTCGGGGCCCCACCCGGCCGGGCTGCCCGGGACCCACCTGCACTTCCTCGACCCGGTCCACCGCCACAAGGTTGGCTGGATCGTCGGCTACCAGGATGTCGCCGCCATCGGCGCCCTGGTGCGGACCGGGCGCCTGGACCCCGTCCGGGTGATCAGCCTGGCCGGGCCACCGGTCAAGAACCCGCGCCTGCTGCGGACCCGCCTGGGTGCCTCGCTCGACACCCTGACCGCTGGCCAGCTCCAGGACGGCGAGCTGCGGGTGATCAGCGGCTGCGTGCTGGCCGGACGGGCTGCGTCCGGTCCGATCTTCGGCTACCTCGGGCGCTTCCACGACCAGGTCTCGGTGCTCGCCGAGGACCGGGAGCGCGTGATGTTCGGCTGGCTGCTCCCTGGCGCCGACCGCTTCACCAACATCCCGATCTACCTGGGCAACCTGCTCAAGGGCAAGCGCTTCGCGATGGGCACCTCGGCCCACGGCGAGGTCCGAGCGATGGTGCCCATCGGCCTCTACGA
This sequence comes from Deltaproteobacteria bacterium UBA2385, assembly GCA_002343455.1. GTDB lineage: Bacteria > Myxococcota_A > UBA796 > UBA796 > UBA2385 > UBA2385. The sequence goes on along the minus strand of DDSR01000466.1, from coordinate 27,043 downwards.
GCAGGTCATGCCACTGGACATCGAGCCGACCTTCCTCCTCCGGTCCCTGCAGATCGGGGACATCGAGCAGAGCGAGGCGCTCGGCTGCCTCGAGCTCGACGAGGAAGACCTCGCCCTCTGCACCTTCGCCTGCGCCAACAAGATCAACCACCAGGGAGCGCTGCGGGACATGCTCGACGCGATCTGGAAGGAGGGCGCATGAAGGCGCTCCGTACGCTGCTCGACAAGCAGCACCATCTCTTCGAGAAGGGCGGCAAGCTCGAGGTCCTGCACCCCGTCTGGGAAGCCCAGGACACGATCCTCTACACGCCGGGGCTGGTCACCAAGGCCGGCGCCCACATCCGGGACGCGCTGGACCAGAAGCGGATGATGATCACCGTGGTGGTCGCGCTGCTGCCCTGCATGGCCATGGCCATGTACAACACCGGCTGGCAGGCGCTGAAGGCCATCTCGGCCGGGGCCGCGCCCCTGGACACCTGGCAGATGTCGATCTGGTCGGTGCTGGGGCTGCAGAATGACCCCTCGGACCTGATCGCCTGCCTGGTCTTCGGCGCGCTCTTCTACGTGCCGGTCTACATCATGACCCTGGCGGCGGGCGGCGCGGCCGAGGTCCTCTTCGCCCTGGTGCGTCGGCACCCGGTGACCGAGGGCTTCCTGGTAACCTCGGCCCTCTTCCCGCTGACGCTGCCGGCGACCATCCCGCTCTGGCAGGTGGCCCTGGGCATCATCTTCGGCGTGGTCGTCGGCAAGGAGGTCTTCGGCGGCGTCGGCATGAACATCTTCAACCCGGCGCTAATGGGGCGGGCCTTCCTCTTCTTCGCCTACCCGGTGCAGATCTCGGGCGACTCGGTCTGGATCGCCGCCCAGACCAAGGGTGTGGACGGCGTCTCGGGCGCCACCGCGCTGGCGGACGCCGCCGAGAAGGGGCTCGCCGGCCTGCAGTCCTTCCCGCTGATGGACGCCTTCCTGGGCTTCATCCCGGGCTCGATGGGCGAGACCTCGGCCCTGGCGGCGCTGATCGGAGCCTTCGTCCTGATCGTCACCCGGATCGGATCGTGGCGGACCATGGCCGGCGTGGCGGCCGGCACGGCGGCCATGGCGACGGTGCTCAACCTGATCGGCTCCGACACCAACCCCCTCTTCGATCTGCCCTTCTACTGGCATATGGTCTTGGGTGGCTGGGCCTTCGGCATGGTCTTCATGGCGACGGACCCCGTCAGCTCCGCCTACAGCCAGACCGGCAAGCTCTTCTACGGGCTCGGAATCGGCATCCTGGTCGTCCTGGTGCGCGTCGTCAACCCGGCCTACCCGGAAGGGATGATGCTCGCGATCCTCTTCATGAACATGTTCGCCCCCTTGATCGATCACTACGTGGTCAAGGCGAACATCCGCCGGAGGGCTGCCCGTCGTGTCGCATAGCAACGGCTACATCATCGGCTTCGCCGCCTCGGTCTGCTTCGTCTGCGCGATCTTCGTGGCGGGCTCGGCGGTGGCGCTCAAGGAACGGCAAGAGGTCAACAAGCTGCTGGACAAGCAGAAGAACGTGCTCTCCGTGTCCGGGCACATGCCCGACGACACCTCGGGGGACTCGGTTCGCGCGACCTACGCCCAGTATATCCGCCCCAAGGTCGTCGACCTCCAGACCGGCCAGTACGTCGAGGGCGTGGAGCCCAGCACCTTCGACCAGCGCGAGGCCCGGGACACCCCCGAGCTCAGCCGTGCCGCCCCCGCGGGCAACGCGGCCAAGGTGCTCCGCCTGCCCAACCATGGCCTGATGTACCAGGTCACCTCGGGGGACACGGTCGAGTCGATCATCCTGCCGATCGAGGGCAAGGGGCTCTGGTCGACGCTCTATGGCTTCCTGGCGCTGGCCCCGGACGGCAGCACCATCAAGGGGCTGACCTTCTACGAACACGCCGAGACGCCCGGCCTTGGCGGCGAGGTCGACAATCCCCGCTGGAAGAGCCTCTGGGTCGGCCGCAAGGCCTTCAACGACCAGGGCAAGGTCGCGATCAAGGTGATCAAGGGGTCCGCCGGCCCGGTGGAGTCCGATCCGCACCACGTCGACGGCCTCTCGGGCGCGACCCTGACGGCCCGTGGGGTCAGCGCATCCCTCGAGTTCTGGCTGGGTGAGAACGGCTGGGGCCCCTACCTGAACCGCATCCGCGCGGGAGGTGTCTGATGGTCAAGCGTGAGCTGAAGGTCCTCGTCGACCCCATCTTCGAGAACAACCCGATCGGCCTGCAGGTGCTGGGCGTCTGCTCGGCCCTGGCCGTCACCACCAAGCTCGAGACGGCGCTGGTCATGAGCGTGGCCCTCACCGCGGTCACGACCTGCAGCAACGTGGCGATCAGCCTGCTGCGGAACTGGATCCCCTCCAGCATCCGCATCATCGTGCAGCTCACGATCATCGCCTCGCTGGTCATCGTCACCGACCAGATCCTGAAGGCCTTCCTCTTCGACATCGCCAAGCAGCTCAGCGTCTTCGTCGGCCTGATCATCACGAACTGCATCGTGATGGGCCGCGCCGAGGGCTTCGCGATGCAGAACGGGCCGAAGGACAGCTTCCTCGACGGCTTGGGCAACGGCGCCGGCTACAGCCTGGTCCTCGTCCTGGTCGCCGCCATCCGCGAGCTGTTCGGCTCGGGCAGCCTGTTCGGCTTCACCCTCCTGACTCCGGTCACGATGGGCGGCTGGTACACCCCCAACGGCCTGATGGTGCTGGCTCCCGGCGCCTTCTTCATCATCGGCTTCGGCATCTGGGCGCTGCGCACCTGGAAGCCCAACCAGGTCGAGCAGGAGTAACCCATGGTCGAACATCTTCTCTCGATCCTGATCACCGCCACGTTCATCGAGAACATGGCCCTGGCGTTCTTCCTGGGCATGTGCTCCTTTCTGGCGGTCTCCAAGAAGGTCGACACGGCGCTCGGACTGGGCATCGCGGTGGTCTTCGTGCTCGGCATCACCTGCCCGATCAACTACCTCGTCTACGCCTATGTCCTGAAGGACGGCGCCCTCGCCTGGGCCCACCCCAGCCTGGCTGAGGTGGACCTCTCCTTCCTGACCTTCCTCAGCTTCATCGGCTCCATCGCCGCGGTCGTCCAGATCGTCGAGATGGCGCTGGACCGCTACGTCCCCTCGCTCTACAACGCCCTGGGCGTCTTCCTGCCCCTGATCGCGGTCAACTGCGCCATCCTGGGCGGCGCGCTCTTCATGGTCGAGCGCAACTACAACTTCGCCGAGAGCACTGTCTTCGGCGCCGGCTCGGGCCTGGGCTTCGCCCTCGCCATCGTGGGCCTCGCCGCGATCCGCGAGCGAATGAAGTACAGCCACGTGCCTGCCGGCCTGAGAGGGCTAGGGATCACGTTCCTGGTGACCGGCCTGATGGCGATCGGCTTCATGGCCTTCGCCGGCATTCAGCTCTAAGGAGTTCTCTCATGCAGACGATCATCCTCGGCGTCCTCATGTTCACCGTCCTGGTGGTGGCTCTGGTGCTGGTGCTCATGGTGGCCCGCAGCAAGCTGGTCAACACCTCCGCCGTGACCATCGCGATCAACGACGATCCGAACCTGACCATCCGCACGGCCGCGGGCAGCACGCTGCTCAACACCCTGGCGGACAAGGGCATCTTCATCCCCTCCGCCTGCGGCGGGAAGGGTAGCTGCGGCGTCTGCAAGGTGCACGTCAACGAGGGCGGCGGCTCCATGCTGCCCACCGAGGCCGGCCACGTCAGCCGGGCCGAGGCCAAGCACGGCGTCCGCCTCGCCTGCCAGCTGAAGTGCAAGGACGACATGAAGATCTCGGTCGAGCCCGAGTTCCTCGACATCAAGAAGTGGATCTGCACCGTCCGCAGCAACGACAACGTCGCCACCTACATCAAGGAGCTGGTCCTCGAGCTCCCCGAGGGCGAGAGCGTCCCCTTCCGCGCTGGAGGCTACATCCAGATCGAGTGCCCCCCCCACACGGCCCGCTACAAGGACTACGAGATCGGCGCCGAGTACAAGGAAGAGTGGGACCGCTACGACATGTGGCGCTACGTCAGCGTGGTCGACGAGACCGTCACCCGCGCCTACTCGATGGCCAACTACCCCGAAGAGTTCGGCATCATCATGCTCAACGTGCGCATCGCCTCGCCGCCCCCCCGGGCGCCCGAGGGGACGCCGCCGGGCAAGATGAGCTCCTTCATCTTCAACCTGAAGCCGGGCGACAAGGTGACCATCTCGGGTCCCTACGGCGAGTTCTTCGCCCGCGAGACCAACAACGAGATGTGCTTCATCGGCGGCGGCGCCGGCATGGCGCCCATGCGCAGCCACATCTTCGACCAGCTCAAGCGCCTCTCCAGCACGCGCAAGATCACCTTCTGGTACGGGGCCCGCAGCCTGCGCGAGGCCTACTACGTCGAGGAGTTCAACAAGCTGGCCGAGGAGAACCCCAACTTCACCTGGTACCTCGCCCTCTCCGAGCCCGCGCCCGAGGACAACTGGACCGGTCCGGTCGGCTTCATCCACCAGGTGGCCCACGACCTGTACCTCAGCAAGCACGAGGCCCCCGAAGAGATCGAGTACTACCTGTGCGGACCGCCCCCCATGATCGCCGCCGTCAAGCGCATGGTGGCCAGCCTCGGGGTCGAGCCCGAGAGCGTCATGCTGGACGAGTTCTAGGTCGTGAGCTCGGAAGGGCCCTCCCAAGGCGAGGGCGCGCAGCTCCTCCGTACGCGGGTCCTTCCAATCCTCTTCTTGGGGCTGCTCTTCGGCGCCCTCTGGTGGCGCCGACCCGCCGACGAGGCCCCTGAGCCGACCGCGGCGACCGCGCCCCCCGCCCTGCGCTTGACGGGCCCCAGCATGGGGACCACCTGGCACGCGACGGTGGTCGGCGGCGCGGACCCCTCCCGCGCGACGATGGCCGTCCAGGGAGCCCTGGACGCGGTGGACGCGCGCATGTCCACCTGGAAGCCCGAGTCCGAGCTCTCCCTCCTGAACCGGGCGCCTGCGGGCGACCACCCGGTCTCGCCCGAGCTGGGCGAGGTGCTGGCCATCTCCTTCGAGATCAACCTGCTCAGCGGAGGGGCCTTCGACGTCACCATCGCCCCCATCGTCGACGCCTGGGGTTTCGGCCCCGACCGGCCCGAAGCCGCCCCCTCGGCCGAGCAGGTGCAGGCCCTCCGGGAGCTCGTCGGGCCCGACAAGCTGGCCTTCTCGGACGACCGGCGGGCGCTGGTCAAGTCCGCCGACGGCGTCCGGGCGGACCTCTCGGCGGTCGCCAAGGGCTACGGCGTCGACAAGGCCGCCCAGGCGCTCCTGGCCCTGGGCTACACCGACCTGATGGTCGAGGTCGGCGGCGAGGTGCGGGCCCACGGGCGCAACCCCGACGGCCAGCCCTGGCGGATCGGGGTTGAGCGCCCCGACGGCAGCTCCGCGGTCGAGCAGGTCGTCGCCCTGGACACGATGTCGATGGCCACCTCGGGCGACTACCGCAACTACCGGGAGCTCGACGGCCAGCGCGTCTCTCACACCATCGACGCGCGCACCGGCGAGCCCATCCGCCACGGCCTGGCCTCGGTCAGCGTCCTGCACCCCTCCTGTGCATGGGCCGACGCTTGGGCTACAGCTCTCAATGTGCTGGGGCCCGAAGCGGGCCCGGCGCTGGCGACGCGGCTCGACCTCCCAGCCCTCTTCATCGTGCGCAGCCCTGACGGCTTTCGCAGCATCGCCTCCCCCACCTGGCCCGCCCCTCCGGCCCCAGCCCAGGAGATCCCATGACCACAACGATCCTCGCGACGGCCATCCTGATGGGCTGCGTCATGGCCATGATGGCCGTAGGCGTCATGCTCGGGCGCCCCGAGCTGAAGGGCAGCTGCGGAGGCAAGGAGGGCGCCGCCTGCGTCTGCTCGACCTACGACCGGCTCAAGTGCAAGACCCGCAAGCTGGTCGGCGACCCCAGCCACTCCCACGGCTGAGCCTGCTCAGTCCTGGCCGGGCAGGCGCACCACCTCGACGTAGCCGAAGGTGCCCCCCAGGCCGGCCGACAGCCTCCAGCGCAGGCTGCCGTCGGGCGCGACCTCGTCGATCCGCCCGTTGACCGAGAAGGTCGTCACCGTGTCCCCGCCCTCCAGCCGGTCCACGCCACCCAGCGCGAAGTTGTAGAGCTCGGGCTGGGGGCGGTATTCCCAGACCTGCTCGGCGAGCCCGCTGGCCTCGTCCAGGGACAGCTCCAGCAGGCGGCTGGTCGGGTCCTCGCCCGCCCCGTTCTCGAAGAGCACGATCCCGCTGTCCGTCAGCTCGAAGGCGTGATGGCCGAGCAGCTCGATCGGCTGGCCGTCGCCGTCGCGGTAGTCGCTGCGCGCTCCCCCCAGCATCGTCTGGATGCCGCTGCCGTCGCGGGCGAGGCGCACGATGCTGCGGATGCCGTGCAGGCCCAGCAGCCACTCGTCGGCGACCGCGTCGTAGAGGAGGTGGTTTGCGTGCGTCCAGGCGCCCTCGTCCTCCAGGGTCGGCAGGTCCACCGCCGGATCGAGCTGGTCCCAGGCGTTCCAGATCTCGACCTCGCTGCCGTCGACGGACCGCTCGACCAGCACATCCCCGGACAGCTCCTGCCCGTCGACCATGCGCCGATCCGGGTAGATCAGCCCCAAGGTGCCGTCTTCGAGCACCACGAAGTCGTGATGGGGCGTGCCCACGTCGGTGTCCACCTGCTCGCCGCCGTCCCAGGGCGCGAAGATGAGGCCGCGCAAGGACTCCTCGCCCATGTTGACCGGCAAGGCGACCACCCCCAGCCCATCGCGCGAGAGGCGCACGCGGGCCACCTGCCGGGTCTCGCCCAGCTCCGTCCACCAGAGGTAGTCCCCGTCCGCGTCGATCAGCACCGCCGCCGGGGGCGAGGTGACGATCGAGGTGAGCAGCGTCCCGCCGTCGAAGTGAGGGGCGCCGTCGTCGGACTCGACGTACAGCGTCGGCAGCCAGGCGGGGACCGAGCCGGTGTCGATCCGCAGCAGCTCGCTCTGCAGCTCGCGGCCGCCGTCGAGCGCGAAGACCTGGACCTGCACGGCCGTCTCGGGCTTGAAGCCCACCAGGTCCAGCCGCCCCGCCTGGGGCCCCGACAGCGGCAGGCCCAGCCTGCGCGAGCTGCCATCGACCGCCCCGAACACCACCCAGGCCTCGTCCAGCGAGGAGAGGTCCTCGTCCAGGCTGAGCTCGACCACCGTCGAGACCCCCTCAGCCAGCTGGATCGAGGCCAGCAGGGGATCGGGGCTGCACCCGAGCAGGAGCGAGAGGATCACGGGAAGTCCAGCAGGTCGGCGTAGCCGAAGGTCTGGCCCAGCGAGGTCGACAGCCGCCACTGAAGCTGGCCGTCGGCGGAGACCTGGTCGATGCGCCCGTTGGAGGAGAAGACCACCAGCCTCCCGCCCTCCTTCAGCTCGACCACGTCCCCCAGCGCGAAGGTGCTGAGCGGAGGGTCCGGCTGGTAGCTCCAGGAGGTCGCCGCCACCTCGCTCTCCGCGTCGAGGTCCAGCTCCAGGCCCCGCGAGCTGCCCTCGTCGGAGTCGCTGGCGCCGTTCTCGAAGACCAGCAGCGAGCCGGTGGAGGAGAAGGTGGCCTGGTGGACCCGGCCGAGCTCGACCGGGTCTCCCTGGGGGGTCTGAAAGGTCGAGCCCGGTCCGCCCAGCGCCCAGACGACCTCGCCCTGGCGGTCGATGTTCAACACCGCCCGCATCCCCAGCAGGGTCACCAGCCAGCTGTCGGACTCCGCGACATAGGCCAGCGAGTTGGCGTGCGTCCAGTCCTCGCGCTCCTCGGCGCCGTCGTCCTCGGTCGGGTCGAAGCTGTCGAAGGCCGACCAGAGCTCGCGGAAGGAGCCATCCGGGCTGCGCTCGACCAGGGCGTCCCCGCGCACCTCGACCCCATCGATCTCGCGGACATCGTGGGTCAGGGCCGCGATGGTCCCGTCGGCGAGCTCGACGAAGTCGTGGTGCGCGCCGGGGAAGCCGATGGTCTCCACCAGGCTCCCGTCGAGGCCCAGCCGCAAGAGCTTGCCGTCCTGCATGCCGTCCACGTTGACCGGCATGGCCAGGAAGGAGCTGCCGTCCAAGGACAGCCGCGCGCGGGCGATCATGCCGAACAGGTCGTACTCCGTCCACCAGACGAAGTCGCCGTCGCCGTCGATGACCAGCACCGCGGCGGGGCTGGCGACGTTGGTGGTCAGCAGCAGCCGACCATCGAGCGGCAGCCCACCGCCAGCCGGGTCCATCAGGGTCGGCGAGAGCCAGCTGGGCGTCGGCCCGGTGGTGATCGAGCGGGTCTCGCCCGGGCTGAGCTCGCCGTCTTCGGCGACCCGGACCACGCGCAGCTCGACCTCGGTCAGGGGCTTGTGGCCCAGCAGCAAGGCCCGCCAGCCGTCGCCATGGGCCTCGAACTCCGCCCGACGGTCGAAGGCGCCGTCGACGCCGAACTCGACGAAGGCCTCCCCCTCGGCGAAGGCGTCGGCGGGGTAGCTGACCTCGACGACGGTCGGCGAGTTCCCGCTCAGCGCGAGGCCCGGATCCGCCTCGGTCCCCGGAGCGCAGGCAAGCAACAAGAGCCAGGGCATCGCGAGCTCCTCCGAGGGCCATGGTATCCGCTCCTGCCGGCACCCGCGAAGGCACCTGGAAATGTGCCGGAGGATCGCGTAGACGGCCAGGGTGAGCACGCAGACCGCCCCCGCCCACCGCGCCGAGCTTCGTCGTCTGGCGATCTTCGGGCTCAGCTTCGCCGCCCTGGCCGCCAGCACCTGGGCGGTGCCCGGCCTCGAGGCGCTGCGCCCCTGGGTCCCGGGAGAGCCTCTGCCGCTCTCCAGCCTCGTCCCCCAGTCCCGAACCGTGCGGGAGAGCCAGTCCGGCGAGCTGAGCGCGGTCACGCCCCTGCCCGTCGCCGNNCCGCCTCCCCTCCCCTCGCGCCCGCCCGCCGTGCCCACCCGGCTGGAGGTCCCCCCCGGCGCGCTGGACGCCTGGTTCCGCGACCTCGCCCGGCTGGACGCGCAGGAGCCCGGCCTCGTCGTCAAGACCCTGCACTGGGGCGACTCCACCATCGCCGGCGACGGCATCACCATGACCGTCCGCGAGCGCCTGCAGTCCCGCTTCGGCGACGGCGGGCCGGGCTTCCTGGCCGTCGCCGTCGACCCCCGCTGGGCCATCCGCCCGGGCGTCCTGCGCTACACCCAGGGCGAGTGGGAGAGCCTGGGCATCACCCACGGGGGCGCGCGCACCGACGCCTACGGGCTGGCCGGGACCGTCTCGACCGCTGTGGGCGAGGCCTCCGCCACCCTGGGAGGCAGCCAGCCCCCGGGGACCAAGGGCAGCGCCGAGCGCCAGCCCCTGTTTCGCTTCGACCTGCACTACCAGCGGCAGCCTGGGGGCGGCCGCCTCAGCATGAAGCCGCGGGGCGCGCCGGGAACCACCGTCTCGACCAACACCGGCAACGACCGCACCTGGGACGACTTCGCCCTGGTCGAGAGCCCCGAGGGCTCCTCCACCGTCTACCTGAAGGCCGACGGCAGCGGGCCGGTCACGGTCTACGGCGTCGCCCTGGAGACCGCCGGCCCCGGCCTGACCTGGGAGAGCTTCGGCGTCGCCGGCTCCGGCCAGGGCTCGATGCTCACCAACCAGGCGGCCCGCCACCTCGCCGGCCAGGTCACCCGCCGGGCCCCCTCGCTGCTGGTCTACCAGACCGGCGGCAACGAGCTCTCCTACCCCTCGCTGGTCAAGGGCGACGGCTCCCTCTACAAGGAGACCTACCTCAAGGTGCTCGCCCGCCTGCGCGCTGGCGCGCCCGAGGCCTCCTGCCTCGTCATCACCCCGCTCGATCAGGCCACCCGCGAGCGCGGCCAGGTCGTCAGCAAGCCCGCCCTCAGCAAGATGGTCGAGCTGCAGCGCCAGGCGGCGACCGAGGCCGGCTGCGCCTTCTGGAGCGCGCGGGACGCCATGGGCGGAGAGGGCTCCTTCTCCCGCTGGCTGGACCACGAGCCCCGGCTGGCCTGGACGGACCTCATCCACCTCAGCGACGAGGGGCTGGAGATCATCGGCCACAGCCTCGCCGACGCGCTCGAGGCGTCCTACGACGAGTGGCGCGAGACCCAGACCGACCTCCCCCCGGTCAAGGAGCGACCAGCCCCCCCGCCTGCTCCATCGCCATGAGCAGGCGATCCGCGCTCCAGACGTAGCCGGCCCCGCTGAGGTGGATCAGACGACGAAGGTGTCGCGGGCGATGCGCTTGCCCCGATCGGTCGGGCCGATCAGCAGGCAGGCGGCGTCGGGCACCTGGACCCGGTGGCGCAGGACCTTCACCACTCCCCGGACATGGCTGTTCTCCTCGACGGGGGCTCCGTCGAGCCTGCTGAAACACCCCGAGCGCTCCCTTCCCTCGGCCTCCGTGGCCAACTCGCCCTACCTCGCCGAGGGCGACTCCGATCATGTCGCCAGCGCGCGCGTGGACCCGACCGCTCTCGGCCTGCGCCTGGAAGAGGTCGAGGGCACCGGCCTGGCCGCCTGGCATATGGGCCGGGTCAGCGTCAGCCTCAGCCCGCCCTAGTACCCCGTCAAGCAGCGTTTGACTGTTTGAGGGAGGGCACTGAGGGCACCGGATAGTGCCTGGCCATCTTGTCTCGGGCCAGGTTCACGTCGAAGAGCCAGTTGATGGAGGCGCCCTCCCGATTGCGCCGGTCTACCCAGGCCTGTACTTCGACACGGAGGGTCTCGATGTCGGCGATGCGGCGATCGAGGCATTGCTGGGTCATCACGCCGATTTCGATCTCGACCATGTTCAGCCAGGACGCATGGGTCGGTGTGTAGTGGAACTCCAGGCGCCGAAGGATCCGTCGGGCTTCGGGCGCTGGGAATGCCTTGTAGAGCGACGCCGGTCCATGGGTGTTGAGGTTGTCCTGAACGACGCGGATCTTGAGTGCCTCTGGGTAGTACTCGTCCACGAGCGTGCGCATAGCGAGCGCGTAGTCCACGGCGGTCCTGGTGTCGCTGACTATGACCTCTCCATCCGGGCGATGAAGTCGGCGTCGACCTTGCGGATGCACCACATCTTCTTGAGCCACGGCTTCAGCTTGTTCTCAGCGAGTCGCTTCCGAACGGTCTCGTGGCTGACGGCCTCCAGGTCCTCGCATAGCACCACCAGCTCGTCAGCAAGCAATCGAAGGGTCCAGCGACTGCGGCCAGTTGGGGGCGCCGAACACGCCAGAGCGACGAGCCGAGCGTTCTGGTCCGCGGTCAACTTCTTGGGCGCCCCAGGAGCCGGTAGATCGTTGAGCGCGGCTTCAAGGCCGTGTTCGACGAACTCCTTGCGCGTTCTCGCCACGCTCGATTCGCTCGTTGCCAACGCTCTCGCGACTTCGGCGTCGCTGTAGAGGTGCCCATCCGCCATGAGCAGGATGTGGGCTCGCTTGACTCGTCGAGCGGCCGGCTTGCCTGATCGAGTCAACTCCTGGAGCAGGGCGCGCTCTTGTTCTTCGAGTTCGACGATGTAGCGTAGGTTCACGGGGTCCTCCTGGAAGTGAACCCGAGATCACCTATTGACAGGTCAACCGCAACCCCCTTGCCACCCCCAGAACGCCATGCCCGAGCCACAGTTCACCGAGAAGAAAGGCCAGTACCTTGCGTTCATCTACGCCTACTCCACCATCCATGGATTCCCCCCTGCCATCTTCGACATCCAGCGCTTCTTCGCGGTCTCAGGAGCGACGGCCCAGAACATGGTCGCGAGGCTCACCGACCTGGGCCTCATCTCAAGAATGCCCGGCGCCCCCCGCAGCATCGAAATCTTGGTGGACCCCGGGTGCCTGCCGGTGCTCCGAAGGCACTGACTGCTGATTCCGGCTGGAGCCACTCAACCAGTCAAAGTCAAGTTGACGGGGTACTAGGCCTTCCAGCTCGACGACACGCTCGGTCTGTACGAGGATGACAGCGTCGACATCATCGCTTCGCCGATCCTGAGCACGGTGCTGCCGGTGGCCGTGCCGTAGGACGGGGTCACTCGCGGGCCGTGGCCGCTCTCAAGGCAAAGTGACCAGGGAACACACCGGGGTCTCGTAGCCGAACTCGTGAACATCAAGGAGCATATCGGACATCACCCGGTTGTCCGAACGGTCCACGTCGGCCAGCTCTTCGTACGGGTCGATCACCGCGCAGATCCGCCAGGGCGATCCGCTGTAGCCCTCAGGAAGTGAGATCCATTCCGGCCCGACGGACACGGTCTCACTTTCGCACAGTGTAATGGGAACGGTGTCCTCGATGCCATCGACCACCCAGTTGTGCCAGCTGATGGGTAGGGTGATGGTGTACTCGCTGTCAATGTCGCAATCCGAATATTCATCCCAGGTCAGGCGGAACACTACTTCGGTCTCCACACAGCCTGAACCGGCCATACCTGCGGTGATGAGCATCGCGTTCTCGGGCACGGCGGTCGGATCCTCACAGTGGAAGCAGTCCCAGCTTTCATTGGTCAGGTCCGCCCAGGCCTCGGTCCATGTCTCGCGCGGCCGTCGCCGCTCCGGGTATCCGATGTCCAGCGCAGGACCGTCGTGAAACTTCATCAACTGCAGGTTGAGCCCGCCCGGGACAGGCGCGGGGTACAGCGTTCCCAGTCCCGAGGCCATGTCGGGGCTGAGCTGGAACGGCGCCGGGTCGAGGGCCGCGTTTCGCTCGTCCCCAGCGACGACGCCGGGGCTCCCGGGGTGCATCAGGTCAGGGTAGCAGGGTCCGGAGGACGATGCCCCAGGTCGGCAGATATGACCCAGGCCAACAATGTGCCCAAGCTCATGGGCGAGGGCGGTGGGAAAGCTGTTGAGCGCGGCAGGATGCGTCGCGCTGGGAAGCTCCCATGAAAGCTCGACCGGAAGCGGAGTCTTCCAGGCGTAGGCTTGGTTGAAGGCGATGGCGAACATCCAGCGGCTCGTGTCGCAGGGATCGTCGTTGTGGACTTGTATCCAGGTGACGGCGCGGAGGTTTGGCCCGCCGCCGAGGTCTTCGGAGATTGAGTTGAACTCCGATGGCGTGAGCCACACGAGCTGCACCATCTGCTCGTACGAGGCTCGGACATCTTCAGGCAGATCGCTGTCCAGGTCTGGGTCGTGGACGAAGGTCTCCAGCAACCCCTCGGATTCCCATGACCAGGTGCTGGCCGGTAGTGCAGTGGGAGCGGAGTAGATCTCCATTGCGGCGATGGCGCGTGCACGCCAGATGGCGGTCCAGCCGGGCTCCCCGTGTGCGAAGTAGACTGGAAGGCTGTCTTCCTCGGAGGCAAGGGTGAGCGGGAAGGTGCTGGCAAGGCTGCATCCGTAGGTGTCACGAACCCAGGTGTTCATTTCCCATGCAGCAGCCTCGGTGGAGAGCCATAGTATTGCGAGCAGCATGTCAGTCTCCCTGTCCGGTCATGGAAGTGGAGGACGCTTGGCGCCCACCCTCATCCCTGACGATTTCCTCCAGTTCCTCCCAATCGACATGGAACCTGCCGGAACATGACTCCCCGCGCGAATCGTCTGGCCAACGTACGCAAAGCCCCTGAAGGAACTCGTCACCAGGCACATAGAGATTCTCTGGAAAGCCGTCTGTCGGATCGGCCCTCATCCCGAAGATGATCAGCCTCTGGCCCTCCTTCCATCCTCCACGACCACCCATGATCAAGATTTCTTCGTTACCAGGTCCCTTGGCCTCGTGCACTACGCGAATCCGCCGGGCGGTATGACGACCAAGCTCCTCGTCGGGCGGAGGCTTGGTGGTCCATAGCCCCGCTGCGATCTCGGCACGTGCCTTGGCCGCTCGCCCCGGTCCATAGGCCTCCGTAGTCCCGACGAACTCCCCGATCACCACCACATCCGCGTAGGACAGCAGGCTTCGCACCCCAGCCACGGTCTGAGCGGGCTCCAGCGAGGGGTCCCAACATGAATAGGTCGAGCACATCTTGCCGTCCGGCTGCAAGGTGGGTTCGGGCGCAGGACCGTGGGGACTTCCGTCGCGGGGGGGGACCAGCGGTCCTCGCGCACTGCGGGTCCATCCATGCCCAGGCGGCAGGGATTCGTCGTAGCCTGCACGCTTGGAACCGCTGGACACTGCCTTCTCTGCCGTTGCAGGCGCTGGCGTAGGCGTCTCGGCCACGGGTGGGGCCTGAGGAACGGCTTCGCTCCCTGGTACCACGCCGCAAGCTCCAAGCACCAGGACCATCCATCCGACCATGGTGTTCATTCTCCTGCCCTCCATACATGTGGGTTGGCACCTGACTCGCCCGGGAGTATACTCGACCCCGGCCCCGGCCCCGGCCCCGGCCCCGGCTGGATTGTCACCTGATTGTTACAATGATTGAGTGCCTTACCTGTCGCTCGGGGTTTCAACCCCACCCGTCAAACACTTCTGAGCGCGGGCACTATATAGGCTGGAGGCGGCAGCACTACCGCCATCAAGCTCGGCTTCAGACTGTCATGCTCTGGAGAGCCTTCGAAGTGGACGGGGTGTGGTCAAGAGGTGTTGGTGTCATTTCACACAGGTCCGAAAGCCCAGCACTCCGCCGAGCCTATCACCCGGTGACGCGGTGAACCACCACGGAGACACGGAGCGGCACGGAGGGTGCACGGAGAATCGCGAGGCTGGACTCGTGGTCAGAGCACGCGACGCATGATCCCGTCCTTGAGCAGCTTCACTTTGAAGTTCAGGAGGAGGCCGGCCTTGCGACCCGCCAACCGGAGGTAGGTCAGGAGCTGTGCCTCGTGGATGGGGGTCACGGTGTCGACCGCCTTGATCTCGACGATCACTCGGTCAGCGACCAGGAGATCGATGCGGTAGCTCGCCGGTACGAGCAGCCCCTTGTACTCGAGATCCAGGCTGACCTCGGAGGCAACGGACACATCGCGAAGGCGGAGCTCGTGGACCAGGCACCTCCGATAGGCGCTCTCGAGAAGACCAGGGCCCAGATGCCGACGGACCTCAATGGCCGCTCCAATGATGATCTCGGTGAGAGCCTCGTCATGCAGTGCCATCTCTGTGCCTCCTCGGTGTTCTCCGTGGCTCCGTGGTGGATGGCCGTTGCCCAAAGATATGCCGGTCGCCCCGTTCCCGCTCCTCAGCAGTGACCCTTTACACCAACGGGTCTGGTTCTGACCCAAGTGGACGGCTGGGCTTGTCCGTGCTGCGACCAGAGAATGCGGCTGTGGGCTGTCCCGCTCGCAACCGGTCCGGACGACCGGAGAGGGGGTCGCCCTGGCGACGCTATGAGTGATGGAGTCGTTGGCCAGGTCCGCGCGGGGGCCACCATCCGACGGCTCGCAGACGCCCACGGCCTGAAGCGAGAGACAGCGAAGGGCGGGCGGAGCTGCGCCTGGACATCCAAGGGCCGCCGCGACGGCGGCCCTTGGATGGCTCCCGAAGGGGGCTTGATGTTTCCAATCCCGTCCCGGGAGTGGCGCGAGACCCAGACCGACCTCCCCCCTTTCAAGGAGCGGCCAGCCCCCCCGCCTGCTCCATCGCCATGAGCAGGCGATCCGCGCTCCAGACGTAGCCCGCCCCGCTGAGGTGGATCAGGTCGCTGGACCCGAGCGCCGGGCTGAGCATCGACCAGGCGATCATCGAGCCGGGGCCGCCCATCGCCTGCTGCCAGTCCCAGAAGGCGCAGCCGAACTCCGGCCCGACCTGTCGCTGCACCTGGGCCACCCAGGCGGTGCGATCCCAGACGACGAAGGTGTCGCGGGCGACGCGCTTGCCCCGATCGGTCGGGCCGATCAGCAGGCAGGCGGCGTCGGGCGTGGCCAGCCGCATCCGGGTGAGCACCGCCCGCAGCTCCTCGGCGTAGAGCTCGGGCGTCAGGCTGCCGTCGTTGGCCTCGTTCGTGCCGTAGGCCAGGGCGATCAGATCCGGGGCGAGGCTGGCGATGGCCCGGGAGGAGATCTCCTCGTCCCAGCGCAGCCAGGAGGAGGCCGTGCGCCCGCGGATCCCGATGGCGTCGACGATCACGCCGGGGCCCTCCCGCTCGGCCGAGACGCCGAAGAGGCGGACCTCGCCGTCGCCCTTGGGGCTGAGCACCAGCCGGTGGGGCCCGTCGGGCACCTGGACCCGATGCCGCAGCACCTTCACCTCGCCGCGGACATGGCTGATCTCCTCGACGGGTGCGTCGTCGACCTTGACCTGCAGCGTGCCCCCGTTGGGCTCGCCCAGGCTGAAGATCTCGTAGCGGCTGACCGCGCGACCCTGGGGGTTGTCGACGGTCGTCTCCAGCCAGCCGAAGTCCGCCGGGTCGGCGCTGCTCAGGCTGGCGCCGAAGCCGTACAGCCCGTCCTCTCGCCCGCCCTTGCGGCCCGGCCAGTCCGAGCGCCAGCCCTCGGTGCGGCAGAGGTTGATGTCCTGGCCGCGATCGCCCTGGTACAGCGCCGCCGGGAAGACGAAGCCGTGGCCCAGATCGCCGTAGCGGGTCTGAAGCACCCGGCGGAGCTGCCCGGTGAAGAGATCGGCGCCGGTGTGGCTGGCCCCGAAGACCGTGATGCGCACCCGCCGCGAGCGCGCCTGTTCGAGGAGCGCGCCGATCCGGGCGAGGTCCTCGGGCCGGCCTTCCAGCGGCTGCAGAGGGAGCTCGTCGGGCACCCGACCGGGGAGTTCCGAGCTGGCGAGGCCGGCAGCGCTGAGCTTCAAGCGAGGCCGCCCGCTGATCCCGTCGTCGGGGGTCCCCGTCGAGGGCCGGCTCGGCTTGGGCATGGACTCGCGCACCGGCTGGGTCGGCAGCACCGGCGGCGGGCGCACCTTGCGGTAGGCCTCGGCCTCGGCGATGGCCTCCTTGCACTCGAAGACCGGCGGGCCGCCTGTCGCCGGCACCTCGATCACCACCGCCGGCAGGGGCTGCGAGGCGGCAGCGAGGTCGGCGAAGAGGAGGAGCAGGTTCAGCATCGAGCCTTCAACACCTCAGCCCACCATCACCTTGACCACTTTGTCGGTCAGCGGGCTGTAGGGCGCCGTGATCAGCTTTCCGCCGTTGAGGCGGGCCTGCTGGAAGACCCCCCGCTCGTGACTGAAGGTCCGGAAGCCGTACCAGCCATGGTAGGCGCCGGTCCCGCTGGGTCCCACCCCGCCGAAGGGCAGCTCCAGCTGGGCGAAGTGCAGCAGGGTGTCGTTGAGCGTGACCCCGCCGGACTGGGTGCGGGCGATCACATCGTCGCAGCGCTTGCGGTCCCAGTCGAAGTAGTACATCGCCAGCGGGCGAGGCCGCCCGTTGATCCAGCGAATCCCCTCGTCCAGCGTGGCCACCGGCACGATCGGCAGGATCGGCCCGAAGATCTCGTCCTGCATCACGGTCATCTCGGCCGTGCCGCCCAGCACCAGGTGCAGCGGCAGCTTGCGGCGGGCCGGATCCAGGGTCTCGTTCGCCGGGTTGCAGGCGATCACCGTCGCGCCCTTGGCCCGGGCGTCGTCGATCCAGGACTGCAGGCGGGCATAGTGCCGATCGTTGATGATCGAGGTGTAGTCGGGGTTCTCGGCGATGGTCGGGTAGCTGCGGGCCACCGCCGCCTGGATCGCCCCCACCATCGCGTCCACCTGGCCCTGCTCGACCAGCAGCGTGTCCGGCGCGATGCAGGTCTGGCCCGCGTTGAAGAGCTTGCCGTAGACGATGCGCTCGGCCGCCCGATCCGTCGGGAAGTCGGGGTGCACCAGCACGGGCGACTTGCCGCCCAGCTCCAGGGTCACCGGGGTCAGGTGCTCGGCTGCTGCCGCCATCACCTTGCGCCCGACCGAGGTGCTGCCCGTGAAGAGCAGGTGGTCGAAGGGCAGCCGGCTGAAGGCCGTCGCGACCTCGACATCGCCCGTGACCACCCGCACCACCTCCGGCGGGAAGATCTCGCGGCACATCCGCTCCAGCAGCGCCCCCGTCGCCGGGGTCAGCTCGCTGGGCTTGATCAACACCCGACAGCCCGCCCCGATCGCCGCCAGGGCCGGCGAGATGGCGAGCTGGAAGGGGTAATTCCAGGGCGCGATCACCCCGACCACGCCCAGGGGCTGCCAGACCACCTTGGCCGTGCCCGGCTTGAAGGTCAGGGCCACCGGGCGAGGCTCCTCCTCCATCCACTCGGCGAGGTGCGCACGGGCGTGCTTGATCTCGTCCACCACCGCGAAGACCTCGGCCATCAGCGTCTCGTGGCGGGAGCGGTGCCCGTAGTCGGCCGAGACCTGGGTGGCGATCTCCTCACGATGGGCGCGGATCCAGTCCAGCGCCTTCTTCAGCAGCTCCATCCGCACCGTGTAGGGCAGCCCGCCCTGCTGGTCCCAGGCAGCGCGCACGGAGTCGAAGGCAGAGTGCAGGGTTTCGAGGTCGGACACGGCCGCTCCAGGTGAGCGCTGAGCCTATCGCAGCGACGCGGAGCTCGTTGGGGGGTGTGACTAGCTAGTGCCTGGCACTAGCTAGTCACACCTCAAGGCCGGATCCAGATCCACCCGCGCATGCCCGCCGGCAGCGACGCCCGCAGCCCGCTCAGGTCCTCGTCCTCCAGCGCCACGCAGCCCAGGGTCCAGTCGCGCGAGGATCCTCCGCCGTGGACCAGGATCTCCCCGCCCATCGCCGTCCCCTGGTCCGGCACCGTGCCCCTGGCCACGGAGAGCTTGATGGAGTCGTGCTGCGCGCGGCTCAGCAGGCCCTGGCGCAGCCCCCAGGCGGCGTCCTCGGCGTTGGGGTAGTGCACGGCGATGGCGCCCTCAAAGCTCGACCAGGGCTTGTCGGTGGTGCGGTACCAGCCCTCGGGCGTGGCCAGATCGCCTCGCCGCCGCTTGGTCCCCTCGGGCGCCCCCGGGGCGAAGGCCACCGGCCAGCAGGCCCCCGGCTGCAAGGCGCCTTCGCGGTACAGGCCCAGCCAGCGCTCGCTCTTCGAGACCACCATCACGGCGGGACCGCGCGCGCGAGCGTCCTCGCTCTGCAGCAGCGGGGGACAGGCCAGGGCAGTCGCGAGCGTCAGGATCAGCATCCCCGCTTGGACCGCGCCCTCCCTGGCCGGTTCCTACAAGCTGACGCAGACGTTGCGCGCCTCGCTGAAGAACTCCAGCGACCAGGCCCCGCCCTCGCGCCCGACTCCGCTCTCCTTCATCCCGCCAAACGGCACCCGCAGATCCCGCAGCAGCCAGGTGTTCACCCAGACCATCCCCGTCTGCAGGCGGGCCGCGACCCGGTGCGCCCGAGAGAGGTCCCGGGTCCAGACGCTGGCCGAGAGGCCGTAGCGCACCCCGTTGGCGATGCTCAGCGCTTCCTCCTCGTCCTCGAAGGGGTGAACGGTGAGCACCGGTCCGAAGATCTCCTCTTGAGAGGTCCGGCAGCTTGGAGAGAGGCCGTCGATCACCGTCGGAGCGTAGAAGGCGCCCCGGTCGAACGGAGCCGGGAGCGTCACACGTCTCCCTCCACAGAGCACCGTGCCGCCCTCTTCCTGGGCCAGGGTCACATACTGTTCGACCTTCTCCAGGTGCGCCCGGCTGGAGAGCGCGCCCAGGTCCACCTCCAACTCCGGCGGGCCCACCCGCATCGCGTTGACCCGGGCCACGACCGCCTCGACGAACGGTCTGTAGATCTCCCGCTGAACCAGCAGCCGGCTGCCGCAGAGACAGACCTGGCCCTGGTTGGTGAAGGCCGCCCGCACCGCGCCCGTGACCGCGGCCTCGAAGTCGGCGTCGGCGAAGACAAGCGTCGGGTTCTTGCCTCCAAGCTCCAGGGAGAGCTTCTTGAAAGCAGGCGCCGCCGCGGCCGCCACCCGACGCCCGGTAGCCGTCCCCCCGGTGAAGGAGACGGCGGAGACGAGCGGGTGGCTGACCAGGGGTTCGCCCACCTCGGGCCCCAGGCCGTGTACGAGGTTGAAGACCCCGGGCGGCAGCCCCGCCTCCGTCAGGATCTCCGCCAGGGCCGAGGCCGTCTGCGGCGTCAGCTCGCTTGGCTTGGCGACCACCGTGTTGCCCATCGCCAGGGCCGGCGCGACCTTCCAGGAGAGCAGGTACAGCGGCAGGTTCCAAGGCGTGATCAGCGCGCAGACCCCTACCGGCGAGCGCAGCATGTAGTTCAGCGCCTTGCCGTCCATGTCCTGGAAGCCGGCCTGCTGGTGGCGGGCCGCTCCCGCGAAGAAGCGGAAGTTGCTGACCGCCCGCGGCACGTCCATGGCCCGGGCCAACGACAGCGGCTTGCCCGTGTCCTGGCTCTCCAAGCGGGCCAGCTCCTCGGCCCGGCGCTCGATGCCGCGGGCCACCTCTTCCAACAGGGAGGCCCGCTCGGCCACCGGGGTCGCCGCCCAGCCGGGGCCCGCCGCTCTCGCCGCTTGGACCGCGGCCTCGACATCGGCCGCGCCGCTGCGGGGCACCCGCGCGACCACCTCGTCGCGGGCGGGATCGACGTCCTCCAGCCAGCCGCCGGAGAGGGCCGGGGCGAAGCGTCCGTCGATGAGGTTGTGCAGGTCGATGGGCATGGAGAGCCTCCGGTCGGGGCCCTGGACTAACGCCGAAACACCCAGCGCCGCCCGTCCGGGTCCACCCGCTCCACCTCCAGGCCGGACCCCTCGAAGAGCAGCGCGTCCTGCTCCCCCAGCAGCACCCGGAAGGGCCCGTCCAACCACGAGCCCTGTTCATCCCGCCGCGACACCGACAGCCCCAGCCGCTCGTAGAAGGCCTCGCCCGCCGCCCGGTCCCCGCAGCGCCGCATCAACCGCAGGCGTCCCAGCACCGGCGCCCCGAGCGACCAGCTCCCGTCGACCGTCTCGCCCGCGAAGCGCCCCCCTGCCACGAACCGGGCCCGCTCCGCCGGCACCGTGTCGAAGTAGACCCGGTTGCCGTCGGGATCCTCGACCAGGCAGTCCCCGCTGCCCTCGATCGGCAGCGGCAGCCCGTCCGGCCCGTTCAGCCAGGAGTCCGGCCAGCCGGCGGGATTGAAGGCCCGCGGCCCCTCCTCGCGGGTCTGGGCGCTGGGATCGTGGCCGAGGATGTGAAAGACCGGCTCCCCTCGCCCGCCCAGCCAGCCCGCGATGGCCGGCACATCGCCGCCCCGCAGGTTCAGCATGTCGGCGCTGAGGAAGCCCATCAGGGCCACTTCGACGGGGCCCGCGGCCAGGGCCACCCAGCCCTGGGCAGGATCGCCGCCCACCTGGCGAAAGCCCAGGCCCGCGCAGAACTCCAGGGTGGCGGAGAGGTCCTTGACGGCGAAGCAGAGGGTCGGCCAGCCGAGGGCGGGGTCGGTCATTTGAGCTCCTGGGTCCCGCGAGCCTATCATCGCGCTCGCCTGTCACCATGCTGTCACGCTAAGGTGGGCGGATGCTCACACTCCTCCTCCTCGCCTGCACCAGCAAGACCTCCCCCGTCGACACCGCCACCGGGGCCGATCCCGTCGACCTCGTCTCGCCCGTTCCGAGCGGTCAGGCCCGCGCTGGCATCGTCACCGCGCCCGCCGCGCTCTTCGGAGGCATCGCCGCCGAGGGCCAGGTCGGCGACTTGATGTTGAAGAACGACCGGGTGCGCTTCGTGGTGCAGTCGGTGCGCGAGGGCGGCTGGTACATCCAGCAAGGCGGCGGCGTCATCGACGCCGACCTGGTGCGCGAGGCCGGCCAGCCCGGCCGCGACCTGCTGGACGAGCATATGCCCATGGCCGGGGTCGGCCGCCTGCCGGTCGCCCAGAGCGTCAGCGTCCTCAACGACGGGCTGGACGGCCAGCCCGCCATCGTGCGGGCCGAGGGCCCCGCCGAGCCGATGGCCCTGGTCATCGGCGCCGTCGAGAACGACGTCCTGCTGCCTACCGCCGAGATGTGGGTCACCACCGACTACATCCTGGAGCCCGACGCCTGGCTGCTGCGGATGGAGACCTCGATCGAGTGGCGCGACTCCGCCTCCAGCGTCGAGCCCGGCGACCTCGCCCTCGTCTCCTACGAGGCAGGCAGCGTCTGGCGTCCCGGCGTGGGCTTCGACGAAGACGGCGAGGCCAGCCCCGGCTTCGTCGCCATCGTGGGAGAGGCCAACGACCTGGCGCTGGGCCTCTTCCCGGACGCCGACGGTTTTTCGGAGAGCCCCTTGCAGGTCGTGCTCGGCTCCATCGGGCAGGTCCTGCTCGGAGGAGGCCCGGCCCAGGACGTCGCCGAGGGCGAGACCATCACCTGGCGGCGCTGGATGGGCGTCGGCCCCGACCTGGCCACGCTGAGCGGCGCCTGGTGGCAGGCCCGCGGCCTCGCCACCGAGCAGCACGGCGGCCGGGTCGTCGACGACCTCGGCAGCCCCATCGCCGGCGCGCGGGTGCACCTGCGCGACGCCGAGGGCCGGGTCCTGACCGTGGCGGCCACCGACGCCTCCGGCGCCTGGAGCGCCACGCTCCCCGCAGGCGAAGCCGCCGACGCGGTCGCCAGCGGCCGTGGCAAGGGCCTCCACCACGACGTCGCGACCGGCGCCGCCTGGAGCGGTCCCTACACCGACCCCAGCCAGAACGCGCTGGCCATCGACAGCCTGACCGCCGGCACCACGCTGCCCACCGCCTTCGGCTATGGCCTCTCCGCCCCCGGCGCGCTGGACGGAGGCGACCTCGTCCTGACCCGCCCGGGCTTCATCGAGATCACCACCGCCGACAGTGGCCCCGCCAAGGTCGAGATCAGCTTCGCCGAGGGCGACGCCGTCGGCAACACCCCCAGCCTCGTCAGCAACCGCCCCTCGGGCCGCATGGCCGACGCCTACCTCGCCAGCGGCAGCGTCCTCGTCCCGGTCGAGCCCGGCAGCTACAGCGTCCTGGTCCACCGCGGCGCGCGGCATGGTTACCACCAGGAGCTGGTCGAGGTCAGCGCCGGCGAGACCCGCACCCTGCTGGCCGACCTCCCCCTCGCCTTCACCCACCCCGGCGTGCTGGTCGGCGACCCCCACAGCCACGCCTCGCCCAGCAACGACGCCAGCGTCAGCATGGAGGCGCGCCTGCTCTCCCAGGCGGCCCACGGTATACAGATCCACTTCGGCACGGACCACGACCACGTCGTCGACTACGGCCCGCTGCTCGCCCCGCTGGGTCTGGACACCGTCCTCGCCACGGTCATCTCCGACGAGGTCAGCCCGCCCCTGCGCGGCCACTTCAACACCTGGCCCCTGGTACCGCAGACGGATCTGCCCAACAACGGCGCCGTGCTCTGGTGGATGGAGTGGCGCGAGCTGGCCTCGACCGAGGGCCTCTTCCAGGCCATCCGCGGCCGGATGCACGGCTCGGCCGGAGGGATCATCCAGAGCAACCACCCGACCTCGGGCGGCCTCATCCAGGCCGCGGGCTACGACCCGGCCGACGGCAGCATCGGCGACGGCAACCGCTGGTCCAGCGACTTCGACGCCATCGAGGTCATGAACTCGGGCTCGTACGACGACATGCTGCCCTACTACTTCGACATGGTCTCCCGCGGCCTGCACCCGACCCCCGTCGGCGTCAGCGACGCGCACGGCGATGACAGCAGCACCGGCCAGAGCTTCACCTATATGCACCTGGGCATCGACGACCCCAGCGCCCTGACCGACGCCCACCTGCTGGAGATGGCCGCGGCCCGGGCCACCGTCATCAGCACCGGGCCCTACATCGAGGCCACCGTCGACGGCCAGTGGGCCCCCGGGCGCGATCTGAGCGGCCCCGTGGAGCTGACGGCCGAGATCAAGGCAGCGGACTGGGTGCGGGTCGACCGCCTGAGCCTGCTGCGTGACGGCGAGGTCATCGAGACCATCACCCCCGACGGCCCCCACACCTTCACCCTGGCCCCCGAGGCCGACGCCGCCTACGTCCTCATCGCCGAGGGCGACCAGGCCATGAGCCCGGTCTACCCGGGCCGCCGACCCTGGGCGATGACGGCTGCGATCCGGGTAGACGCCGATGGCGACGGAACCTGGACGCCCCCGCTGCCGGCGTTGACGATTGGGGGATAGCCCCCTCCCCATGAAGACCCTTCTCTCCTGGAGCTCCGGCAAGGACTGCGCCTGGGCCCTGCACACCCTCCGCCAGCAGCCTGAGATCGAGCTGGTCGGCCTGCTCACGACCCTGAACGAGGAGGCCGACCGGGTCGCCATGCACGGCGTCCGCCACGAGCTGCTGCGCGCCCAGGCCGAGGCCGCCGGCCTGCCCCTCTGGCCGGTGCAGTTGCCCTGGCCGTGCAGCAACGAGCAGTACCAGGCGATCATGGCCACCGTCATCGAGCGGGCCCGTCAGGAGGGCGTGGAAGCCATCGCCTTCGGCGACCTGCACCTCGTCGAGATCCGCGCCTACCGCGAGCGTCAGATGGAAGGCAGCGGCATCCGCCCGATCTTCCCCATCTGGGGCGGCCCCCAGGACACCGCGGCCCTCGCCCGCGAGATGGTCCAGGAGGGCCTGCGGGCCACCCTGGTCTGCGTCGACACGGCACAGCTCTCGGCCGACTTCCTGGGTCGCACCTTCGACGAGGAGCTGCTCGCCGACCTGCCCGAGGGCGTCGACCCCTGCGGCGAAAACGGAGAGTTCCACACCTTCTGCTTTGAGGGGCCGATGTTCTCCGCACCGCTGCCGGTCCGGCTGGGCGAGAGGGTGGAGAAGGGGCAGTTTCACTATGTGGATCTGATGCTTGTCGGTGGGTGATCCCCCACTCCCCGGGGGATTCATGCTACCCTGGGCCATGGTCCTCCTCCTCGCCCTCGCCTGCCAATCGGAACCGCCGGATCGGAGCCCCGTTGAGCATGAGCTCTGTCAGGAAGACCTCCCAGAGACACGTTGCCCTGACCCGAGCCAGGTGCGGGACGACTGTTATGGAACCTTCCGCTCCAACCGTCAGAGAGACTGTGATGGCTATACGGTCTTCTCCTGTTCCATTGATTGGGCAGGCACGCGCTGGGTCTGCCAGGACGACGCTCTGCTCTGTACCTGGAGCTACACCGATAGCGTAGAATTCTGCGACGACACCAGCATGTCCATCACCTCTGGCACCTGCCCCGAGCTGCCCGAGGGGTGTTTCTAAGCACCTCCCCTCACCCCACCCGCGGCATCACCCCTTCCACAAACGCCGCCATATCCCTCTCCACCCGCCCCATGTCCTGGCGGAAGAAGTCGAACCAAAGCATCAGCCGGTCCTCGGGATCAAACCGCTCCCGGATCTGCTGAGCCACCTCGTCCACATTGCCCACCACGGCGTTCTCGGTCGCCGAGCGCACCTTGGCCGGGTCGATGGTGCCCTCCAGGGCCGTCCAATAGGCGGCCAGGGCGGTGTTGGCCTCCTGGTGGGCCGCCGCGGACCGAGAGGAGGGCAGCAGGCCGGGCTCGTCGTTGAGGAAGACCATCACGGTGCGCGGCATGTACTCCCGCTTCCAGGGGCCGCCGTCCTTGTGGTAGGCGCGGCTGAGCCGGGCGTGGGTCTGATCGATCACCTCGGGCCGGGTGATGGACAGATTGAAGACCTTGACCGGCCTGTACCGATTCAGATCCTCCTGCAAGGCCGGATCGTGGCTGCCGACGACCAGGTCGATCAGCTCCCGCCGCCACTCTCGGGGGATGATGCGCAGCCGCTCGAAGACGAAGCGCCTCGGGATCTCGATCTGCTCACCGGCGCCGGGCGCCAGGGCCCGGACCCGGGCCCAGTCCTCGTCGCTGCGGAAGTCGGAGCGGCTCAGGACGGTCGGTCGCACCTCCTCGCTGGCCAGGGCCTCGTCGCCCAGCAGCCGCAGGAAGATCTCGCAGGCCTCGGCGAAGACCTTGCCCTTCAGGGCCGGCCAGGCGGCCTCCTCCAGGGCGTCGCGGGGGCCGATGCCGTAGGCGCGGTTCATGAAGTCGAAGCGCCCCGCTGAGAAGCCCAGCCGCAGCCTCCGGGTCTCGGCGGGGTCCAGGCCGTGCAGGCTGGCGAAGCTGGCGACCTGCTCGGCCCGGGCGACCGGCCCCCCGTTGCATAGGATGTTCATCACCGCCGCGCCGACCTCGATGCGCGAGGTCTGGGCGAAGACCCGGTGGGCGAGCTGGAAGATGTCGTTGTTCAGGCCGATCTCGCCCTGCCAGTGAGGCACCACCGGCTGGCGGTGGCCCTTCTGCACCTCGGTCGAGAGGTGGCTCATCGCCACCCAGGCGCAGCCGAAGCCGAGCTGGTCAGCGGCCCGCACCTGCGAGAAGAAGGCCCGCCACATCTGCACTTCAGAGGGCAGGACCCCGCCGATCGGGGTCTGGCTGATCGAGAAGAAGACGTCGAAGTACACGGGGACCCCTCAGATGGAGCGCAGGCGACCGCCGTCGGCGGCGATGCTTTGCCCGCGGACGAAGGAGGCGGCGGGCGAGCAGAGGAAGGCGACCACGGCGGCGACCTCTTCGGGGCGGGCCAGCCGGCCCTCGGGCACGCTGTCGATCCAGGCCTGGAAGACCTGCTCGGGGCGGCTGCCCTCGCGCGCGGCCCGCCCGGCGGCCAGCGCCCCCAGGCGCTCGGTGTCGGTGAAGCCCGGCAGGACGTTGTTGATCGTGATCCCAGGCGGCAGCTCGCTGCTGAGCGTCTTGGCCCAGCTGGCCATCGCCCCGCGGATCGTGTTGCTGACCCCCAGGCCCGCGATGGGCTCGCGCACCGAGGTCGAGATGATGTTGACGATTCGGCCGTAGCCAGCGGCTTCCATGCCAGGAACCAGGAGCCGGGTGAGGCTGTGGCTGGCCAGCACATGCCGGCCGAAGGCAGCCAGCAGGTCCGCGGAGCCGGCCTTCAAGAGCGGTCCACCGGGGGGGCCGCCCGCGTTGTTGACCAGGATCTCGATCCGGTGCTGCTGGAGGTGCGAGGCGATCCCGGCCTCCAGCGCTGCGGCGTCGTCCAGGTCCAGGGCCAGGGTGTGGGCCTGTGGCGCACCGGCGGCGAGCAGCTCGGGGAGCAGGGCGTCCAGGGCCCCGGCCCGACGGGCTAGCACTGTAAGGGAAGCGCCTAGCGATGCTAGTTCAAGAGCGACGCTCCGGCCGATTCCAGCCGAGGCTCCGCAGACCAGGGCGTGCCGCCCGTGCAGGGAGAGATCCATTCCGCAGTGTAATCGGAAATAGCGGGAGCTGGGGGTCGGACGCCCCCCCTCCGCCTCGCTCCGCTCGGCACCTCCCCCCGC
>DDSR01000465.1:3867-4457 GCA_002343455.1 Deltaproteobacteria bacterium UBA2385 | reverse complement strand
GGACGCCAGCAACCTGCTCAAGCCGGCCCTCTCCGACGGCAGGCTGCGCTGCATCGGCTCCACCACCCACAAAGAACACAAAGCCGCCTTCGGCCGCGACCGGGCCCTGGCCCGCCGCTTCCAGGTGGTCGAGGTCGACGAGCCCTCGGTCGAGGACACCGTCGCCATCCTGCAGGGGCTGCTGCCCGGCTACGAGCAGCACCACGCCCTCACCTTCGCGCCCGAGGCGGTCGAGGCCGCCGCGCGTCTGTCCGCCAAGCACATCACCGAGCTGAAGCTGCCCGACAAGGCCATCGACGTGCTGGACGAGGCCGGCGCCGCCGTACGACTCGCCGGCCGCCCGGTCGTCGAGCTGTCCGACATCGAGGCCACCGTGGCCCGCATCGCCCGCATCCCGCCCAAGAGCGTCTCGACCGAAGAGCGCCAGGAGCTCTCCGACCTCGAGGTCGAGCTCAAGAAGGTGATCTTCGGCCAGGACGAGGCCGTTCGCGCCGTGGCCAGCGCCATCAAGCTCAGCCGCGCCGGGCTGAAGGACCCCGATCGCCCGGTCGGCTCCTTCCTCTTCGCCGGTCCGACCGGCGTCGGCAAGA
>DDSR01000465.1:266-3788 GCA_002343455.1 Deltaproteobacteria bacterium UBA2385 | reverse complement strand
TCGAGAAGGCCCACCCCGACATCTACGAGCTGCTGCTCCAGGTGATGGACCACGCCAGCTTGACCGACAACACCGGGCGCAAGGCCGACTTCCGAAACGTCATCCTGATCATGACCACCAACGCGGGCGCCCGCGACGCTGCCCAGCGTATGCTCGGCTTCGGCCAGCGCAGCGGCGAGCACCGCGCCTCGGCGGCCCTCGATCGTACATTCAGCCCCGAGTTCCGCAACCGCCTGGACGCCATGGTCCGTTTCGGACCCCTGCCGCTGGAAGTCGTCAGCCGCATCGTCGACAAGTTCATCGACCAGCTCAAGGCCCAGATCGCCGAGCGCAACGTCAGCATCGAGGTCAGCGAGGCGGCCCACGCCTGGCTCGCCGAGGCCGGCTACAAGCCCGAGATGGGCGCCCGCGAGATGAGCCGGGTCATCCATCAGCACATCAAGCGCCCCCTGGCCGACCTGATGCTCTTCGGCGCGCTGGCCAAGGGCGGCGTCGCGAAGCTGGAGGTCGTCGACGGCGCCCTGGTCGTGCAGGCCGAGGGTGCTGAGGCGGACGAGGGAGCGGCATAGGCCTGGTGCCCGCGCTCACAAACTCCGCGCCGCCCCTCGCTCAGCGAGCAGCGCCGGGGCGCTCGGTGACGCGGTGAACCACCACGGAGACACGGAGCGGCACGGAGGGTGCACGGAGAATAGGCACCTCCGATAGGCGCTCTCGAGAAGACCAGGGCCCAGATGCCGATGGACCTCGATGGCCGATCCAATGATGACCTCGGTGAGAGCCTCGTCATGCCGTGGCATCTCCGTGCCTCCTCGGTGTTCTCCGTGGCTCCGTGGTGGATGGCCGTTGCCCAAAGACATGCCGGTCGCCCCGTTCCCGCTCCTCAGCAGTGACCCTTTCCACCAACGGGTCTGGTTCTCAACCGACGAGAAGGGCGCGGACGCGAGGCTCCCGAACGCTTCCGCAGCGGCGGCGGGCGCGCCGGGGGCGGGCGGGCCGTCGTCGAACCGCCCTGTTCGTGCAGGCCGTGGGTGCCGAGGCGGAGGCCTAGAACACGTTCAGGAACATATCCGCCTTGTCCCGCAGGGACCGGGTGGTCATGCAGGTCAGCAGGCAGTCGCGCTTGCAGGTGCGCACGTCTTCGCGGCGCTTGCGGGCCAGGGTGGACTCCCAGATCTCGCGGGGGGTCTGCTGGCGCAGGTTGCCGATCGGGTCCATGTAGAAGCAGGTGACGACATCGCCGTTGGGGCCGATGAAGAAGTTGGTCACGCCCACATGGCAGGTGCCCTCGCGCTGCAGGAGCGAGGCCTGCTTGTGCATCGAGGTGCGGAAGTAGGCGGGGAACTTGGTGATGTGGCTGCGGTCGTTGAGCAGCGGGTAGCCGGAGTCCTTCAGCTCGAGGAGCTGCTCCACCACCTGGTCGAGCTTGTTGAAGTCCTGGGGCCAGAGGTAGGCGAGCTCGGTCTCGTCCTGCTTGAGCTCCAGCGGCTGCAGCATGACGCCGTCGAGGCCTTCTTCCTTGGCCCAGCGCACGACCTCGATCGACTCGTCCAGGTTGTAGCCCATCAAGGTGAACTTCACGAGGATGCGCATGTCGACCTTGTGCTTCTCGCGCGCCTTCTTCAGGAGCTGGAAGGCGTTCATGGTCCGGTCGTAGTGCTTGCCGCGGAAGTGCAGGTGGGTCTTCTCGGTGAAGCCGTCCAGCGAGATGTTGACGTTGAACATCCCCATCTCGGCGAGCTGATCGGCGACGTCCTCCTTGATGAAGGTGCCGTTGGTCACGATGCCGGCCATCACGTCCCGCTCGCAGGCGTGGCGGAGGATCTTCATCGCGTCCTTGCGGATCAGGGGCTCGCCGCCCGAGATGTTCAGCTTGAAGGGGCCCAGCCAGTCCCGCAGCTCGGAGATGGTGCGCAGCCACTCGTCGGTGCTCATCTCGTCGACCCGGCGCAGCGTGCCGTGCTCGATGCCGTCGACCTGGGGCAGGTTGCAGTGGATGCACTTCAGGTTGCAGGTCGGCGTGATGTGCACGTAGACGATGTTGGGCTTGGAGAGGTGCCCGTCGTTGCGGACGTCGATCTCCTGCAGCGCGTGGTTGGCTACGTAGCGGGCGCCCAGCTTGGCCTTCGTGACGATGTTCATGCGGAGGTGCCCTCGGAGTGGCTTCGTTGCCGGAGATGGGTGGAACGTCCAGCGGCTAACCCTTGACCCTAGGTCCGCAAGACCCCAATCCCCAGCCGGACCCTGAGGGCTCAGCGCGAGGGGGGGCCCACCCCGACACGATCACGTTAGGCCGCCGGCCGGAGAAAAGGCATGAACGCGCGAATCCAGGCATTTCACGAGGCCCTCGCCACCCGGATCCTGATCCTGGACGGCGCCATGGGCACCATGATCCAGCGGCACGGCCTGGAAGAGGACGACTACCGCGGGCACCGCTTCTGCCACCACGAGCACGAGCAGAAGGGCAACAACGAGCTGCTGGTGCTGACGAAGCCCGAGGTCATCGCCGGGATCCACCGCGCCTACCTGCAGGCCGGCGCCGACATCGTCGAGACCAACACCTTCAACGCCAACCGCATCTCCCTGGCCGACTTCGGCCTTCAGGACATGGTGGTCGAGCTGAACCAGGCCTCGGCGGCGCTGGCCCGCGCCGAGTGCGAGGCCATGCAGGCCCTCGACGGGCGGGTGCGCTGGGTCGCCGGCGTGCTCGGGCCGACCACCAAGACGCTGTCGCTCTCGCCGGATGTCAACGACCCGGGCTTCCGGGCGGTGAGCTGGGACGAGCTGGTCGAGACCTACACCGACGCCGCCATCGCCTTGCTGGACGGCGGTGCCGACCTGCTGCTGGTCGAGACCATCTTCGACACGCTCAACGCTAAGGCCGCGGTCTTCGCCATCGAGGGCCTCTTCGAGCGAGAGCCCCAGCGTCGTGTCCCCGTGATGATCTCCGGCACGATCACCGACCAGAGCGGGCGGACCCTCTCCGGCCAGACGACCGAAGCCTTCTGGAACAGCCTGCGCCACGCCCGCCCGATCAGCTTCGGATTGAACTGCGCGCTGGGCGCCGACCAGCTCCGCCAGTACGTCGAGGAGCTCTCCCGGGTGGCGGACGTGGCCATCAGCGCCCACCCCAACGCCGGCCTGCCCAACGAGCTGGGCGGCTACGACGAGTCGCCCGAGCGCATGGCGGAGGAGATCGCCGAGTGGGCCGACAGCGGCTTCCTCAACATCGTCGGGGGCTGCTGCGGCACCTCGCCCGACCACATCGCCGCCATCGCCGCTGCCGTCGCCGGCAAGGCCCCCCGGGCCATCCCGGTCCAGGCTCCCCTCACCCGCCTCTCCGGCCTGGAGCCCTGCCTGATCGGCGGCCCCGGCCAGCTCTTCCTCAACGTCGGCGAGCGCACCAACGTCACGGGCAGCGCCCGCTTCCGCAAGCTGGTCAAGGAGGGCGACTACAACACCGCCCTGGAGGTCGCCCGCCAGCAGGTCGAGAGCGGGGCCCAGATCATCGACGTCAACATGGAC
>DDSR01000465.1:0-130 GCA_002343455.1 Deltaproteobacteria bacterium UBA2385 | reverse complement strand
GTCGTGGTGATGGCCTTCGACGAGGACGGCCAGGCCGACACCATGGAGCGAAAGGTCGAGATCTGTACGCGCTCGTACCGCCTGCTGGTCCAGCACGGCTTCCCGGCCGAGGACATCGTCTTCGACCCCA
>DDSR01000228.1 GCA_002343455.1 Deltaproteobacteria bacterium UBA2385 | reverse complement strand
GGAGTAGAGGGGGGGGTTGAATCGATATGGGAACCGAATCACCGAGGTAGATTCTTACCTTGAGAGTTTGGTTTCCTATGCGAACCAAAGTCCAGTAATGCGGACCTATCATCCGAATACAGTTCCTCAGGGGAACCGAATCGATGAGGTAGTTCGTTACTCTGGAAGTTCAGTTTCCTGGCACCGGGTCAGCCTCCTTGACGCCCACTGCGAGCATCATCGCCGAGGCCGGTCGGCAGGCTCCTCCAGGCCGAGATCGAGGGTCCAAAAACCCACGTCGTGCAAGCGGCCGAGCTTCCAGCCGACCCGCGGCATGCGGCCGGCCGGCGCGAAGCCCAGCGCCTCGTGCAGGCCGACCGAGGCATCGTTGGGCAGGGTGATGCCCGCGACGACGGTGCAGTAACCGCGCTCACGGAGATCCTGGATGAGCGTTTGCATCAGGGCGCGGCCCAGGCCTCGGCGGGGGGCGCCAACGTAGACAGTGGACTCGCAGGTCCAGTCGTATGCAGCCCGGTCTCGAAAGGGCCCGGCGTAGGCATAACCCAGCACCTCGCCCTGTTCCTCCGCGACGAGCCACGGCCAGGATGCGCCGATGGTGTGGATCCGGCGGGCCAGCTCGGCGGCGTCGGGCGGGACGGCCTCGAAACTCGTTGCGCTGCCCTGGACATGAGGGGCGTAGATTCGCGCGCACGCGGCAGCGTCGGCGACGGTGGCGGGGCGGATGCGGGGCATGTTCGGCTCCGGCTATCCTGCGATCGGCCGCGCAGCCGGGCCACGCAGTCGACGAGCCTCCGTGTCGGTCTCGATCAGCGGCTCCGCCGAAAGCCTGGGGCCGCCCCCGGGGGAACCGGATCGCCGAGGTAGATGGTTACCCCAGACCAGTTCTCTTGACGCCACAAGACTTAAGGGACAAGTGACAAGTCCTGACCCCTCAGCAGTTGCGGGTCCGCGCGATGGACGCCCAGATTTCCCAGCTCCCCCACAGCGACACCACATCGCTCTGTCTCCCGTCCGCCCACACCACACGAATGGGCGGCAGCGTGTATGGGTGCACTCCGCCAGCCCTCTCCGAGCGGTTCAGCCACGTCGCTTCGAAGATGAGCTCTGCCGGGTAGGAGTCCCCGCAGTCTGTTGACGGCGCCCCCATCAAGAGGTTGGGCAAGGCCTCATCCTCTCGCGGCAGGTTTAGCCCGGAGTCCTCGTACGGCTCCAACCGCACCGTCTCCGAGACCGACTCCAGGGTGTCCAGGCGAACGACGGTGACGGTCAGGTCGACCTGGGGGGCGAGCGGCGCGTCCATCGTCATGGCCCCAGGGAACAGGCCCCCGGATTCGTGCATCAGATACAATCCTCGGCCCGCCACGAACTCCGAGCATGGGTCGATGTCCTGGCAGGGCGCGCAACAGCCCGCCAGGACCACCCAGCCCCAGGCGCGCAGCGAGCTCGGTACTGTGAACGCCATTGCCTACCTCCGCCGCTCCTCATACCGCGCCAGGATCCCCGCCCAGTACTCCTGGTCCTGCCAGACCTCGGCCTCCAGACGCGCGACCAGCTCGTCCAGCACGGCCTGCTCCTTCTGCTGCAGCTCTCCTACCGCCTGGGCGGCCTCCTCCTCCTCCCGCCCGCGGGCGGGGCTCACCGTTCGCAGCAGCCTGCCGGCCAGGCCATACAACAGGCTGCGGCTGCTCTCGAAGCTGCGACGGACGATGGCGGCGATGGGCTTCTTGCGGACGCCCTCCAGCGCCTCTTCCATGGCCAGGGCGACCGGCCAGACGCCGCTGGCGGGGACGAGCTGGGGCTCGCGCAGCTCGCCGCGCTGGATCACCATGGCCAGCAACCAGCCGCGGTGCAGCCAGGAGACCGAGGCGTCGATGCAGCTCTTGAAGGAGAGGAAGAAGAGGATCTTCTTGAGGAGCTTCTTCACGGGCC
Source organism: Deltaproteobacteria bacterium UBA2385 (assembly GCA_002343455.1). GTDB lineage: Bacteria > Myxococcota_A > UBA796 > UBA796 > UBA2385 > UBA2385. The sequence continues at coordinate 21,140 of DDSR01000228.1, read as the reverse complement.
AGACGATGGGGGCGAGCAGGCAGCCCCAGGTGCAGGAGGCCCGCTCGCGGGTGAGGTGTACGACGGCCTCGCGAGGGGGGCTCAGGCCCTGCTCGGCGAAGAGGGCGCGCACCATGCGGCGGGCGACGACGCCCTGGATCCAGTCGTCCACCAGGGGGATGGGGATCAGCGGACAGAGGCCGCAGAGCACGCTGTACAGCAGCACGGTGCGGCGAGCGGGGGTGGAGAGGGTGTTCATCGTCGGGCCTCCGCGGTCTTGATTCGGCGATGGACCAGGGCGCCGAGCCCCAGCACCAGCAGCCCGCTGAGCAGCAGGCCGGCCCACTCCCAGACCTCGATCGGCTGCGATCCGGAGAGCGACAGCTCGGCCCCGGTGTGCCCGGCCCAGGCCCAGAGCAGCACGCCAGGCACCATGGCGAGAACCGAGGCCAGCATGTAGGGGCCGAAGGCGATGCCGCTCAGCCCGGCCAGGGTGTTCTGGGCGGTGTAGGGGATGGCCGGCAGCAGGCGCAGCGCGACGACCCAGCGCCAGCCTCCCACCCGCAGCCGAGACAGGGCCGCCTCCATCCGCGGGTGGCGGGAGGCGAAGCCCTCCAGGCGACGGGCGCCGATCGCCCGCGACAGCAGGAAGCCCAGCGCCGCCGAGGTGCTGGCCCCCAGCCAGACGGCCAGACCGCCGTGCAGGGGGCCGAGCATGGCCCCGGCCAGCAGGGAGACGGGCGAGCCGGGGACCAGCATCAGCTCGGTGCTGGCGTACAGCGCGGCCAGCAGCAGCACGCCGCTGACCGGTCCGAGGTCGGCCCCCAGGGCCCGCACCTGGGCGACCACCTCGGCCAGGGGAAGCGCCTGCCCGGCCAGCGCCAGGGCCAGGACCAGGCCCAGCGGCAGCAGGACCTGAGCCCGGGGAGAGGCGAGGGGCGCGGGGTGCGGGGCAGGGTCGACCACTCCCCCCTCTAGCCGGCCCCACGGCCCCCGTCTGCCATCAGGCGAGCCTGCTGCCCTCCGTCGAGCCTGCTACCCTCAGTCGAGCCGTCCCGCGCTGCGCTCCCCGCTCTGCAGGACGCCGTCGCCGTTGTCGTCGCGGAACAGCGCGCTGTCCAGCTCGATGGCGTCGACCAGGTCGTCGTGCAGGATGTGCTGGGCGTCGACGACGGTGTGCACGCCGTTGCTCAGGCCCAGGGTGCTCTCGGTCACCCAGCCGGGCGCCGCCAGCTCCAGGATGAAGGCCTTGCTGACCGACGAGTCCGGCCAGATGGTCTCCGAGGCGACCAGGGTGCGCACCAGGTCGCCCACCGCCAGCTCCAGCTCGAAGGTGCCCCCGGTGCTGCCGACACCGGTGATGGTCAGCAGATCGCCGGTCTCGACGCCGATGGCGCAGGCGCTGTGCGGCAGCAGCTTGCCGATGCCCAGCAGCTCGATCGGGTTGCCACTGTTCAGGGCGGTCGGCGCGCAGGCGTCGGCGCGGATGACGGCCTGGTCCAGCGTCAGGGTCTGGAAGGTCAGCCCGGTGCCGGCGGCGATGCGAACGGTGAGCTTGGGGTTGCCGATGTAGATGCTGGCGTCGGCGGCGCGGGGGAGGAGGGAGAGGGTGAGGAGGGAGAGGGTGAGGGGGAGGAACCGGCGCATGAGGCGCTCCGCTTGGTGAGCGCGACCGGGAGATCCGGTCGAGCACACCACGGTCGGAGTGAGCCCCTCCCCGTTGGACAGCCAGCCTCAAGAAATCTGTACGCGCCGCTTCAGCCGCCCAGGTAGGCCGCGCGGATGGCGTCGTCGTCGAGCAGCTCGGCGGCCGGCGCGCGCTTCTGGATGGCCCCGGTCTCCAGCACATAGCCCCAGTGGGCGATCTTCAGGGCCAGGTGGGCGTTCTGTTCAACCAGCAGGACCGTGGTGCCCTCCTGGTTGACGGCCTGGATGGTCTCGAAGATGCCGGCGACGATGACCGGGGCGAGGCCCAGCGAGGGCTCGTCCAGCAGCAGGATCCGGGGCCGCGACATCATCGCCCGGCCGATCGCCAGCATCTGCTGCTCACCGCCGGAGAGGGTGCCGGCGCGCTGGGCGAGGCGCTCTCCCAGGCGGGGCCAGAGCCCGACGACCCGGTCCATGTCGGCGCGCACGCCGTCTTTGTCCTTGCGGATCCAGGCCCCGAGCTGCAGGTTCTCGCGCACGGTCAGGTTCGGGAAGACCTGGCGGCCCTCGGGCGACTGCGAGATGCCGGCGCTGACGACCTCGTGGGCGGGCTTGCCGACCAGCTCGGTCTCGTCGATTCGCACGCTGCCGGAGCGCGGTGTGTTCAGGCCGCTGATCGTGCGCAGCAGGGTGGTCTTGCCGGCGCCGTTTGCGCCCAGCAGGGCGGTGATCTGGCCCTTGGGGACGTCGATGTCGACGCCGTGCAGCGCCTGCATCTGGCCGTAGAAGACGCTGAGCCCGCGGACGGCCAGGGTGGCGCTCATGCGGGCCCCGCGTGCACATCGGCGCCCAGGTAGGCCTCGATGACCTTGGGGTCGCGGCGGATCTCGTCGGGGCTGCCCTCGGCGATCAGCGCGCCGTGGTCGAGGACGGTGATGCGCTCGCAGATGCCCATGACGACGGGCATATGGTGCTCGATCAGCAGGATGGTGACCTCGAAGGTGTCGCGGACCCAGCGGATCAGGTGCATCAGGTCGTCGGCTTCGGAGGGGTTCATGCCGGCCGCCGGCTCGTCGAGCAGCAGCAGGCGGGGCTTCGTGGCCAGGGCCCGGGCGATCTCCAGCCGGCGGCGCAGCCCGTAGGCCAGCGAGTCGGCGGGCTGCTCGGCCAGCGCCAGCAGCCCGAAGGTCTCCAGCAGGGTGCGGCACTGCTCCTCGGCCTCGACCTCGACCCGGCGGTAGCGGGGGGTGCGCAGCACCGCGTCCAGCAGGGTGCTCTCCAGGTGGCGGTGCATGCCGACCTTGACGTTCTCGATGACGCTGAGGCCCGCGAACAGTCGGATGTTCTGGAAGGTGCGGCCGATGCCGGCGGCGGCGACCTTGGCGGGGGCGACGCCCTTCAGCGAGCGCCCGGCCAGCAGGATGTCGCCCTCGGTGGGCTCGTAGATGCCGGTGACGAGGTTGAAGACGGTGGTCTTGCCGGCGCCGTTGGGGCCGATCAGTCCGTGCAGGACCCCGACGGGCAGGACTAGGTCCAGGTCGCTGACCGCGCGCAGGCCGCCGAAGCGGATGCCGGTCTTGCGCAGCTCCAGCAGGGCCTCGCTCATGCCGCCGTGCTCCGGGCGCCCGGCCGCTTCTGCCAGAGGCGCTTCAGCACATCGCTCAGCTCGTGGTTGCCCAGCAGGCCGGTCGGGCGCAGGATCATCATGGCGATCAGGACGATGCTGTAGATGACCATGCGGTACTGGGCGACCGGGCGCAGGACCTCGGGCAGGGCCGAGAGGATGGTGGCGGCGATCAGCGGGCCCGAGAGCGAGCCGGTGCCGCCCAGGACGACCATGGCGACCTGCTCGATGCTGCGGTCGAACTGGAACTGCGAGGGGAAGATGCTGCTGCGGTAGTAGGCGATCAGGGCGCCGCTGACGCCGGCCCAGAAGGCGCCGACCACGAAGGCCAGCACCTTGGCCCGGGTGGTGTCGATGCCCAGCGAGCGGGTAGCGATCTCGTTGTCGCGGACGGCCTCGAAGACCCGGCCCAGCGGGCTGACCAGCAGGTTGCGGATGAAGAGGCCGCCCAGGACGACGCAGGTGAAGGTCAGGCCGAAGGTCGTCGCGACGGGCAGGCCGGTCAGGCCCTGGGCCCCGCCCAGCGCGGGCGAGTTCTGGATCAGCACGATGATGATGCCGTTGAAGCCCAGGGTCACGACGGCGAGGTAGTCGCCGGAGAGGCGCAGGGTCGGCAGGCCCACCCCGAAGCCGGCCAGGGCCGCGACGAGCCCGCCGACGACGATGCCGCCGACCGGCGGGACCCCGGCGTAGAGCGTCGAGGCCGCGGCCGCGTAGGCGCCGACCGCCATGAAGCCGGCGTGGCCCAGGCTGAACTGCCCGGTGAAGCCCAGCACCAGGGCGAGGCCCATCACCGCCAGCAGGTTGATGCCGACCCGGATGACGATGTCGGTCAGGTAGGGATCGGTCCAGGGGACCAGGAACAGCTCGATGCCCCAGACCGCGGCGAGCAGCAGGGCCAGGATGCCGTAGGCGAGGGCTCCCTGCCTCACACCTTCTCCGGGACGTGCTTGCCGAACAGGCCGGAGGGCTTGTAGAGCAGGATGAGGATCAGCAGCAGGAAGGCGATGGCGTCGCGGAAGGTCGAGGAGACGTAGCCGCTGACCAGGGTCTCGGCGAGGCCCAGCAGCAGCCCCCCGGCGACCGCGCCGGGCACCGATCCGATGCCGCCCAGGACGGCGGCGACGAAGGCCTTCAGGCCGAAGGTCATGCCCATGTCCGGGCGGATCGTGTGCTTGTCCATCGCCACCAGGACGGCGGCGGCGCCGGCCAGGACACTGCCGATTGCAAAGGTGGCGACGACGATCCGGTCGGCCGGGATGCCCATCAGGGCGGCGGCGTCGCGGGAGTGCGAGACCGCCCGCATGGCCCGGCCGAGCTGGGTGCGCTCGACGATCCAGGTCAACACCACCATCAGCGTGGCGGTGACGCCAAAGATGACGAGGTCGTTGCTGCGGACCATCACCCCCGAGACGGTCCAGCGGGCCTCGGGCAGCAGGGAGGGGAAGTCCTGCAGCGCCCCGAACATCAGCAGGCCCAGGTTCTGGAGCAGCAGGGAGACGCCGATCGCGGTGATCAGCATGTTCAGACGGCTGCTGTTGCGCAGCGGCCGGTAGGCGACCCGCTCGATCGTCATGCCCAGCACGGCGCAGAAGGCCATCGCCCCCAGCATCACGACGATGGCGCCGGGGATCGTCGGGTTGTCGGCCACCCCGGAGACCTTGGCCAGGTACAGGGCCGCGAAGGCGCCCATCATGTAGACCTCGCCGTGGGCGAAGTTGATGAGCTGCAGGGTGCCGTAGACCATCGTGTAGCCCAGCGCGATCAGGGCATAGATCGCGCCCAGCGAGAAGCCGTTGAGGAGCTGTTGGAGGAGGAGGGTCATCCGGCCTTCGGAGACGGGCCCATCAAGGGGCGATGGCTTCGACGAAGCGGGTGCCGTCCGCGGTCACCTCGACCACCACCGCCGGCTTGGTCGGGTTGCGATCGGCGTCCATCGTGATGGTGCCCGTGACGCCCTTGAAGCCGCTGGTCTTGGCGATCTGGTCGCGCAAGGCCTTGCGGGCGGCGTCGCGGGCGCCCTTGGTGGCCGGCACGCTGCTGCGGTCGGCGAGGCCGGCCAACATCGCCGGGTCGGCCGCCACCGCCTCCATCGACTGGTAGAGGATGCGGGCGCTGTCGTAGCCGAGCGCGGCCAGGCCGTCGGGCTTCTCGCCGTACTTGGCCTGGTACTTGGCGATGAAGGCCTGCACCTCGGGGTTGGGATCGTCCACCGAGTAGTGGTTGGTGAAGTAGTTGCCGATGATGGCCTCGCCGCCGATCTCGACCAGCTTGCTGCTGTCCCAGCCGTCCCCGCCCAGCAGCAGGCCGGTGAAGCCCAGCTCGCGGGCCTGCCGGGCGATCAGCCCGACCTCGGTGTAGTAGCCGGGCACGAAGAGCGCCTCGGGCTGCAGGGCGATCATGCTGGTCAGCTGGGCCTTGAAGTCGACGTCCGCCTCGCTGTAGGCCTCCTCCCCGATGACCGTCCCGCCCATCTGGGTGAAGGTCTCGCTGAAGAACTGGGCCAGCCCGACGCTGTAGTCGTTCTTCACGTCCTTGAGGATCGCGACCTTGCGCACGCCCTTGGAGGTGTAGGCGAACTTGGCGATCGCCGTGCCCTGGAAGGGGTCGATGAAGCAGGTCCGGAAGATGTAGTCGCCGACCTGGGTGACCTTGGGCGAGGTCGAGGAGGGCGAGATCATCGGCACCCCCGCGGCCTGGGCGAGGGGGGCGGCGGCGAGGGTGCGGCTGGAGCTGACCTCGCCGAGGATGGCGACGGGGCGGTCGCGCGAGAGCAGCTTGTTGACCGCCGTGGCGGCCTCCTCGGCCTTGCTCTGGTCGTCCTCGACCACGACGCGGATCGGCACGCCGGCGATGCCGCCCTTGGCGTTCTGCTCCTCGGTCGCCATCTTGATGCCGTTGTCGGTCGAGATGCCGAAGGTGGCGGCCGTGCCGGTCAACGAGCCGTACTCGCCGACGACGATCTCCTTGGGTTCATCGGCGCCGCCGCCGCCGCACGCGGCGAGGCCGCCGCTGCAGGCGGCGAGGAAGGCGGCGAGGAAGTGGGTCGCGAGGCGCATGGCGGGCTCCTGGGAGAAGGCGGCGCCATCATAGCGAAAGCGGCCAATCCGTCAATGTTCCCAGGGTAGCCCCCCCCTCCGCGGGCGAGCCGGATTACCCCTAGCGCCCCTGGAGCTCCCCGTGTCCGCCCCCATTGTCTTCGCCTACCTGGACATCCGCAAGTTCCTGACCGACTGGCTGGAGTGGAAGTCGACCCAGCACCCCGGCTACGGCCTCGGCAGCCTGGCGCATTACGGCCAGCTCAGCCGCGCCACCCTGCCCAATGTGCTCAGCGGGCGGCGCCAGCCCTCGCCCGAGACCCTCGACGGCCTCGCCCAGGCCATGCGGCTGGACGCCGACGAGCGCGCCTTCCTTGGGCTGCTCGCCGACCTCGGCCGGGTGACCAACCTCGACGAGCAGCTCCGGATCCTGCGCTCCATCTTCGAGCACCCGCGCACCATCGCCGACCGCGAGGTCGCGCCCGAGCTGCTGGGCGCGCTGACCTCCTGGTGCAGCCCGATCATCGTCGAGCTCTCGCGCATGGCCGACTTCCAGCCCGATCCCGCCTGGATCGCCGCCCGGATCCGGCCCGAGGTCGAGCTCACCGAGGTCGAGGCCGCCTTCACCGCCCTCGCCCAGGCCGGCCTGCTCGGCGACGAGCTGCCTCACCGCATCCACACCCCCTCGCAGGTCGATCACCTCGCCGGCCGGCGCGCCCACCTCGCCGCGCTGGAGGCCGCCAGCCGGGCCCTCATCCAGGTCCCCTCCGACGAGCGCGAGTTCCACATCGCCGTGCTCTCGGTGCCCGAGGCCTCCGTCCCCGCCGTGCTCGCCGAGCTGCGGGCCTCCATCGAGCGCATCCGCGACCTCGCCGACGGCTACCGCGGCCAGGAGGGCGCCATCGTCCAGGTGCAGATGCAGGCCTGGCTGGCGGGCGTCGAGCGGGAGTAGGGGTCCCGGGGGCGACGCTCAGCCCAGGACGCGCGCCTGGCGCTCCTGCTCGCTGTCGCGCGCCCGCAGCAGGGTGCCCTCGGCCCAGGCGCTCTCCCGGACCGTGCCCAGTGCGAGGCTTTGCTCGCCCACCTGGACGACGCTGCTGAGGCGGCCGACCTCGTCCTCGCCCGCCCAGAGGGTGGCCCCCTCGGCGACCGGGCCGTCGACGCTCAGCCGGGTCAGGCGCTTGCGGACGCCGCCGACGCGCTCGATGCGGTTGATGACCTCCTGGCCCAGGTAGCAGCCCTTGTCGAAGCTGACGCACTCGCGCTGCAGGTTCAGCTCGTGGACCATCGACTTCTCGCTGCCGTCCTTGGGCCAGGCGGCCTTGCCGGCCTGGATGCGCAGGGCCTCCAGCAGCTCGGCGCTGCCCGCGGCGGCCCCGGCGGCGATCAGGCGCTCGCGCAGCCCCTCGACCTGGCCCTGGGGCAGCAGCAGGTCCACGCCGCCCAGCCCGCTGCGATCGCGGCGCAGGACGCGGACGCCGGCGGCGTCCTCCAGGTGGGCGTGGTCGTCGGCGGGGAGGGGGAGCCCCGCGCTGGCCAGCACCGCGTCGGCCTGCGGCCCCTGCAGGCTGAGCAGGCCCATGTCCTCGAGCTCCTCGGGCTCGATGTCCTCCAGCACCAGGTACATCTGGAAGCGGGTCAGGAAGGCCGCGGTGTCGACGCCCTCCAGCAGGCCCAGGTAGCGCTCCTCGGACAGGCGATACCAGTCCACCAGCCCGCCGACCCGCCCGCGATCGTCGGCGATGACGCTGCGGCGGCCCTGGCCGGGCTCCACATCGCTGTACTTGTTGGTGAACATGCTGTTGATCCAGCGCGGCAGGCAGTCCGCCTGCAGGATCAGGCCCTGGAGGGGCAGCTCGAAGAGGGTGGCGCCGGTGGAGGCGGCCTGGAGCTGGTCGGGGGAGAGGGGCATGGGGGCTCCGCGAGAGGGAGAGCAGCCTATCGTCGCGGCCCGGGCGGTCAGCCCCGCCGGTCGCGGATCAGGCCCTCTTGCATGGTGCTGGCGACCAGCTGGCCGGCCTGGTTGAAGACCCGGCCGCGGACCAGGCCGCGCGCGCCGCTGGCGCTCTGGCTGTCGATGTCGTGCAGCAGCCACTCGTCCATGCGGAAGGGGCGGTGGAACCACATCGCGTGGTCCAGGCTGGCCACCTGCATCCCGCGGGTCAGCCAGGAGACGCCGTGGGGGTGCAGGGAGGTGACCAGGAAGTGGAAGTCGCTGACGTAGGCCAGCAGGTAGCGGTGCAGCTTGGGGTTGTCGGGGAGCGGGCCGCGGGCCCGGAACCAGACCTGCTTGCGCGGCGGCCGGGTCGGCGGCGCCATCGGGTTGGTCGGGTCGACCGGGCGGATGTCGATCGGGCGCTCGCTGGTGGCCATCTCGCGCAGGCCCGGAGGGAGCTGGGAGGCCACCATCCGGGCGAGCTGGGTCTCGGAGAGCAGGCTCTCGGGATCGGGGGCCGGGGGCATCTCGTCCTGGTGGCTGAAGCCCTCCTCCTCGACCTGGAAGCTGGCCGAGAGGCTGAAGATCGCGTGCCCACCTTGCACGGCCCGCACCCGGCGCGTCGTGAAGCTGCCGCCGTCGCGGATGCGGTCCACCTCGTAGACGATCGGCCGCCGGGTGTCGCCGGCCAGCAGGAAGTAGGCGTGCAAGCTGTGGCAGACCCGCTCGGGCGGCACGGTCTGCTCGGCGGCGGAGAGGGCCTGGCCGAGCACCTGGCCCCCGAAGACGCGGCCCCAGCCCAGGTCCTGGCTCTGCCCGCGGAAGAGGTTCTCCTCGATGCGCTCCAGGGCGAGGAGGTCGACAAGCTCGGTCAGGACGTCGGGCACGGGCACTCCGGTGGGAAACGCGGGCGGTCGGTGACAGGCCCTGCTCTTCTGCTACACTGCCGATGTACCCTCCGGGGAGGCATGCCGCCCCATGGCACACGACGGCGAAATCACCACCCCCATCCCTCGGTCGCGCTTCGCCGCCGAAGCGGCACGGGTGCGGGTGCGCCGGGGCATGAAGCTGGTCGAGGAGAGCGGCGAGCACAGCCCCTCCGCCCGGCTACGGCGCGCGGTCGAGGACGCCCTCCCCGCCCAGCGCATGCAGGTCCACACGGCGGTCCAGGCCCGACCCAAGGCCGGCATCGCGCGGGGCGCGGTGGTCGGCGGCTGCTACCGCATCGTCGAGCGCCTCGCCCGCGGCGGCTCGGCCATCGTCTACCGGGCCTTCCACACCGAGCTCAAGCGCGAGGTCGCCCTCAAGGTGCTCGTCCTGCACGGCACCGGGGACGACGCCGGCTTCGAGACCCGCTTCGTGCAGGAGGCGAAGGCGCTGGTGGCCCTCCAGCACCCCAACATCGTCGAGGTCGTCGACTTCGGGCGGCTCGAAGACGGCCGCTGCTACCTGGCGATGGAGTTCATCGACGGGCCCCGCCTCAACGAGGTCTTTCGCGACTCCGCGGTCGGCGCGGCCGAGCGGCTGGAGATCCTCGCCCAGGTCGCGGACGCGCTGGCCCACGCCCACGGCTGCGGCGTGATCCACCGCGACGTGAAGCTCAGCAACGTCATGGCCCTGCGCCAGGACGGCGGCTGGGTGGTCAAGGTGCTGGACTTCGGCCTCGCCCGGCTGGTGGAGGAGGACCAGGAGCTGACCCGCCAGGGCGTCGTGATGGGCTCGCCCCACTTCATGTCGCCCGAGCAGGCCCGCGGCCAGGCCCTGGACAGCCGCACCGACATCTACAGCCTGGGTGTGCTCGCCTGGGTCGCCTTCACCGGCTGCTTCCCCTTCAGCGGCCCGACGCCCGCGGCGACCATGGTGCAGCACTGCATCGAGCCGGTCCCGATGCTCTCGGTCGCCACCACCCTCTTCCCGATCCCCGAGGGGCTCAGCCCGGTGGTCAGCCGCTGCATGGCCAAAGAGCCCGACGCCCGGGTCCCCCGGATGGAGGACCTCGCCACCGCCTTCCGTCGCACCGCCCAGCGCGCGCGGCAGGGGCACTTCGTCGGCCTGGGCGCGCCCGAGGCGGTGGTGCTCCCGCCTCCGGCGAACCGGACCTGGTCCTCGGCCCCGCCCTCGCACCTGCGCCTGGCCCTGCTGGCCTGGCTGCTGGTCAGCACCGCCTGCCTGTGGTGGCAGGAAGAGGGCGCCGTGCCCCCGCCGTGGACCCGGGCGCTGAAGGAAGACCGCTGATCCTCGTGTAGACTCCGGCTCGTCCCTGGAGAATCGCATGTTGATCGGTCCCATGCTCAAGCTCTGCCCGTGTACCGCTGAGGAGTGGCGGGTGCGCGTCGACGTCATCCTGGCTCCCGGGCAGGCCTCGCCGGCGCTGGATGGCCGGCCTGCCCGCGACGAGGAGGTCGTCCACCTCTCCGGCTACCGGCGGGTCTCCTGGCAGCTGCGCTGGCCGCGCGCCAGGGAGGAGAGCCTGCACGGCTACCGCCTCGACGGCCGCATCCACGCCGTGCGGGTGCCGGGCGCCGGGCTGGCTCCCCGGGTGGCCTTCTTCTCCTGCAACGGCTTCAGCAGCGTCGCCTACGCCCGGCGCGTCGGTCGGAAGAACGCGCTGTGGGAGGACCTGATGGACCGCGAGCCGCACGTCCTCATCGGCGGCGGCGACCAGGTCTACGGCGACGAGCTCTTCGGCAAGGCGCCGCTGAAGAAGGTCGAGAACCCTCGCCAGCTCGCCGCCCTGGCCCGCCCGCCGGCGGCCCTGACCTCGGCCTATTTCCAGCTCTACGCCCGCCGCTGGATGGGGACCGAGATCATGCAGGCCATGGCCAGCGTGCCGGGCATCTACACCTGGGACGACCACGAGATCTTCGACGGCTGGGGCTCGTACCCGCCGAAGCTGCAGGACAGCAGGGGCTTCCAGGCGATGTTCAACGCGGCGGCGGCGGCCTTCGACCTGATTCAGGTCGGGCCGGGCTGGACCGGGTCCTCCGAGCACCGCTACCAGGCCCTGCGCCTGGAGGGCGAGGTCGAGCTGGTCGTGATCGCCCTGGACCTGCGCTCCTGCCGCACCCGCGAGCAGGTCCTGGGCGAGGCCCAGTGGGCCAAGCTCAAGGCCACCCTGCGAGGGCTGCCGGCCCTGCCCGAGGGGCGGCGGAGGGAGATCCTGGTCGTCTCCTCCATCCCGCTCATCTACCTGCGCTTCGCCTCGGTCTTCGAGGGCCTGCCCACCGAGCTGCAGGACGATCTGATCGACCACTGGGAGAGCCCCTGCCACCGCGGCGAGCAGCTCAAGCTGATCAACAACCTGCTGGAGCACGTCCAGCCCGACCGGACCCGGGTCACGGTGCTCTCCGGCGATGTGCACGTCGCCTCGCGCGGCCAGGTGGTGGACACTCGGCAGGGCACGCAGCGCAAGATCCTCGCCCAGCTCACCTCCTCCGGCATCGTGCACCCCGGGCCCAACGCCCTGGAGACCGCCCTGCTGCGCCTCGCCAGCCGCGAGGGGCCCCGTCGCCTGGAGCCGGGGCTGGAGAGCTCGCTCTCCGATGTGGGGGCCGAGACCATCATGCCCACGCGCAACTGGCTCAGCCTGTGGTTCGACAAGCCCGGGGACGAGGGCCGGCTCTGGGCGCAGTGGCGGACCGAGGAGGGGCCTGTTCAGCCGCTGGTGGTGCTGACCTGATGGTGCGGGCGGGGTTGGGGCCTCGCCGGCCCCACGCGGGAAGATGATCGTGGTAGGGGCTCGAGTCATCGAGCCCGGCTCGGTCCACGGGCTCGATGAATCGAGCCCCTACAGCAGCTCGGCCAGCTCGTCGACGACGTGATCGGCCTCGTGCTCCCAGCCCTGCGGCGGGTGCCGCCTCACCAGGATGGAGGCGGCGCCCGCGGTCTTGCCGGCGCGCACATCGTGGATCCAGTCCCCCACCATCACCGCCTGCGCGGGGCTCGACCCCCACTGCGAGACCAGCCGCAGCACACCATCGGGAGAGGGCTTGGCCTCGGCGTCGTCCCGGCCGAGGATGTCCTCAAGCTCGAAGTATGAGAGCAGGCCGGCCGCCTCCAGCGTGATCCGGGCGCCCGCCCGGCTGTTGCGGGTCAGGATCCCCACCCGGCAGCCCCGGTCCCGCAGGCGCTGCAGCAGCGGGCCGGCGTCGGGCCAGGCGCGGGCGCCTCGGGCGAGCTCGTCCTCCCAGGTGTTGATGAAGGCCCAGGCCTCTTCGCGGCGCGGCGAGGGCCAGGACTGAAGCGTCGCCAGGATGTCCTGGGTCTCGGGGATGGCGAGCTGGGTTCGCAGCCAGCCGAAGTCGTGCATCGGCACCGTCAGCGTGCCGTCCATGTCGAAGATCCAGGAGGGTCGGCGGAGAATGTCCATGCCGCCCAGGTAGCCGGCTGAGGGCGTCGCGCTATGGGCGGGCGGTGCTGATCGAGGCCCACCAGCTCCGCCGGACCTTCTCCTCCTTCGAGCGGCGCCAGGGCCTCAGCGGGGCGGTGCGGGATCTCTTCCGGACGGGGGGTCAGGAGCGCGTCGCGGTCGAGGGCCTCGATCTGCGGGTGCGGCCGGGCGAGGTGGTCGGCTTCATCGGCCCCAACGGCGCCGGCAAGAGCACGACGATCAAGATGATGACCGGGGTCCTGGCGCCCAGCTCCGGCACGCTGCGGGTCGGCGGCCTGGAGCCCCACCGGCAGCGCCAGGAGCACGTCCGCCGCATCGGCGTCGTCTACGGCCAGCGCACCCAGCTCTGGTGGGACCTCGCCGTCATCGAGGCCTTCGACCTGCTGGCGGGCATCTTCGAGGTGCCGGCGGCCGTCTACCGTCAGCGGCTGGAGCTCTTCGACCGCGAGCTCGGCATCGGCCCCCTGCTGCGCCAGCCCGTGCGGGAGCTCTCGCTGGGCCAGCGCATGCGCTGCGACCTGGCCGCCGCGCTGATCCACGCCCCGCCGCTGCTCTTCCTGGACGAGCCCACCATCGGCCTGGACGTCGAGGTCAAGCGCCGCATCCGCGAGCTGGTCGCCCGCCTCAACCGCGAGGAGGGCACCACCGTCCTGCTCACCACCCACGACCTGGCCGAGGTCGAGGCCCTCTGCCCGCGGGTGGTGCTGATCGACCATGGGAGGATCCTGCTGGACGGCAGCGTCGGCGAGCTGCGGGAGAGGCTGGGCGGCTGGCGCCGGCTGGTCGTCGAGCTGGAGGGCGAGGTCGACCCGGGGGCGCTGAGCGCCGCGCTGGAGGGCCTGCCGGTGACCCCCACCCTGACCGCGGGTCAGGTGGAGCTGCGCTTCCGCCGGAGCGAGCTGAGCGCCCCGCTCCTCATCCAGGCGCTGAGCGCCCGCCTGCCGGTGCGCGATCTCTCGGTCGAGGAGGAGGACATCGAGGAGGCGGTGGCCCGCTTCTATGGCGAGCAGCGCGCGTGATCCCGACCCTGAGGACCGGGCTGGCGCTGGGCGTCAAGCTGGCCCTGGCCTACCGCTTCGAGGCGCTGGTCCAGCTCCTCAGCGCCAGCGTCGTCGCCCTGCTCTCCTGGTCCTTGTGGACCGCGGTCTTTCGCGACCGGGCCACGGTCGCCGGCCAGGACGGCCCCGGCATGATCTCCTACGTCCTGGTCGCCTGGCTGATCACCACCTTCTACGGCTCCCGCGTCGACCAGGAGCTGGCCGCCCGGTTCCGCGAGGGCCTGATCGCCGTCGACCTGCTGCGGCCCTGGGATCTGCACCTGCACACCTACGCCCGCGATCTCGGCCGGGCCGGCGTCGCCCTGCTCCTCTCCACCATCCCCCTGCTGCTGCTGGCCGGCTCGCTGCTGGGGCTGAAGCCGCCGGAGCAGCTCTGGACCTGGCCCGTCTTCGCCCTCTCCCTGCTGCTCTCGCACGCCATCGGCTTCGGCTTCGCCTTCCTGGTCGGCCTCGCCAGCTTCCGCCTGCGCAACGCCGCCGGCCTCACCCACCTCAAGGCCACCCTGATCGGCGTCTTCTCCGGCTCGCTGATCCCCCTCGACCTCTTCCCGGAGCCCATCCGCAGCCTCGTCCTCCTCCTGCCCTTCCAGGGCATGAGCCATACGCCGGCCATCCTCTTCACCGAGCGGCTGCCCTTCGTGCAGGCCATGGGGCCCCTGCTGGTCCAGCTCCTCTGGGCGCTGGCGCTGATGCTGCTGGGCCGCTTCCTGCTTCGCGGGGCCCTGCGCGCCCTGGTCGTGCAGGGAGGCTGAGTGCGTCCCTCCAGCCGCTCTGTCCACGGGCCCTCCTTCGGCCGCCGCCCCGCCGGGCAGCCGGGCGACACCTTTGGCAGCGGCTACCCCGGCCCTGCCCGCAGCCGGCTGGGCCTGTGGCTGCGCTACGCGGCGATGCGGGCGAAGGTGCGGCTGGCCTACCGCGGCGACTTCGCCCTGCACGCCCTGGGCGATCTGCTGGTGGCGGGCATCGCCATCGTCTTCCTGGTCAGCCTGTTCTCGCACATCCCTCATATCCGCGGCTGGTCCTTCCCTGAGATCCTCTTCCTGTGGGGGATGGGCGAGGTCTCGACCGGACTGTTCTTCGTGCTCTTCCAGGGGCTGTGGGCGCTCAATCAACAGTACCTGCTGCGAGGCGAGATGGACCGGGTCCTGCTGCGTCCCCTGGACCCCTACGGCCAGATCATGGTCGACCACCTCAACCTCGAGGACCTGCCGATCGTCCTGCTGGGCCTCGCCATGATCGGCTGGGCGCTGCCGGGCCTGCCGGCCTTCAGCCTCGCCCAGTGGCTGCTGCTGCCGCTCTTCCTGCTCTGCGGGGTGCTGGTCCTGGCGGGCACCCTGACCCTGTTCTCGTGCCTGGGCTTCCTCATCCACCACCGCGGCACCGCCATCGGCGTCGTCTACCAGGCCAGCGCCTTCAACCGGTATCCGCTGGACATCTTCCCGCGGCCCCTGCAGCGCCTCCTGACCTTCGTCCTGCCCTTCGCCTTCATCGCCTTCTTCCCGGCGAGCTGGTACCTCGGACGGACCGAGTGGCTGCTCGGCGCCGCGGTCCAGCCGCTGGTGGGGGTCGGACTGTTCGTGGGAGCGCGGTGGCTGTGGGGGCGGGCGCTGCGGCGGTATCGCAGCCCGGGGAGTTGATTCTAGACCGGCGCCTCGTGGCTGGTCACCTTCAGCAGCTCCATCTGGGCGATGCTGGCCGCGCCCATCACCAGGCGCTTCAGCTCGGCGCCGCTCTCCAGTTGCATCAGCTGGCGGGCGACGAAGCGGGGGCGGAAGTAGAACTTGCGGTGGCAGATCTTGATCAGGTCGAGCAGCTCTTCCTTGCTGAGGTGCTCTTCCCAGGCCACCGGCACCTTCTCTCCGCAGAGGGGGTCGCGCATCAGCTTGTCCCAGCAGTCCGCCGGGTACAGGCCCAGCTTGGCGCCCTCCTGGAAGGTCGCCGTGCCCGGGTAGGGCGTGTAGATGGCGAAGGCGCAGTAGTCGGCGTCGAGCTTCATGGCCTCGTCGAGGTTCTTCAGCACGTCTTCGCGGGTCTTCTCGTGCGGGCCGCCGATCATGATGTAGGCGACCGAGCGCACGCTCTCCTCGCGGCACCAGCGGAAGACGCGGTGCACATCGTCCGTGTCGCAGTGCTTGTCGTGCTCGGCCAGCCCGTCGTTGCTCATCGACTCCACGCCGAAGTGCATCTTGGTGCAGCCGGCTTCCTTGCAGCGGCGGACCTGCTCGCGGGTGGTCCCGGCGACGGTGGTCTTGTAGCCCCAGTTGAAGCGCAGGCCGCGGCGGTCGATGCCGTCGCAGAAGCGCATCGCCCAGGAGCTGTTCGGCGTGAACAGATCGTCGACGAAGAAGACCTCGGTGATGCCCAGCGAGATGCAGTGCTCGACCTCGTCCAGGATGTTGTCGATCTCGCGGATGCGGTACTGCTTGGTGTAGGTGAAGCAGAAGGGGCAGGAGTGCGGGCAGCCGCTGCTGGTGATGGCGGTGGTGACCAGGGGCTGCTTGGCGCCGGGGACCCAGTAGTCCTTGTAGCGGGTGCGGCTGCGGTCGGGCCAGATCTGGTCGTCCAGGGTGCGGCTCTTCTTGCGTGCCGGGTTCTTGACCACGGTGCCGGCGCTGTCCTTGAACCAGGTCCCGCCGATGCCGTCCAGGCTGCGGCCCTGGTCCAGCGCCTCGGCCATCTCGACGAAGGCGTCGTCGCCGTCGCCGGTGCAGATGCTGTCGATGCCCTTGAGCTGGATGGCGTACTCGGGGAACATGATCGGGTGCGGCCCGCCCAGCGAGATGTGGGCCTTGGGGTTGCGCGCCCGGACGGTGTTGATGACCTTCTGCACATCGGGCAGGCTGTGGGTGTAGGTGCTGATGCCGACGAAGTCGAGGTCGTAGCGGGAGAGGCCCCTCTCGAAGTCGTCATGGTCCATGTCGTCGACGACGGCGTCGTAGATCTCGACCCGCTGGGGGGTGCGCTTCTCGACGCTGCCCTGCAGGTACATCAGGCCCAGGGGCGGAAAGCAGTACACCCCGTAGGACATGGACTCGCTGATGCCCGCCCAGACGCGCAGCTTCTCGGGGGGGTTGATCAGGGTGATGCTCATGACAGGCCTCCAGGAAGGCCCAGAGTACCCCAGAATCGGCCTCAGCGAAGGGGCGATCTGGCGGCCTGCTCCCGCGAGGCGATCGGCCCGGGCACCCGCCAGGCGATGCGCTGGGGGTGGTCCAGCACCGGGGCGCCCAGCAGTCCCTCCAGGGAGGCCCGCAGGGCCGGCAGGTCCTCGGGCCGCAGCCAGTCCGGGTGCAGGGCCACCTCGCCCACCCCGGCCCTGGCCAGGGCGCTGGTCGTGTCCGCCGGCGCCCCCCCCGGCTGCAGCAGCCTCGCCAGCAGCCAGGCCGAGGCCTCGGTCCGCGGGTCGCTCAGCCCGGTGCCGATGCAGCGCGCCAGGGTCGGCCGCCCGTGGGCCACCTGGGCGGCGCAGGAGCCCACCCGGGCGCGCATGTCGATGTCCGAGCGGGCCGGGAAGGCCGCCACCGCGTACAAGTCCAGGACCGCGCCCTCGCCCGAGGGGGCCGGCGGAGGCAGGCCCTGCTCCCCCTGCCGGCCGGGCATGCCGGTCAGGAGGAAGGGGTCGAGCAGGGCGAGGCCGAGGATCGCGGCCCGAGCGGGGGTCCCCAGCTTCGGGGCGGCGCGGCTGAGGGCCAGGGCCAGCATCACGCCCGCGCAGAGGGTGGTCAGCCAGGCGAAGCGCACCGGGAAGCGCAGCACGGCGGCGGCCGGCGTGTGCCAGAGGAGGGCCAGGGGAGAGCTGATCGAGGGCCCGTCGGCGGTGACAGCTAGCGCCGGTCCCAGGGAGAGGAGCAGCCCCAGCAGCGCTAGCAAGCGCAGCGTCCTCCTCCTGCCGAGCAGCAGCCCGGCCAGCAGGAGCCCGCCCATCGGCGCGCCGACGCTGTGGCCGAGCGCGTCCTGGGCAGGGGTCCACAGCAGCAGGCTCTCCAGCGTCGCCGAGCCGAGGCGGGCGATCTCCAACGCGCGGCGTGGGGGCACCGCCTCGGAGGCCCCCAGGCTGTAGAGCCAGCCCAGCCAGAGCAGGACCGGGGCCAGCGGCACCAGCGCGGCCAGGATCGGCCCGGGTCGGCGCAGGGCGCGCAGGCCGAGGCCCAGCAGCAGCAGGGCCGCCACCAGCCCATGGTAGGCGGTCGTCAGCAGGGCCAGGCTTGCCCCCAGCCCCGCCAGCAGCCCGTGGACCGGCCGCCCGTCAGGGTCGCCAGCCCGCCAGCCCGCCGCGAGGCAGAGCGGCAGCCAGGGCTGCAGCAGGTGGGGCACATGGCCCTCCAGGGCCGCGCTCGCCGCGACCCCCGAGAAGCCGTAGACCAGGCCCGCGACCAGGCTCCAGGGCCGGGTCGCCCCCAGCGTGGCGGCGGCCCGCTCGGCGGCGAAGGCCGAGAGCGCCGGCCCCCACCAGGCCAGCAGCAGCGCGACGCTGGTGGCCGAGAGCAGCGGCCGCAGCAGCCAGCCCAGCAGCAGCAGGACCCAGGAGTCCAGCCGGGCCAGGGTCTCGCCCGCCGGCCAGGCGCTGCCCTCGACCCGCAGATCCAGGCCGATCTCCGGGGCGTGGTGCAGCAGCCAGAGCACCGGGAAGAGGTCGAAGTGCCGCACGGGCAGGCGCTGGGGATCCAGCAGGGGCGCCGGCCAGGACCAGGCTGCGGCCACAGCCAGGAAGAAGAGCAGGACCAGGGCGTGCTGCCTCATCGCAGCTTCCAGGCCAGGGCCAGGGTGCCCAGGATCCAGGCCACCGGCAGCCAGGGGGCGCGGGGGCCCGGTGCGGGAGGGGGATCGCGGTCGCCGGGCAGCCGCCGCAGCAGGTTCCCGCGCTGCTCCAGCAGGACCAGGGCCTCGCCGTCG
Source organism: Deltaproteobacteria bacterium UBA2385 (assembly GCA_002343455.1). Lineage (GTDB taxonomy): Bacteria > Myxococcota_A > UBA796 > UBA796 > UBA2385 > UBA2385. Next base: position 2,575 of record DDSR01000228.1, on the reverse strand, counting down.
AGGGCCTCGCCGGGCAGCACCCGGTCCTTCCACATCAAGCGCTCGCCCAGCCAGACCTCGGCCTCGCCCTCCGCGGGCACGCCGCGCAAGGTCAGGGCGAAGATCGCCTGCCCCAGGTACTGAAGCTCGCCTTGCACCTCGCCCAGCTGCGCGCGGATCGGCACGCCGTGGCTGGCGCCTCGCACCACCACGGTCAGGGCCGGCGCGCCCTCGCCCTCGCCCTCGCCCACGGTGGGAGGCGTCGGGTTGTCCCAGCGCTCGTCGATGAGGGGAGCCTGGGCCAGGGCGAGCAGGGGCAGGAGGAGGAGCACGGCGCGATGGTGCGGGAGAGCGGGGGGCCCGGTCAAGGGAGAGGCGGTCACGGAAAAACCGTGCTGGAGTTTCCGTGAGCACGGATTATCCGTGGTCCGGACATGCGCGGCACGGCCTCTCTGTGCGTGGCACGGATTCTGCGATCCTGCGGGCCGGAGGCCGGATGACCCTCAACGCCATCGTGACCATCCTGACCATCGTCGTGGTCCTGGCCCTGCTGGTGCGCGGGCGGCTGGGCACCGACTCCATCCTGGTCGGGGCGCTGGGCTTCCTGATCGTCACCGGCGTCGTCCCTGCCCACGAGGGCCTGTCCGGCTTCGCCAACGAAGGCATGCTCACCGTCGCCGCCCTGTACGTCGTGGCGGCCGGCCTGCGGCAGACCGGGGCGATGACCCGGGTGGCGGGGAGCTTGCTGGGCCGCAAGCCCGATGTGCGGGTGGCCCTGACCCGGATGGTCGTCCCGGTGGCGCTAGGCAGCGCCGTCCTGAACAACACGCCCATCGTCGCCGCGATGCTGCCGGCGGTCGTCGACTGGAGCCGCCGCTTCAAGGTGCCGGCGTCGAAGCTGCTGATGCCCCTGTCCTTCGCCACCATCCTGGGCGGCACCCTGACGGTCATCGGCACCAGCACGAACCTGGTCGTCAGCGGCCTCGTCGAGCGCAACCTGGGCACCGTCGAGGGCCTGCATCGCATCGGCATCTTCGACATCAGCGGGGTCGGCCTGGGCGTGGCGGTGGCGGGGATGGTGATGTTGGTCCTGCTGGGCCCGCTGCTGATCCCCGACCGCAGCCCGGCGGTCAGCCTGCACGACGATCCGCGCGAGTACACCACCGAGCTGCTGGTGGGCGAGGGCTCGCCCATGGCCGGGCGCACGGTCGAGGAGGCCGGGCTGCGCAACCTCTCCGGGGGCTTCCTGATGGAGATCGACCGCGGGGAGACCGTCCTGCCCATCGTCGAGCCGACCACCCGCCTGCAGGTGGGCGATCGGCTGGTCTTCGTCGGCCCCCGCGAGGCGGTCCTGGACCTGACCCGCCTGCCGGGCCTGCAGGCCGCCCCCGACCAGCGCTTCCGCTTGACCTCGCCCGACGGCGAGCGCTGCCTGGTCGAGGCCGTGGTCGCCCCCGGCAACCCCCTGCGCGGCAAGGCCATCCGCGACGGCCGCTTCCGCGAGCGCTTCAACGCGGTCGTCGTCGCCGTGGCCCGCGACGGCCGGCGCATCGGTGGGCGGCTGGGCGACGTCGAGCTGGAGGCCGGCGACGTGCTGCTGCTGGAGGCGCACCCCAGCTGGACCGAGGCGCAGCAGGGCGGCCGGGACTTCTACCTGACCAGCGAGGTCGCCGACTCCTCGGCCTTTCGGCCCGCAAAGGCCGGCGTGGCGGCGGTGATCATGGTCGGCATGGTGCTGGCCGCGGCCACCGAGCTCACCAGCATGTTCCACGCCTCGATCGTCGCCGCCTTTGCGATGGTCTGGTTCGGCGCCTGCTCGCCCACCGACGCCCGCAAGAGCATCGACGTCAGCACGCTGGTCGCCATCGCCGCCTCCTTCGGCATCGGCGAGTCCATCCGCGTCTCGGGCACCGACCGCCTGCTGGCCGAGGCCCTGGTCGCCGCGGGCGCCAGCAACCCGATGCTGGCCCTGGCGGCCATGTACGTCGGCACGATGATCCTGACCGAGATGATCACCAACAACGCCGCCGCCGCCCTGATGTTCCCCTTCGGCCTGTCGCTGGCCGAGCAGCTGGGCGTCTCGCCGATGCCCTTCTGCGTGGGGGTCATGTTCGCCGCCTCGGCCAGCTTCAGCACGCCCATCGGCTACCAGACCAACCTGATGGTCTACGGGCCGGGCGGGTACCGGTTCGCGGACTACTTCCGCCTGGGCATTCCGCTGCAGCTCGTGGCGGGCGTGGTGGCCTGGGCCTTGATCCCGTTCTTCTTTCCGTTTTGATCGGGGTTGAAGCGGAGGGGCGCCAAGACGCCAAGGGGCCGGTGGAGGTGCGAGCGGCGAGGGAGGAGGCCCGCGGGGAGGCTTCGGGACGATGGAACCGCCACGACCGCAAGCGGACCGCGAGCCGCGCAGGCGGAGACGCCCTGAGTGAGAGTCAACGGCGGCGGAGGCGCCCTGAACGAGAGTCAACGGCGGCGGAGGCGCCCTGAACGAGAGTAGATCGAGACAACGGTGCCCGACTTGTGGGTTCTGAGGGTCAGATACAGCTCTTGAAGGCCGCGCAGGGCCTCGGCACTCTCATTCGGTGCGGCTCCGCCC
>DDSR01000405.1 GCA_002343455.1 Deltaproteobacteria bacterium UBA2385 | reverse complement strand
CCCTGTCGAAGCCGCCCCTGTCGAGCCCGCTCCGGCCCCCCCAACAGTCCCGGCACCGACAGCCTCGGCACCCACCGTCTCGGCGACCGCGGCCTCACGCTGCCCCGGCATGCCCGGGCAGCTGATCGGCTACTGGTATGCCGGCCGCGAGGCGCCCGGGGCCAAGGGCCAGACCATCACCGTTCCGACGGCCGCCAATGTGCGCGCCGACTACCCCGATCGCCACAACGGCTACGACGCCCGCGCGCCGCTGCGCTGCGGGCTCCGCGCGGGAGACCGGGTCCGCCTCAGCCAGGACCCCGTCGCCGTCCCCGGCGGGGTCTACTGGGTGCCGCTGTACGGCGGGGACCTGCTGGACTGATCCCCGCCGCGCCCGGCCCCCGACCGGAGGGCCTACTTCTCGGGCTCGGAGGTGATCAGGTTGATGTCCAGCCCCGACTGGTCCGTCGTGCCGGTCGAGATCTTGCCGCCGATCTCGCTGCCGCCGGCGCCCACCGTCTCGTCGGTGGTGTTGACCACGCTGTCGGGCACGGGCCCATGGTCGACGAAGCCCCAGAGGTAGACGATGGTGTTGCCCGGGGACCACAAGGAGAAGGGCACCGAGGTCGCACCGCTGAAGTCGGTCGCGTCGAAGCTGCGCACATCGTAGGAGTTGCGCTCCAGGCTGTCGATCGTGATGTCCCCGACCGGCCGGTACATCATCGCCGCGACGTACAGGACGCTGCCCTCGGGCAGCTCGTCGAAGGACTCACCGCCGTTGAGCCGGACCTCGCCGCCCAGCCGCACGAAGCTGACCACGCTGATGTCCGCCCGGCCGTCGCCGAGCGGGATCTGCACGACCAGGTCCGAGCGGCTCTCGGTGCCGACGACCAGCGGGTTGCCGTCCACATCGGGCTCGGTGACGTAGCCACCCCAGAGATCCTCGGCGTCGATCAGGTCGTTGCCGTTCTTGTCCCAGGCGCCCAGCAGACGGATCGACTCGGGCGAGCCGCAGTAGCCGCCCAGCGAGAAGGGCAGCGTGGCGCTGTCCCCGTCGACCGTCGGCTCGTCCCGCACCCAGGCGTAGGGGCCGACGCCGGCCGTGTCGTAGACCAGGACCGCCACGTCGCCGCCCGCCCAGGGCGAGCCGAGGACCGCGTTGCCGGCCAGCGTGACGGGGTCCTCGCAGCCTTCGCCGCCGCCGCCCCAGCCCGTGCCCCAGCCGCCGCCGCTGCCGCCGCCGCCCGACCAGCCCCACCAGGCCTGGGCGAGGTCGTAGTCGACCAGCACGACGATGTCCTTGTCCCCCACCTCGGCGCCGTCGGTGAGCTCGATCTCCAGCGGGTGGATGCCGAAGGGCTCGTCGGTCGCCAGGACCCCGTCGCCGTACAGGTCCAGCGTGGCGCTGAGCCGGACCGGGCCGGGGGCCGGCATGGTGACCGAAATGGAGTAGGGATCACCCTCGATCGAGGGCGTCTGGACCGTGTCGCTGCCGCGGAACCACTCAATGCCGTCGACCTGGTCGGAGGCGCCGACGAAGATGGCGCCGAAGGGGAAGCCGTCGGTGAAGATGGAGTCTTCCCAGGCGACGTACTCACGCGAGCCGTCGCCGGCGTTCTCGGTGTAGAGCTGCACCCGGACGGTGCCGCTCACCTGGGCCGAGATCGGCTCGGTCTCTTCGGTGCCGCCGTCCGCGGAGCCGCCGTCCGCGGAGCCGCCATCGGTGCCGCCGCCATCGGTGCCGCCGCCGTCGGCGAAGCCGCCATCAGAGCTCCCGCCGTCCAGGGTGTCGCCCTCATCGCCGGTCTTGGGGCCGTCGCAGCCGAGCGTGCCGATCGAGAGCAGAAGGGTGGGGAGGCCGAGGGCGACCAGGGTTCGTGCGTTCATGATTCCTCCAGGTGGCGGAACCGTAGTACAGGCGAAACGACAATTGTGTGAACTTCCGAGATCATGGCTGTTCAGGAGACGGCGGGCGGTCCTGGGGGGCCACACGCAGCTCGACCTCGACGGCGAAGTGGTCGCTGGGCTCGACGGGCCCCTGGGGGGTCCCCACCTCGCGCTCGAGGAAACGGTGCCGGCTGGCGCAGACGTGGATCCGACCGTCCGGGTCGCGGGCCAGCAGGTGGTCCAGCCGGGCGGGCTGCTCGGTGCCGGCGTACTGTTCATGGTAGAGCCGGTTGAGGTCCGTGGCGGTGAAGGCCCGCAGCTGCTCGGCCAGATGGGCCTCCGAGAGCCCCGCGGGGCCGTGGAGGGGGGGCCGCAGGGCGGCGACCGGATCGTTGTCCAGCCCGCGAGCGACCCGCACATCCAGGTCGGCGTCGCCGGCCGGGCGGCCGCGCACGGCGAGGTCGACCAGGCCGCCGTAGTGCTGGAGCAGGGGCAGGCTGAGGGCGTTGTGCCACCAGCTGCTGTCGAAGCGACCATCCGGCCGACGCCAGGTCTGCCGCGCATAGAAGGGGGCCGCGTTGAGGTCCCCGCCGACCAGGACCAGCTCCTCGGGCGGCCGCCGGGCGACCTCCAGTCCCAGCCGCCGCGACTGCACCATCCGGTGGAGCCAGGCCGCAGGGAAGGCCTGCATATGGGTGTCGAAGAGGCTGAGCGGCCCCAGCCGCGGGTGCTCGAAGCTCAGGCGCAGGAAGCTGCGCAGGATCGGCTCCTTGCCCGGAAAGGAGAGCGCCTCCTGGCGGTCCTGGACCTCGTAGGGCCGCAGCTCGACCTGCACCTCCCCCGTCCACTGCCCCTCGCGCAGCAGGATGGCGAGGCCGTCGCGCGCCTCCCGCGGCGGACAGAAGAGGCGGTAGCCCGAGGCCGAGGCCAGCCGGTCCAGCAGGCGGATCTCCGGCGGCTGCCAGAGCTCCTGCAGCAACAGGAGGTCGGCCCCCGAGCCGAGCAGGCGCTCGAACACTACAGGGCGGCGCTGCTCCAGCCAGGGGCTCTGCTTGTAGACGCGCCCGAAGATGCGGACGTCGAGCAGGGCCAGGTTCCAGCTCAGCAGGCGCAGGCCGACCCCCTGGGGGTGGGGCGCCGGGTTGCTGGCGCGGGCGCGGAGCAGCGCCGCCGTAGGATCCGGCGGCGCGCAGAACTCCAGGGGCCGCCGCAGCAGGTCGGCCGCCCGCAGGCGCTCCCCACCGACGATGGCGGGCGCGAGGTGGGCCAGGGAGGGGCTGTCGAGGAGCAGCGCCCGGTCGGCCTCCTCCGCGCCCGGAGCCGAGGGCGCCTCAGCCCCCCACATAGGACCAGGCGCAGGTCCCGTCGTCGCAGACGAAGCCGTCGGCGTCGGGGCAGTCGCAGTCCGTAGGCTCGACCAGCTCGCAGCCGACGTCGTCGCCGACCTGCTTGATGTAGAGGAGCTGCTCGATGTCGGCGTCGTTGGCGGCCACGAGGTTCTGCGTGCAGCCGCAGCTGGTCCCCGGGATCGGGTAGCCGCAGTCCGCGTCGACCTCGCAGGCCTGCACCCGGGCCAGCTCCTCGCTCCACTCCTGCCCGACGATCTCGCAGGGCTCGGTCTTCTGCTCGCAGGCCGCCAGGAGCAGCATCAGCACGACACCCATCCCACCTCCATCGGTGGCACCATAGCCCCGGCCTCCCCGCGCGCGCTATGGTCCGCTCGTGCGCGGCCCTCCGTCCCTCCTCGCCCTCGCCCTCCTCCTTCCCGGATGCGGGGGCTCGTCCGCGGCGCCGACGCCAGCGCTCGACCTCGAGAGCCCGGCGGCCCCGCCCGCGATCCGCTTCCCAACCCTGGGACCGCTGCCCGCGCCGCCCATCGGCACCGGGGCGGGCTTTCGCTCGGACTTCGTGCGGGCCTTCACCGACGGCTTGCAGATCGAGCGACCGGGCGAGCGCATCGAGGTCCGGGTCCAGGCCATCGGCAGCCTGCAGCTGGACGAGGCCGGGGGCTTGCACGCGGGCGACCCGATGGGACCCGATCTGCCGCTGGCCCTGCCGGTCCGCCTGCCCGCCGCGGCCTACCCCGTCGAGATCAGCCGGGCCCGCTTCCAGGACGCCGATGGCCGCTCCGAAGAACGCGTCGCCGCCGCCCGGGTGCGCTTCGACGCGGCCGCCCCGGTGGACTGGCGCTGGGCGGGCCAGTTCACCCTCAGCAGCGGGCTGTGTGCCTTCCTCTCCCCCGCCGCGGCCCAGGCCCTCTCCTCGGCCAGCGCCCGCCTGCACGCCGCGATCCTGCGGGCGGTCGAGGCCGACCCCCTCGCGGCCGAGCTGCTGGCGACCCGCGGCATGGGCCCCACGGACCTCGCCTTCTGCCCGGCGGGCGACGGGGAGGGCAGCGTCGAGCTCTACGTCGGCGTCGACGCCGAGGGCAACCCGGTCGAGGTGGTGGCCGACTTCCTGGTCCTGGTCGAGCCGGACGAGGCGATCGCCACCATCACGAAGCCGGCCGGCTGGCCCCCGGGGATCCTGGCCTCGCCGCTGCTCGAAGAGCTGGGCATCGAGCTGCGCCGGGCCCACCCCGGCGAGACCGTGCCCACCACCGGCGCCCCCTGCTGGATGGCCATCGACGCCCGCAGCATCGCCCGCGACGCCCGCATCGCCTTCCCGCGCATCCAGGCCTGGGATGCCGATGGCCAGCCCGTCGAGCTGGTCCAGACGACCGAGGGCTACCGGATCTGGCTGCCGGAGCCGCCCGAAGCCGGGGCCATCGCCCGCCTGGAGATCGTGCTCCGCGTGGGGGTCAAGCCGCTCTGAGCGGGGGGCTCAGGGAGCGCGGCGCAGCAGCCGGTAGGGCAGGGCGTCGGTCCAGACGTCCAGGACCCAGTCCGCCCCGCTGCTCTGCAAGACCGCGGCGGCCTCGTCGAGGTCTTCGTAGAGGTCGAGCGGAGCCAGGGCGGTCGGCGCGTTCGCGTCGAAGCCGGCGAGCTGCCAGCTCTCCCCGCTGAGCAGGTCCAGCAGATCGCCCAGGTCGATCTCCTCGTCGGGGAGGCGCCACTGGTCCGCGGCCAGCTCGACCCAGGCCGTGGGCGAGCCCTCGGGGCCGCCGGGAGAGGCCTCGGCCCGGATCACCGCCGCCCGCGAGTCGGTCAGCAGGGCGAGCACCAGCTCCAGCAGGCGCTCGGCCTCGGCCGGGCTGTCGACCGCCGGGAGCTCCCAGGCCTGGAAGCCAGCGCCGGCGGGCAGCGGGCTGGCGCCCTCCAGCAGCTCAGCTCGCATCGTCGTCCTCGTGGAGGGCGTCCCGCCGGACCCGCAGGGCCTGGGCGCGATCGCCGTCTCCCCGGGCCAGGAAGGCCGCCTCGGTCCGCTGCAGCAGGCTGGGCAGCCGGGCCCGCGCCGCCGGACGGGTGCTGCGCTCGGCCACGCCGATGCCGACGTGCAGCCACTCCAGGGCCGGGTCCGGGGGCAGCACCTCGCCGAGCAGGATGGCCGCGTCGATGGCCAGCTCGTCGAAGCCCTCCTGGGTGGCGATGCCGAAGGCGTCCTCGAAGAAGGCCGCGGCAGCCTCGGCCAGCCCGCTCTTGCGCAGGATGGAGCCCTCAGCCACCAGCATGCGCACCACGACCTCGCGACCGGCCCCGGGGGCCCGCGACTCGACGTCGTCCAGCGTGGCCTGGGCCTCGTCGAAGTGGCCCTGCATGCCCTGCGCCCGCGCGATGCGGGTGAGCAGGCAGAGCTCGGCGTCCAGGCCGTGCTGGCGGGCCAGGGGGAGCAGGGCCCTCCAGGCCGCCTCGGAGGAGGCCGGATCGAGCGGGTTCAACATCGCGTCGAGGTCGGGGAGGTCGGGCAGCATCGCATCCATCCGGAGGAGGAGCTCTGCCTTAACGAGCCTTCAGCCAGTCGCGCCCGTTGAAGATGACGACCACGCCCTCGGCCGCGACCGTGACCAGGTTTGGCGCCGGGGCGGGCAGGGCGCCGGCCTCGTTGACCGCCTTGACGGCGCTGGCGTCGAACTTCTTGTCGCCCGAGAGCACCATCGGCTTGAGCGCGAGCACCTGGCCCGAGGGGTCGATCTGCAGCACGAGGCGGGTCTCCAGGCCCGGGTTCTTCTTGATGGCCCCGGCCTTGGGGCTCCAGGCGGCGAGCACCTGGGCCCGCACCAGGTCGACATAGGCGGTGAAGGGCATGTCGGGCGGGGGCGGCGGCGTGTCGGACTCCTTGGTGGAGTCGGGGTTCTCGATGGTGGGGATGTTGTTCAGCAGGTTGTCGATGCCCTCGTCGGCCGAGGCGACCGAGGTCCAGGAGGAGAGCAGGGCGACGAGGATCAAGGACGTCACAGGGGGGCTCCAGGAGGAGGGGTCAGCGGGTCTTCCAGGCGAAGTAGAACATCGAACCCACGAAGCAGGCTCCGCATGCCCAGAAGGTCACCCAGGAGAAGCGGACGAAGAAGTCCAGCCAGGACAGCTCGGCCTGACCGAAGTTCTTGTAGAGCATCAAGGCGACGCTGCCAAGGTATCCGAAGGCGTCGGTGACGTAGATCATGAAGCCCGCGGTGCCCGCGAAGCCCACCGCGGCGATCAGGCGATCGAAGAGCACGCAACCGTAGGGCACGTAGCCGATGTACAGCCCCAGGCCGACCGAGATCATCCAGGCGGCCGGACCGATCAGCCCCGCCTGCCAGGCCCAGGTGCTGGCGCCGATCAGGACGGTCCCGCCCAGCATGATCAGGTGGACCGCGATCAGCGCCTTGCGGTTGTCCTTGATCAGCATCAGCAGGGCCAGCACGAGCAAGACACCGCCGGCGATGGGCAGCTCGCTGGTGGTCATGATGCCGGGCGAGGCCGAGTAGCCCAGGGCATCCCAGATCTCGCGGGCGAAGTTGTCCCGGAAGTCGCGGTAGGCGGTCAGCAGGATGTAGAGCAGGGTCAACATGGCCAGGCCGGGCAGGAAGGCCAGGGTGAACTGCTTGCGGGCCCGGGCGTCCATCGGCTGGCGCTTCGTGCGCAGGGCCTCGTCCTCGGCCGTCGGCGGAGGCAGCCGCGCGAGCAGCCAGACGGCGAGGCAGAGGGGCGGGAAGAACAAGGCGCCTACCGCGAAGGGCATCCAGTACTCGTCGATGCCGTAGTCGAGGGTCAGCTTGCCGACGGTCTTGACCGCGCCGCTGGCGACGATGTAGCTGGCCGACAGGCCGGCCCCCAGCACCTCGGTCAGCCGCCGACCCTCCAGGAAGCCGAAGGTGAGGCCCCAGACCATGCCCAGGGGCAGGCCGTTGAGGAAGAGGGCCAGGGCCTTCCAGGGCCCGGGCAGCACCGCGAAGAGCAGCAGGGCCAGCCAGGAGATGCCGATGACCCCGACCAGGGCGGTCGCCCGGCGCTCGCCGGTCATCTCGCTGACGACCTTGATGCCCATGAACTTGGAGAGGCAGTAGCCGAGCACCTGGCTGATGATCAGCAGGATCTTCAGGTCGATCGAGCCGACCAGCGGCAGGTCGACCGTGCCGGCGAAGGTGCCGACGGCGAAGGCCTTGCGAAAGGCGTACATGCAGAAGTAGGTCGAGAAGGCCGCTGCGATCGTGTAGATCGCGAAGGTCGGGGCGTTGGTCCGCGCCACCCAGCGGGTGACCGGGCTGCTCCGCTGCAGGGCACCCGACGAAGCCTGGGACATCCTCTCCCTCCGAGCGGCGCACGGTGCCACGCCTCCCCGGTGGACGCAAGGGCCAGCGCTCGACGCCACCAGAGCGTGCCCTCCGCGTCACCGGGCTGCCCCGCAGGGCCCGCCAGACCCGCGACCCGCGAATTATCGGACCGGCATGTCCTCCGTCCCGCTGCTCCTCGCCCTGCTGGGCTGCACCTGCCAACCCCAGGCCCCCGCGCCCTCGGACGCGCCGGCGCTCCCCACGCCCCCTCGCCCCCCGTCGATCACCGCCCAGCCCTGGGTGGCCTCGGGCGACATCGGCCCGGACAGCGCGGTGCTCTGGACCTGGAGCGGAGGGCTGGCCCGGGTCCGAGCGGAGGCCTGGCAGCTGGACGATCCCCAGAAGGAGATCCAGTCCCGCAGCGCGATGATCGGTCCGGCCTCGCCGCCGGCGGCTCCCACGGCGCACCTGCGCCTGGAGGGCCTGCAGCCCGACACCGAGTACGGCTACCGGGTCCTCACCGGGGACGGGCGAGAGGCCGAGGGCCGGCTGAAGACGGCCCCGCTCGCCGAGGACCGGGCCGCCGTCACATTGCTGGTGGGCGGTGACCTGGGGGGGCAGGGCTGGTGTCGGCCGCCCGAGGGCTACGGGATCTTCCAGGCGATGCGCGGGCTCCGACCGGACCTCGCGATCCTGAACGGCGACATGATCTACGCCGACGGGAGCTGCCCTCCCACCGCCCCCGACGGCAGCGCGAATGTCCAGCTCGACGAAGGCCACCCCCAGGACATCCGCGGCGTCGACTGGACCGACCCGGCGGCCACCCGCCGCGCCCTGGACGGCTGGTGGGCCTACCACCGGGCCGATCCCCAGCTCCAGGCCTTCCTCGAGGATGTGCCGGTCGTCGTGCAGTGGGACGACCACGAGCTGGTCAACGACTGGGGGGGCTGGACGACCTGGCGCACGGGGGATGCGGAGCGGGCGGGCTTCCCGGTGGCGATCGAGCAGGCCCGAGCCGCCCTGCTGGCCTGGAACCCGATCGATCCCCAGGCCACGCCGGGCCCCGTCCACCGACGGCTGCGCTGGGGCCAGCACCTCGAGCTGATCGTGCTCGACAACCGCAGCTTCCGGGCGCCCAACGACCAGCCCGATGGGCCCGAGAAGTCGATGCTGGGGGCCGAACAGCTCGCCTGGCTGCTCGCGACGCTGGAGTCCAGCGACGCCACCTGGAGGGTCGTCAGCACCAGCGTCCCCCTCTCGATCCCGACCGGCAGCGAGGCCTGGCAGCGCGGACGAGACGGCTGGGCCAGCGGGACCGGCGATCCCGGCACGCCCGAGGGCAGCGCCGATGGCTCGGCCGCCACGGGCTTCGAGCACGAGCTGGGGACGATCCTGGGCCGGATCCGGGAGCTCGGCCGCCCGGGGGTGGTCTTCGTGACCACCGACGTCCACCACTCCCGGGTGCTCCGCTACGACAACGGCGGGGTGCCGGTGACCGAGGTGGTCAGCGGCCCCTTGCGCGCCTGGACGGGACCTCCGGGGCCGCTGGACCCGAGCTTCGCGCCGGTCGAGCACTTCTCGGTGGGCGAGGTCTTCACCTTCGCCCGCCTGGCGATCGAGGCCGATGGCGCGCTGACCATCGAGCTCCACGACGAGAGTGGCGCGGCCATCCCCGGCTCCACCCTCCTCCTGCAGCCCGGCGCGGAGCCCCCTCGATGAGCCCCCTCCTGCTGACTCCGGGCCCCCTCTCGACCCACGTCCAGACCCGCCGGGCGATGACCGAGGATCGCGGCAGCCGGGATCCCGACTTCCTGGCCATGGATACCCGGACCTGGGCCGGCATCGCCTCGCTCGTCCAGGCCGAGGACCCTGATGGCGACTGGGTCTGCGTGCCCCTGCAGGGCAGCGGCAGCTTCGCGGTCGAGGCGATGCTGGGCAGCCTCGTGTCGCCGACCGCCCCGCTGCTGGTGGCCGAGAACGGCGCATACGGCAGCCGGATGAGCACGATGCGGCAGCGCATGGGGCGCCCCCTGCTGCGCGTCGACAGCGGCGACGAGGCCCCCCTCGATCTGGGCGCCATCGAGCGCGCCCTGCAGGCCCATCCCGAGATCGAGGCCGTGGCGGTGGTGCACTGCGAGACGACCACCGGGCGGCTCAACCCGCTGGAGGAGCTGGCCGCCCTGGTGCAGCGCCAGGGCCGCCGCCTGCTGGTGGACGCGATGAGCGCGTTCGGCGCCTTGCCATTGGGGCCGGCGATCGGGGCGATCGACGCGATCGCCGCCTCGGCGAACAAGTGCCTGGAGGGGGTGCCCGGGGTGGCCTTCGTCCTGGCCCGCCGCGCGCTGCTGGAGCGCAGCGCCGGCCGCAGCCCCAGCATCAGCCTGGACCTGCACGAGCAGTGGCGTCGCCGGGAGCTGGACGGCCAGTGGCGCTTCACCCCGCCGACCCATGTGATCGCCGCGCTGGACGCCGCGCTGACCCTGCACCGGGCCGAAGGTGGCGTCGCCGGGCGAGGCCTCCGCTACACGCAGAACGCCCGGGTCCTGCTGGAGGGCATGCGGTCGCTGGGCTTCCAGCTGCTGCTGCCCGAAGCCGACCAGGCCCCGATCATCCTGACCTTTCACCAGCCGGCCGACCCCGCCTGGGACTTCGAGCGGGTCTACCAGGGCCTGGTGGAGCGCGGCTTCGCCATCTACCCCGGCAAGCTGACCCGCCGGCCCTCCTTCCGGGTCGGCTGCATCGGCCAGGTCCAGCCTGCCGACCTGCAGCGCTTCGTCTCCAGCCTGGACGAGCTGATGGGCCAGCTCGGCATTGCCTCGGGGAGCCCGCAGCCATGAGCCCCTCCATCCAGGCCGTCATCCTGGACTGGGCCGGGACCACCGTCGACCACGGCAGCATCGCCCCCGCCGGCGTCTTCGTCGAGGTCTTCGCTCGCCAGGGCGTCGCGATCACCCTCGCCGAGGCGCGGGAGCCGATGGGGGTCCACAAGCGCGAGCACATCCGCCGCGTCTGCGCCATGCCCGCGGTCGCCGAGGCCTGGCGCCGGGCCAAGGGGAGCCTCCCCTCCGTCGAGGACGAGGAGGCCCTCTACGCCGCGGCCATCCCGCTGCAGATCGAGTGCCTGCCGCGCTACTCCACGCCCATCGACGGCGTCGTCGAGGCGATCGCCGCCCTGCGCGCCCGCGGCCTGCGCGTCGGCTCGACCACCGGCTACATCCGCGCCATGCTCGACGTGGTGCAGGATCACGCCTCCCGCCAGGGCTACCGCCCCGACTGCGCCGTCGCCGCCGACGAGGTGCCCGAGGGCCGACCCGCCCCCTTCCTGAACTGGGAGGCCGCCCGCCGCCTGGGCGCCTGGCCACACCACGCCCTGGTGGCGGTCGGGGACACGGTGGTCGACATGCAGGCGGGGCGCAACGCGGCCTTCTGGACGGTCGGCGTCTCGCGCACCGGGAGCCTGCTCGGGCTGAGCCGGGACGAGCTCGCAGCGCTGGCCCCCGGGCAGCGGGCGAGGCTCGAAGAGGCCGCCTCGGCCACCTTGATCGAGGCCGGCGCCCACCTGGTGATCCCCAGCCTCGCCCAGCTCCCCGAGGCGATCGTCGAGCTGGACGCGCGGCTGGCCCGGGGAGAGCGCCCCTAGCGGCGGCGCAGCAGCCAGGGCCGCTCCAGCAGCAGCGCCTGGTCCTGCGCCTGCAGCTCCCGGCTGCGCTGGGCGTCGAGCACCAGCCCGGCGGTGGTCGGCGGGGGCGAGGCGCTCCGCAGCAGCAGGCGCCCGCCGGGGGCCAGGGCCTGGGCCGCCGCCTGCAGGCTGGCGGCCTCCACCTCCAGGCCGAGGTGCACCGCGTCCAGCGAGCCCGCGGGGAGCCGGGCGAGCGCCAGGGCGGGCGGCAGCGGGTCGAGCTCGACCGGAGGGCGCCGGGCGATCTGGACGAGAGCCTGCTCCTGCATCCAGGGGGAGAGATCGGGCAGGGCAGAGGGCCCCTCCAGCAGCCGCAGCGCCAGGGGGCTGCGTCGCCGGGCGAGGGCGTCCAGGCGCGAGGCGAGCCCCTGCGCCCGCTGCAGGCCCAGCCGGGGGGACAGCGCCGCCTGGGCCAGGAGGCGCAGCCGACGCCCCCCGGGGGGGCGGCCGCCCGAGACCGACCCGACCAGCCGCCGAACCAGGGCTTCCCGACGCTCCCGCTCACCGCCGCTGGCCAGCCCCTCGCGGATCAGCGGCTCACGAGCGTCCCAGAAGGCCCGGGCCTCACCGGCCAGCCCCGGCGGAGGCGGTCCGCGGCCCTCCTGCCGACCCTCCCGGACGTAGTGATAGAGGAAGATCCGCCGCCCGGCCTCGTCCATCCCGAAGAGGCTGCGCAGGGTGGGGCGCGGCAGGGTCCAGGCCGCCGCCAGCTTGAGGGCGAAGAGGGCCCGCGCCTCGGCCCGAGGCTCGCACACCCGGAGCGCGCTCGGCCCTGCCGCCAGGACCAGCATGGGCGAGTCGCCTCGCCCGCAGACCACGAAGGTCCGCGCGCCCTGGGGCTCCAAGGCAGCGACGACCAGCCCGGGATCTCCCCAGGTCCAGACGGCTGCCAGTCCAGGCGTCGTCGGTCCAGTCGACATGAAGAGCCTCCGAGGGCGACCCGCCGGGATAACGTCGGCCGGATGCAAGCGCCCAAGCTCATCGAGCACACCGAAGACGTCGAAGCCCTGGCCCGGACCCTGGAGGGCGAGGCACGGCTGGCCCTCGACACCGAGTTCCATGCCGAGCGCCGCTACCACCCCGACCTGATGCTGGTGCAGATCGCCACCGAGGACGGCCGCTGCTGGGTGATCGACACCACCCGCGCCACCCTCTGGCCCCTGGCCAGCCTGGTCAAGGGGCGGACCTGGCTGGTCCACGGCGGCGCCATGGACCTGCACCTGCTGCTGCAGCACACCGGCCAGGCGCCCGACGATGTGCTGGATGCCCAGCGCATGGCGGCCTTCGTCGGGGGCCGCTACCCGGCCAAGCTCGAGCGCCTGCTGGACCGCTGGCTGGGCCTTCAGCCCCCGCCCTCGCGGGCGATGAGCGACTGGGGACGTCGGCCCCTCAGCCCCGAGCAGCTCGCCTATGCCGCCGCCGACGTGGGCCTGCTCCACGGGCTGGTGCGGTCGATCGAGGACGAGATCGCGCCGCGGGGACACCTCGCCTGGGCCGGCCAGGCCAGCCTGGAGCTGCTGGACGAGACGCCCCCATGGCAGGTCTCCCTGGACCTCTGGCGAAGCTGGGAGATCGCGCCCGAGCTCGACGACGACGAGCGCGCCGCCCTGGTCGGGCTGCTCACCTGGCGCGAGCAGCTCGCCCAGGACCGCGACCAGCCTCCGCGCCACATCCTGGCCGATGGCCTCCTCCTGGCCCTGGCGCGGAGCCGACCGGCCTCGCTCGACCAGCTCGCCGAGGATCGCCGCGTCTCCTCCGGGCTGCGCCGAAGCATGGGCGAGGCGATCCTGGGCAGCCTCCGGCGCGCCCGCTCGGGCCCGCCCCCGGCCCCCGTGGCCCCCGAGGTCCCGGCCCGCAGCGCGATGCTGAGGGCCTGGGCCATGGCCTTCGAGCGGGGCCACGGGATCTCGGCCAGCCTCGCCCTCAGCAGCGAGTGGCTCCAGGCCGTGGCGGAGGGGGGCCCGGGCGCGCTCCGCGGCTGGCGGGAGCAGGCCCTGAAGCCTCAGCTGGAGGCCTTCTGGCAGGGCCGGTCGACGCTCAGCCTGGCCGAGGGCATGCCCGCGCTGGCCGCGCCACAGGGAGGGGCGGGATGAACCTCTCCCTGACGATCCTCTCGGTGTTGATGATCACCGCCGCGACCTGGGACGTCTGGCAGCGGCGCATCCCCAACCCGCTCATCCTGGCGGGCCTGCTGCTGGGCGGGGCGCTGGGGTTCCAGGACGGCGGCCTGGTGGGATTGGGCTCCGCGCTGCTTGGCGCGACGGTCGCGCTCCTGGTGCTGATCGTGCCCTTCGCGACCCGCCACATGGGCGGCGGCGACGTCAAGATGATGATGGTGGCGGGCGCCTTCCTGGGGTGGTCCCTGGTCCTGCAGGCGATCATCGCCGGGACCGCCATCCACGGGGTGCTGGCGCTGGCCTTCCTGTTCGCCCGTCGCGCCGCACGCGCAACCGGACGGGAGCTCCCTCCGGCCGCCCAGGTGCCCCACGCGATTGGCTTCGCGATCGCCACCCTCGGGGCCGCGTTTGGCCTCTTTCGCTTCTGGTGAGGGCCTCTCGACCGACAAGAAGAGACAAGTGCTGGACCTTGTTGACCGCCTTCGATAGGCTCCCCTCCCAGCGGTCCTCTTCTCCCTCAGATTTCGTCATCCGCAGAAATCCCAGCAACAGGGGCGGCTAGAATCGCCCGCGAACCTGGGTTCACCCGACCGTCCGACTCCCACCCATCGCAACAGCAACCGCGGAGCCCCCATGGCGCGCCAGCAGTCCTCCCCGCGATCCCGTTCCATGTTGTTCATCGCCGCCGCCCTCGTGGCCGCCGCGGTGACCGCAGCCTTCGCCGTTCAGGTGGTCCGGTCCTACCAGGAGCAGAGCGCCATGCAGGCGCAGCGCCAGGAGACGGTGCAGACCGTCGTGGCGATCCGCGACCTGTACATGGGGATCCCGATCACCCAGCAGGACGTGGCCCTGCGCGACCTGATGCCCGAGATGGTGCCTCCGGACGCGGCCTTCCAGTCGGTCGACGAGGTGGTGGGTCGAACCCCCCGCGAGCGCATCCTGGCCAACGAGCTGATCCGCACCGAGCGCCTCGCGCGCCGCGACGCCGGCATCGGCCTGAACGCGATCGTCACCCCCGGCAAGCGCGCCATGGCCATCGAGGTCAACACCGAGTCCGGTGTCGCCGGCTTCCTCCAGCCCAACAACTTCGTCGACGTGATCGTCACCATCAAGCCCGATGAAGAGGTCGACGGCAACAAGTGGGTGACCGAGACCATCCTGCAGGGCATCAAGGTGCTCGCCGTGGACAGCAACCTCGGCACCAACGAAGAGCAGGAGAAGGAGAAGCAGAACCGCGCCCGGCGCCAGAAGCCCTCGGTCACGCTGGAAGTGACCCTGGAGGAGGCCGAGAAGCTGGCCCTCTCGACCTCCCGCGGTGAGCTGCACCTGGTCCTGCGTAGCGACGTCGACATCACCCACATCGAGAGCCATGGCCCGCTCGTCATCAGCAACATCATCGGCCTGGACCCCAAGGTGGACACCAAGGCCGCCACGACCGGCCGTCGCCCCGGGCGGGTCACCAAGCCCGCCGAGACCGGCCCCGCCGACACGGTCGAGGTCATCCAGGGCTCCGAGAGCACCTCCGTGAAGTTCGACGATCAGGGCAACAAGATCGACGACAAGACCAAGCGTGGCCGCTGAGCAGAACCTTCCGTCTCTGGAGTGAACCCATGAAGTCCCTCGTCCGGCTGCTCACGGCGGCCCTCGCGATTCCGATGATGGCCGCGGCCATGATGGCCCCCACCGACGCCCAGGCTCAGCAGGGCTCCCAGTGGGTCGACGTCCCGGTCGGCCAGTCCTTCATCTACCAGGAGAGCCGCGACATCCTGCGGGTCCTGATCAGCAACGACGACGTTGCCGAGCTCAAGCAGCTCACTCCCGGCCAGTTCCAGGTGCGCGGCCTCGAGGTCGGCTCCACCGACCTCTGGGTCTGGTTCAAGGACACGCCCGAGACCCCGGTGTCCTACACCTTGACGGTCCACGAGGACCTCAGCGACATGGTCCGCCGGGTCGACCACACGGTCTCCAGCAACCCCCCTCGGGTCTACCCCCTGATGCAGCGGCTGGTGGTCGAGGGTCCGGTCTCGGACATCGAGACCCTCGAGCGTGTCGCCGGCATCGCCCGCATCTACGACGAGGAGTTCATCAACCTGATGACCGTCGCGGGCGATCACCAGATCCAGCTCGAGGTGGTCTTCGCCGAGGTCGACCGGCGCGCCCTCCGCGAGCTGGGCATGAACGCCATCTGGGGTGACAACGCGCTGGGCTTGACCCTGGAAGGTCCGGCCTCCGTGCTGGCCGGCCTGGGCGAGCGCCCTGGAGCGACCAACATCAACAGCGGCTTCGTCCAGGCGGCCTCCACCGGGACCTTCCAGCTGCTCGGCACCTTCGGCGGCGCGGTCGACCTGACCGCGATCATGTCGGTGCTGGAACAGTACGACGTCTCCAAGATCCTGGCCCGGCCCACCCTGGTGGCCCTCTCGGGGCAGCAGGGCGAGTTCCTGGCCGGCGGCGAGATCCCGATCCCGGTGGCCCAGCAGGGCGACAAGATCTCGGTCGAGTACAAGGAGTACGGCGTCAAGCTGGTCTTCGTGCCCACCGTCCTGGCCAACGAGGTCATCGACATGCGGGCCTACGTCGAGGTCAGCTCGGTGGACTCCAGCAACTCCTCCCGGGCCTCCGGGATCGAGATCCCGGCCTTCATCGCCCGCAAGACCCAGTCGCATGTGCGCCTGGGAAGCGGGATGACCTTCGCGATGGCCGGGATGATCAACGAGAGCTCGCACCAGGTGACGGCGCGGGTGCCGGTCCTGGGCGAGATCCCGATCATCGGCAGCCTCTTCCGCTACGTCCGGCACGAGCGCAACGAGTCCGAGCTGATCATCTTCGTGACGCCCCGCCTGGTTCGTCCGATGGCCCCCGGCGAGGTCCCCGATCTCCCGACGGCCTTCGAGGACAACAACCCCAATGACATCGAGCTCTTCCTGCTGGGCGCCGATCGTCGGCTGGGCCAGAAGAACGATTCCGAATCCGAGAGCGGCCGCCCCCAGGGCGCGGTCGGCCTCGCCCGCTAGGAGACATCCATGAGGAGGCAGGGCGCAAGTAGAGGAGCAGCCCAGGTTGTCGTCGTCGGCGTCGACACCCGGGGCATGGGTCTGATCCGGGAGTGCCTGGGCACCGAAGCCGTGCTCCCGGCCAGCTCGGTTCCGTATGCCCAGGCGGTTGACGCGGTCCAATCGCAGCGCCCCAACGTGGTCATCACCGGCTTCGACGGCGACTTTGAAGAGGCCGTGCGCCTGGGGCCCCTGCTGCAAGCGCAGGTCCAGGGCATCCGGCTGGTGGCCATGTCGCAGCAGAACGAGCCCGAGCGCATCCGCGCCGCCATGCGCGCCGGCTACCGCGAGTACGTCGTGCTGCCGGCGGATGGCTCTCAGCTTCGACAGGCGGTGCGCGAGTCCGACCTCTCCCCGGTGGGGGCCGAAGATCAAGGCCAGCTCATCTCGGTCGTCGGCAGCAAGGGCGGGGTGGGTACCACCCTGGTGGCCTGCAACCTCGCCGCCGAGCTCAGCCCCGTGCAGCGGGTCTGCGTGGTCGACCTGGACTTCTCGATGGGCGATGTGGCGGCCTTCCTGGACCTCCAGCCGAAGAGCTCGATCCACGACCTGATGGCCAGCGTGACCCGCCTGGACAGCCGGATGCTGAGCGGCTCCGTGTCCGTCCACCCCAGCAAGGTGCACGTCCTGGCCCAGCCGATGGAGCTGTTCACGGACGAGGCCGTCGCCGGCGAGAAGGTCCTCCAGGTGCTGACCGTGGTCGCCGACACCTACCAGTACGCGGTCGCGGACTGCGGCTGCCGCATCGACGAGGCCACGCTGACGACCACCGCCGTCAGCGACCTGATCCTGTTGGTCTGCAATCCCGACGTCCCCAGCGTGAAGAACGCCTGGCGACGCCTGCAGCTGATGGAGCGCCAGGGCACCGACAAGGGCACGGTGCGGTTGGTCGTCAACAAGTGGCGAAAGGGCCTGGAGCTCTCGCTGGCGGACATCGAGCGCAGCCTGGGTGTCCCTGTCGCGGCCACCATCGCCTGGGACGAGGAGACCTGCATGAGCGCCATCAACGGCGGCAGGATCCTGCGCGAGATCGACAAGCGGAGCGCCGCCGTTCGCGACATCAGCGCGATGGTCAGCCTCGCCACCGAGGGTGTCCTTCGGGTCGAGGCTCCAGGCAGCGAGAAGAAGGCGTTCGGCTGGCTGTTCAAGTAGCGAAGGCACACAACCTGAATCGGCAGTGGCCAGGGGAATGAAATGTCGTCTCGACTCATCGATCGTGTCCGAGGAGCACAGCAGCGCTACCGCAGCCCGACCACCGGGGAGTCCCCCGAGTTCGAGCAGGTCAAGCGGCAGCTGCACACCGAGCTGATCGAGGCGCTCGACTTCGAGCAGGTCAGCAAGACCCCTCGGGACGAGCTCTCGACCCGCCTGCGCAAGACCCTCTCCGACCAGATCGAGAGTCGCTCCCTCCCGCTCAACCGCGTCGAGCGCGAGCGGCTGGTGGACGAGATCCTCGACGACATCCTCGGACTGGGGCCCCTGGAGCCGCTGCTGCGTGATCCCGAGGTCTCGGACATCCTGATCAACGGGCCGAAGACGGTCTACATCGAGAAGAAGGGCCGCCTGCAGAAGACCAACGTGCGCTTCCAGGACGACGCCCACCTGATGCAGATCATCGACCGGATCGTCGGCGCGGTCGGTCGCCGCGTGGACGAGACCAACCCGATGGTGGACGCCCGGCTCGCCGACGGCAGCCGCTTCAACGCGATCATCCCTCCCCTGGCGCTGGACGGCCCGACGGTCTCGATCCGCCGCTTCGGGACGGTGCCGATCACCTCCGACGACCTGATCGCCTTCGGCAGCGTGCCTCGGCCCATCCTCGAGGTGGTCAAGGGCTGCGTGAAGTCCAAGCTGAACATCGTCATCTCCGGCGGTACGGGCTCTGGAAAGACGACCCTGCTCAACGTCATGAGCTCCTTCATCCCGCCCGGCGAGCGCATCATCACGATCGAGGACGCAGCCGAGCTCCAGCTCCAGCAGCCCCACATCGTGCGCCTGGAGACGCGGCCGGCCAACCTCGAGGGCCGGGGCGAGATCACGGCCCGAGACCTGGTCAAGAACGCCCTGCGTATGCGGCCCGACCGGATCATCCTCGGTGAGATCCGCGGCGTCGAAGCCATCGACATGCTCAACGCCATGAACACCGGTCACGAGGGCTCGCTGGCGACGGTCCACGCCAACACCACCCGTGACGCGGTGGCCCGCTTCGAGACCATGATCGGCATGGGCATGCCCAACCTCGCCGACAAGAACATCCGCGAGATGATCGCCCGCGCCCTCGACCTGATCATCCAGGTCGACCGGCTCTCCGACGGCACCCGGCGCCTGCTGGCCGTCACCGAGATCCAGGGCATGGAAGGCGACGTCGTCACCACCCAGGACATCTTCCAGTTCAAGCAGTCTGGCGTGGACGACGACGGCAAGGTCCGGGGCCGCTTCATGTCCACCGGAGTCCGACCGAAGTTCGCCGGCCGCCTGGCCTCGAACGGCATCCGGCTCTCCAACGACCTGTTCCGCTTCCAGTTGGACGTCTGACCATGAACCCCCTCGTCCAGGTACTGATCGCCTCGATCGTGTTCGTGGGCGCCTTCGTCGTGCTCAGCTTCGTGTACTGGGGCATCCAGGCCAACAAGGAAGCCCAGCAGCGCGAGCTGCAGCGTCGACTGGGGCAGCTCTCCGGCGACCCCGGCAACACGCTCTTCCGCCTTCAAGTCAAGGACGAGCTCGCCAACGCCCTCGGCTCGATGGGCAAGATGATGGAGGAGAACCTCCAACAGTCGGCGGCCGAGTACACCGTGTCCGGCCTGCTGGCGCGGATGGCCGCCTTCGCCCTCTTCGGGCTCGTGACGGCCGCCTTCATCTTCAAGAACCTCCTGGCCCTGGTGGGCCTGGTCGCGGGCGCGATCCCCCTCGCCCTGGTGATGAGCCGCGCCAACGAGCGGGCCGAGAAGATCAGCCAGCAGCTCCCCGACGCGCTGGACCTGATGGGGCGCTCGCTGCGGGCCGGCCACGGCCTCAACGACGCGATGCGGATGTGCGCCGAAGAGATGTCCATGCCGATCTCGATGGAGTTCGGCCGCGTCTACGAAGAGCACAACCTCGGCCGGGACCTGCGCGACTGCCTCTACAACATGATCAAGCGCAACCCTCGGAACTTCGACCTGCGGATCTTCGTCAGCTCCGTGCTCCTGCAGCGGGACACGGGCGGCAACATGATCGAGATCCTGCAGAACATCAGCAAGACGATCCGGGATCGTTTCATCTTCCGAGGCAAGGTGAAGGCGCTCACGGCCGAGGCGCGCTTCTCGGCCTACATCCTGGGCGGCCTGCCCTTCCTGGTCACCGGGGCCATCGTGACCCTGAACCCGGAATACCTCGATCCGCTCTTCGAAGACCCCCTTGGCCACATCTTCCTGGGAATCGTGGTCTGCCTGTTCTTCACGGGAATCTTCGTGATGCGCAAGGTCTCGCAGGTGGAGCTGTGAACCGTGACTGAACTCTTCGCCCGCCTCACGCAGACCGACGCCGCGATCGTCCTGGTCGGCATCCTGGTCTTCGGGACCGTGCTGTTGGTCTTCAGCGTCTTCCGCAACGCGTCGAAGACCGACCGGACCGCCGCGGACCGAATTCAGGAGATGACCGGGGCGGCCACCGACGAGACCTTCCTGGAGAGCGAGAACGTCCAGAAGGTGGCCTCGCAGATGAGCTCGCTGGCGGCGCCGACCGGCGAGGAGGACCGCAGCCTGCTGCGTCGCAAGCTGGTCCAGGCGGGCTTCCGCAGCCCCAACAACCTGGAGCTGTTCAGCGCCGCCCGGGTGCTGCTGGCCCTGTCGATTCCGATGATCCTGGCCCTGCTCTTCCAGCCCGAGAAGCTGGTCAGCATCCTCTTCACCGTGCTGGCCGGCGCGGCCTTCGGCTACTACGTGCCCGGCATCCTGCTCAACGGCCGGGTGGAAGAGCGCCAGAAGAAGCTGCTCAAGCCCTTCCCGGACTCGCTCGACCTGCTGGTGAGCAGCGTGGAGGCCGGACTGGGCCTGGACGCCGCCTTCAAGCGGGTGGCCGAAGAGATGGAGAGCGCCGCCCCCGAGCTGGCCCGCGAGCTCCAGATGGTCAACCACGAGGTCGCCGCCGGCGTGCCCCGCATCGAGGCGCTGCGGCACCTCGACCAGCGGACCGGTCTGGACGACATCGCCGCGCTGGTCAACGTGCTGACCCAGGCCGAGCGTTTCGGCACCTCGGTCGCGCGGGCCCTGCGGGTCCACGCCGAGATGGTGCGCGTCCGGCGCATGCTGACCGCCGAAGAGCAAGCCGCCAAGGTCTCCCCCAAGCTGACCGTGGCGATGATCCTCTTCATCCTCCCCTGCTTGATCATCATCCTGATCGGGCCGGCGATCATCAACGTCGTCCGGATCCTGCTGCCCGCGATGGGGGGCAGCGGCGGATGATCGCCCTCCTGCCGCTCGTGCTCGCACTGCTGCTGGGCTGCGGCGCCTCGCGCCGTGGGGTCGTGCATGATCCGCCCCGCTGGCAGTCCGAAGAGGGCAAGACCGACTCTCGAATCGCCCTGGCCGACGCCCTGGCCCGGGGCGGCAGCGCCGACCAGTCGCTGACCCTGATCGCCCAGCTGCGCACCGAGGGCATCCACAGCCCCGAGCTCGGGCTGGTCCAGGCCCGCGCCCTGCGCCAGGCCGGGCTGGTGGACGACGCCGAGTCCGTCCTCCGCGAGCTGGTCCGCAAGCATCCTCGCCTGGCCGGCGCCCACGACCAGCTCGGCGTGCTGCTGCTGGACACCCGGCAGGTCGAGGCGGCCCTGGCCTCGCTCCAACGGGCCGCCCAGCTCGACCCCGACGACGCCCAGATCCTCAACAACCTCGGCTTCGCCCAGCTCACCGCCGGGCAGCACGCCGAGGCCGTCGGGACCCTCCGCCAGGCCCTGCAGCTCGACGGCGCCGACCGCCAGATCCGCAACAACCTGGGCTTCGCGTTGGTCGCCGACAACCGCGCCGACGAGGCCCTGCGGGTCTTCCGCGCCGGGATGCCCGAGCCCGACGCCCGCTACAACCTCGCGCTCGGGCTGGAGATGGGCGGCAAGTCCAAGGCCGCCTTCGAGGAGTATGCTGCGGTCCTCTCTACCTGGCCCGGCCACCAGCCCTCCATCGAGGGCATCCGGCGCCTCGACGATCATCTCTCCACCCCTGAACCCTCTCCCACCGACCCCGCCACGGAGGCACCCTGATGCGTCCTCTCATCCTGATCGCCCTGGCCCTCTCGGGCTGCGCCCACCCCCGCCTCCTCCAGGAGAGCCACGGCAGCGCCTTCGAGGCCAGCATGGCCCTGCAGGCCGACCGCGGCCGCCCCACCGTGGCCAACGCCGCCTACAGCCTGACCGGTGAAGAGGGCCTCCTGGTCCGCAAGATGGTCACGGACCAGACCACCGAAGAGAAGTCGGGAGAGATCGAGGCCGTCGACTCCTTCACGGTTGAATGAGCCCAGAGTAGAGCCGAGGGGCGAGTGAGGCCGGCCAGCGGGAACACGCTGACGATCATCAGCGTGGCAACGGGTGTGCTCGCGGCCGTCGGCGTGGCGCTGGCCTGGCTGCCCATCCTTCGAGAGCGAGACGCCCTCGCCCTGGCCGACCAGGCCAGCCGCCTGGAGCTGGTGAGCCTGCTGGCCGCCGACCGCGTGGTCTCGCTGGTGGGCGAAGGCAAGGGCTCGTCCCTCCGGCCCACCACCTCGCGCAGCCCCCCGCCCGAGCCGGAGCGCATCTCCTCGATCCGCTCCCTGGTCGAGCCCAGCCTGCAGCGAATCCTCACCCTGGCCGGCGTACAGCACATCCTGGTGCTGGATGGCCGGCTGCGGCTGGTCTCGGCGGTCCCCTCCCGACCTGGGGCCGTCTACGGCGACCTGATCGCCGACCCTGCCGTGCAGGCCTGCACCCCCGACCTGGAGACCGGCAGCTTCGGCGAGTCCCGCGCCATGTTCACCGAGCCGGGCCGGGGCCGCAGCCAGGCGATCTGCTCGCCCCTGCTCGGCTCGGGCGGAGAGCTCCTGGGGAGCATCGTCGTGGTCGGCGACTCCGAGCAGGTCTTGAGGGAGTCCCGCCGCCCGGGTCGCGACCTGCTGATCATCGTCGGCTTCGCCTCGGCGGCCGGCCTGCTGGGGCTGGGAGGGATGCGGCGGCTGCTCGCCCCGCTCTCCCAGGTCTCCCGCGCCGCCGGCCGGATCGCATCGGGCGAGCGCGATGTGCGGGTCGAGGTCCGCGGGACCGAGGAGATGAAGCAGCTCGCCCACGCCATGAACGCCCTGGCCAGCTCGGTCGAGAGCCGCGAGGACGAGATCGGGGACCGGATGCGGGTCGTGCAGCAGCTCTCGCGCATGGTCGCCCACGAGGTCCGCAACCCGCTGCAGAGCCTCTCCCTGCTGGTGACCCTGGCGCGAACCGAGCCCGACGAGGCCACCCGCGACGGCCAGCTCGCGCTGATCGAGGACGAGATCCAGGCGCTGGAGGGCGTGGTCCAGCGCTTCCTCAGCCAGTCCGGGCCGCTGCGGGTGGTCCCGGTCCAGACCGACCTGGTCGAGGTGCTGGAGCGCGCCGCCGCCATCGCCCACCCTCGGGCCGCCGCCCGCGGGGTCCGCCTGCGGGTCCACGCCCCAGCCCGCCTGCCCGTGCTGGCCGACGGCACCCTGGTCCGGCGGGCCCTGGAGAACCTCCTGCTCAACGCGATCGAGTTCGCGGGGACAGTCCCGGGCCGACCGGGCTCCATCGTCGTGAGCCTGCTCCCCGAGCGGGATCAGATCACCATCGTCGTGGACGACGACGGGCCCGGAGTGCCTCCCGACATGCGGGAGCGCATCTTCGAGCCCGACGTCACCGCCAAGCCCGGAGGGATCGGCCTGGGCCTGGCCCTGGTTCGCCAGGTCTTCGACGCCCACCAGGGCTATATTCGCTGCGAGGAGTCACCGATGAGAGGTGCGCGCTTCATCGCGGGCCTGCCGCGCCGCTCGACCGCCGGAGCCGAACGATGAGCAAAGCTCCACTCAATGTGCTGGTGGTCGACGACAACCGCACCGCCGCCGAGGCCATCGCCGCGCTGCTGCGGCGCGAGGGGCACACGGTCCAGGCCTGCTACGACGGCGTCACCGCCATCCAGCTCATGTCGGCCGGCACCCTCGACCTCGTCCTGACCGATCTGCGCATGGAGCCCGTGGACGGCCTGCAGGTGGTGCGCGCCGCCCGCAACGCCGAGCGCCCCATCGATGTGATGGTCTTCACCGCCTTCGGCTCGGTCGAGGTCGCGGTCGAGGCCATGCGCCTGGGCGCCAGCGACTTCCTCACCAAGCCCGTCACCGCCGAGCAGATCCTCCACCGTGTTCGCGCCCTCCGGCCTCACCCCGAGGGCGCCCTGAGCATCGTCGGCAGCGCCGCCCCCACCCGACGGATGCGCTCCGAAGCCGCGGCGATCGCCCGAGTGCGCAGCACGGTGCTGATCATCGGCGAGCCCGGCAGCGGGCGCCGCCACCTCGCCCACTGGCTGCACGCCAACGGGCTGGAGGCCGACCGCCCGCTGCTGGTCGGTCGCCCCGGTGTCCCCTTCGAGCCCTCGGCCCTGCACGAGGCGGGGACCCTGCTCGTCCCCAATGTCGACTCCTGGAGCCCCGAGAGCCAGCCCGGCCTGCTGCGGGCCCTGGAGCAGCTCGAGGCGGGGCAGCCCCCCCGGCTGATCGCGACGGCCTCGACCGGCATCGAGCTGAAGGCGGCCAAGGGCGAGATCTCGCCCGAGCTCTACTTCCGGCTCGCCGTGCTGCTGGTGCGCGTCCCTCCCCTGCGCGATCGGCTGGAGGACCTGCCGGCCCTGCTGTCGCACTTCCTCTCGAAGCACTCGACCGCCTTCGGCAAGGCCGCCCCTCAGCCCCTGCCCGCGCAGGTGGAGCGCCTGCAGCGCCACGCCTGGCCGGGCAACATCCGCGAGGTCGCCAACCTCGCCGAGCGGGCGGTCGTGCTGGGCGCGGACTCCTTCGACATGGAGATCCGGCCCGCAGGCGAGGCCGAGGGCAAGCTCTCGCAGCTCAGCGACGGCTTCAACCTCCAGCAGCACTTGGAGGAGATCGAGCGCCAGCTCCTGCAGAGGGCCATCGCCCAGACCGATGGCGACCGCCCGGCGATGAGCCGCCTGTTGGGCATCGAGCGAAACACGCTCCGCTACAAGCTCAACAAGTACGACCTGCTCGACCGTGGCTGAGCCGAGGCCTCCCCAGACTACCACCTTCGAGAGCTCCACCGCGCAGCGAGGGCTCCGCCGGGGCCTGCTCTCGGTGCTCGTGTTTCTGGCGGCGATCGGCCTGGGCCTGCTGGCGCTCTCGCAGACCCAGGTAGGCGCAGGCGCCATCGCCGGGCTCTGGGCCCGCGCCCGGCCCGAGCTGCTGCTGCTGGCCCTGCTCAGCATGACCATGGCCTTCTTCTTCATGGGCCTGCGCTGGCGGGCCCTGATGCCACCGGGGACGCAGGCCGCACCCGGGGCGCTGATGGCGATCATCTGCGCCGGGCTGCTGCTGAACTATGCGCTGCCCGGGCCCGTCGGCGAGCTGGGGGCGGCCTGGCTGGCCAGCCGACGCTACCGCCTGCCCCTGGCCCACGCCCTGGCCAGCGGCGTCGCCGCGCGGCTGGTTGGGCTGGCCACCGCCGCCGTGACGGCCGCCCTGGTCTGGGCGATCGCCGACCTCCCGGTGCCGGCCGAGTACCGCCGCCTGGTGGGGGGGGCGGTCGTCCTGATCGGCTGCGGCGGGGCCGTCCTGGCGGCGCTTACGGCCAACCCGGAGCCCTGGAAGCGCCTCGCCCACCTGCTGCTGGACCCGCTGGCGCGACGCGAGGGCTGGGCCGGCCCGCGCTCCCGGCGCCTGCTGGAGGCCTTCGATCGGACCGCCGAGGACCTCACCGAGGTGGTGCGCTCCCGGCCCCAGGCCTGGCTGGCCGCGATCGGCTGGTCGGTGGCCTCCCACGGCTCGGTCGTCACCGGGATCGTCCTGGCCAGCGCCGCCTTCGGCGCCCACGCCGATCCCGCCGGGCTGCTCTTCACCTACGCCACCAGCACCGCCGGGGCGGTCGTGCTCTTCCTCCTCCCCGGCTCCCAGCTCGGCTGGGACGCGATGTTCCTGGGTCTGCTGGTCAGCAGCGCCGGCCTGCCCCTGGCCGACGCCAGCGCCGTCGCCCTGCTCGTCCGGGTCCATCACCTGCTGGTGATGCTGCTGGGCGCGCTGGCCCTCACCTGGCTGCTGCGCCGGCCGGCGCACAGCGGGTCCATGGAACAACCGTCGACCAGGGGGAGTCCAATCGATTAAGGCTCTTGCACCGGCCACGGGCCGCGCTCCCCCCACCTCGTGGAGACCCGATGTCCACCTTCCTCTTCGGAATCGCCCTCGCCCTCGCCTGCGGTGGCAAGAAGGCTGCCCCCACCCCCGCCGCCGAGGCCCCTGCCC
>DDSR01000181.1:18437-19009 GCA_002343455.1 Deltaproteobacteria bacterium UBA2385 | reverse complement strand
CTGGCTGGAGCAGAAGCAGGAGCGGCTGCGCAAGGAGGCCAAGAGCGAGAGCAAGCGGGCCAAGACCCTGGAGCAGGAGCTGGAGTGGATCCGCTCCAACCCCAAGGCGCGGCAGGCCAAGCAGAAGTCCCGCATCACGGCCTACGAGGCGCTGCTGGATCAAGAGAAGGAGGCGCGTCGCACGACCGGGGCGCGCATCCACGTGCCCCTCACGCGGCGCCTGGGCAACAAGGTGCTCGTCGCGAAGGACCTGGCCAAGGGCTACAACGACACGCTGCTCTTCGACGGCCTCTCCTTCGAGCTGCCGCCGGGCGGCATCGTCGNNAAGTCGACGCTGTTCAAGATGATCGTCGGCCAGGAGAAGCCCGACGCTGGTGTCATCACCCTGGGAGAGACCGTCGACCTGGCCTACGTCGACCAGGCCCGCGACGCGCTGAACCCCAACAAGACCGTCTGGGAGCAGATCAGCGAGGGGCACGACCTGCTGCGCATCGGCGACCAGGACATCAACAGCCGGGCCTATGTGGCGGCCTTCAACTTCACCGGCAGCGACCAGCAGCAGAAGGTCGGCA
>DDSR01000181.1:0-18393 GCA_002343455.1 Deltaproteobacteria bacterium UBA2385 | reverse complement strand
GACCTCGACGTCGACACCCTGCGCAACCTGGAGGAGGCCATCCTGGACTTCCCCGGCTGCGTGGTGGTCATCAGCCACGACCGCTTCTTCCTGGACCGCATCGCCACCCACATCCTGGCCTTCGAGGGCGACAGCCATGTGGAGTGGTTCGAGGGCAACTTCGCCGAGTACGAGAAGGACAAGAAGCGGCGCCTGGGTGTCGACGCCGACCAGCCCCATCGCCTGAAGTACAAGAAGCTCACCCACTGAGCATCTTCGGGCGGGAGAGAGAGCGGCTATGGTGGACCCATGGGGAGCTGCCATGCCTGAGACGCGCGAGCGCCTGATCGAGACCATCCGCAACGCGGTCATCGGGCGCGATCATGTCATCCCGGGGCCCTTCGGTCCGCGGCGCATCACCTACGCCGACTACACCGCCTCGGGGCGGTCGCTGGCCTTCATCGAGGACTTCATCCGCGAGGAGGTGATGCCGCTGTACGCCAACACGCACACCGAGAGCAGCGGGACAGGCCTGCAGACGACGCGCTTCCGAGCCGAGGCGCGGGAGATCATCCGGCGGGCGGTCGGGGCGAGCGAGGACGATGTCGTGCTCTTCACCGGCAGCGGGGCGACCGGGGCGATCAACAAGCTGGTCGACTGCATGAACCTGCGCATCCCCGCCGAGCTTGACGCGCGGTTCGGGCTGAGCGCCTTGATCCCCGCCGAAGAGCGCCCGGTGGTCTTCGTGGGCCCCTTCGAGCACCACAGCAACGAGCTGCCCTGGCGGGAGAGCATCTGCGAGGTGGTCGTCATCCCCGAGGACGAGGACGGCCGGGCCAGCCTCCCGGCGCTGGAGGCCGCGCTGCGGCGCTACCAGCATCGCCCGCTGAAGATCGGCAGCTTCTCAGCGGCCAGCAATGTCACCGGTATCGGCAGCAACACCGCGCAGGTCGCCACCTTGCTGCATCAGTACGGCGCCCTCTCCTTCTGGGACTTCGCGGCGGCCGGGCCCTACGTCAAGATCGAGATGAACCTGCACGACCCGGGGCCCGACGGGCACCTCGCCTACAAGGACGCGATCTTCCTCAGCCCCCACAAGTTCATCGGCGGGCCGGGCACGCCGGGCATCCTCGTCGCCAAGCGCGCGCTCTTCACCAACCGGGTGCCGGCCTCGCCCGGCGGCGGCACGGTCGCCTACGTCAACCCCCTGGAGCACCGCTACCTGGACGACGTCGAGCATCGGGAGGAGGGCGGCACCCCGGCGATCATCGAGTCGATCCGGGCCGGGCTGGTCTTCCAGCTCAAGGAGTCCGTCGGCGAGGCGACCATCCAGGCGAAGGAGCACGAATTCATCCGCCGGGCGATCTCGACCTGGTCGGGCAACCCGCACATCCGCATCCTGGGCAACCCCGACGCCTGGCGCCTCTCGATCGTCTCCTTCGTCATCCAGCACGGCAGCCGCCGCCTGCACCACAACTTCGTCGTCGCCTTGCTCAACGACCTCTTTGGCGTGCAGAGCCGCGGCGGCTGCTCCTGCGCGGGGCCCTACGGCCACCGCCTGTTGGGCATCGACCTGGAGACCAGCCGCGAGTTCGAGCAGGAGATCCTGGCCGGCTGCGAGGGCATCAAGCCGGGCTGGGTGCGGGTCAACTTCAACTACTTCATCAGCGAGACGGCCTTTCGCTTCATCCTCGACGCGGTGTCGTTCATCGCCGAGCACGGCTGGAAGCTGCTGCCGCTCTACGACTTCTGCCCTCGGACCGGAATGTGGCGCCACCGGGGAGGCCCGATCCAGCCGACGACCAGCCTCTCCGAGATCAGCTACCTCGAGGGCACCATGGAATTCCCCTCTCGCCACCAGCGGGAGCCCGAGCGGGTCCTGGAGCGCTACCTGGCCGAGGCGCTGGCCCTGGTCCGGCGCCTGGAGGCGGACCCGTGTGGCGGCCTCGCCTCGGAGCCGGTCGAGCCGAGCCTCGACCTGGAGTTCGAGCGCTTGCGCTGGTTCCCGCTGCCGATCGAGGCGCTCGCCGAGCTGCGTCGGTGAGCCCGGCGGCGATCCGGCCGCCTGTGGGGCCCCTCGCTGAGATCATCCCCGCGCCGGATCCGGCTCCCCCGCTGCGCCGCCCCGAGCTGGCGCTGCCGCCCTGGCGCTACCTGCCGGGTCATGGTCCGCACCCCTTTCGCCAGCCCGGGGGGCACCTGTTCACCGACGGCTCCGCCCCTCGCCCGTCCCCGTGGCGGGTCGAGGACTGGGAGGTCGACGGCCGCTGGGGCCACGGCCTGGACCTCTTCGACCAGCGCTTCTACTGGGAGAGCCACGAGGTCGTCGAGGCGCTCTGGCACAACATCCCACGGGCACACCCGGCCGCCGGGCTCGCCCAGGGGCTGATCCAGGCGGCGGCCAGCGTCTTGAAGCGGCAGCTCGGCGAGGCTCGAGCGGCCCAGCGACTGCATGACCGCGCGGTCGATCGCCTGCGCCTGGCCGCCGAGCAGCTCGGTCCCCGGACGATGGGCGTGGAGCTGCCCCTCACCGTCCGGGAGCTGGAGCGGGCCGCATCAGAGGGCGGCTACCCGCTGCTGGGGCGCCCTCAGTCGCCCATCTGCTGGGCGAGGTAGTTCTCCAGCCCGAGCTGGCGGATCAGCTCCAGCTGGGTCTCCAGCCAGTCGGTGTGCTCCTCCTCGCTGCAGAGGATCTCCTCCAGCATGGCGCGGGTGCCGTTGTCCCCGACCTCGACGCAGAGCGCGATGGCCTGGTTGAGGCGAGGAAGGGCCTCGTGCTCGAGGGCGAGATCGCTCTTGAACTGCTCCAGCACCGTCTCGCCGATGTTGATCTTGCCGAGCTTCTGCACATTGGGGATCCCGCCCAGGTACAGGACCCGCTCGATGAGCTGATCGGCGTGCTTCATCTCGTCGATGCTCTCGGCGCGGATCTTGCCGGCCAGCCGGGAGAAGCCCCAGTCCTTGCACATCTTCGCGTGCAGGAAGTACTGGTTGATTGCGGTCAGCTCGGCCGTGATGACCTCGTTGAGGGCCTTGATGACGCGCGGGTCGACGGGGCGACCGTCCTTGCTCTTGCTGGCCATGAGGCCTCCTGGGTGGGCCGGGTCCCTATCGGGCGGCCAGCGCGAGGTCCATCGCTTCGCAGTCCGATTCGCTGGCGCGTCGCTTGCGCTGGCGAATGCCGCGGGCGAGGTCACGGACGCAGGCGCCGCAGTCGGCCCCGGCTCCGCAACGGCGCGAGAGCTGGGAGACCGTGCTGCAGCCCTGCTCGACCATGGTGTCGAGATCTCGGTCGCTGACGGCGTGACACAGGCAGACGAGCACCGCTTCCTCCGGCTTGCTCGACTCTGATAACGACATTCAAAATCAGCGCAAGAGGCGGGGCTCCATCTTTCGGATCCGAGCCCCGCCGATCAGAAGCCCGAGCCGAAGAGCATGTAGGCCCCGCCGGCGTTGGTGCCGAGGGTGTCGTCACCCTGCACGCCGACGATCACGTCCATGTAGCCGTCGCGGTTGACGTCGCCGGCCCGCGAGACCGCCGAGCCGAGGTAGTCGTCGGCGGCGGCGCCCACGATCTTGCCGTTGGCGTCGGTGAGGGAGAGCGTGCCGGTGAGGGGCCCGAGGTAGATGTAGGCCGCGCCCGCATCCGAGTCGCTGTAGTCCTCGCGCGCGGCGCCGATGACGACGTCGTTACGGCCGTCCCGATCGATGTCCCCGGCCCCGTCGACGTCGCTGCCGGAGTAGTCGTGGCCATCTTCGCCGACGAAGGTGGCCAGCGCGCCGCTGAGCGAGCCCGAGGAGGCCGAGCCGCTGACGAGGTAGGCAGCCCCGGACTCGGCCGCGCCGGAGTCGTTGTTGGGGGCGCCGATCAGCAGGTCGTCGCGGCCGTCGCCGTTGACGTCTTCGGCGCCGGCCACGGAGTAGCCCGCCCGGTCGCCGTTGTTGATGCCCAGGTAGCGCCGGTCGGCGTCGCCCAGGGTCATCTCGCCGCTGTCGGGGGGCCCGAAGACGACGTAGGCGCCGCCGACGTAGATCCCGTCGGGGTGCAGGAAGGGCGCGCCGATGATGATGTCGGCGACGCCGTCGGCGTTGACATCCCCGGCGTCCGCCACGGAGTAGCCGGCCCAGTCGCCGGCCTGCTCGCCGAGCATGGCGGTGTCGGCGAAGGAGAGGTTGACCGAGCCGGTGGTGGTGCCGAGGACCATGTAGACGGCGCCGGCGGAGGGCGCGCCCTCGGTGCCCTGGGCGTTGTAGGCGCCGATCAGCAGGTCGGCCTGGCCGTCGCCGCTGTAGTCGGAGCCGCCCGCGACCGCCGAGCCGGCGCGATCGCCGGCCAGCTCGCCGAAGAGGCTGGCGGTTGCGGACTCGGAGCTGATGACCCCGCTGATCGGTCCAGTCACCAGGTAGGCTGCGCCGGCGACCGCGCCGCCGATGTCCACGCCGAAGGCGCCGATCAGTACGTCGTCGTAGCCGTCGTCATCGACGTCGCCGACGATCGAGAGGCTGCTGCCCAGGCGGTCCTGGCCGGCCGCGCCCTCGACCTTGCCGTCGGAGAGGGAGAGGTTGTAGGCGCCGCTGATCGGCCCGTAGACGATGTAGGCGGCGCCCACGGCCACGACGTCCTCGATGAGGGAGCCGTTGTGCCAGCTGGAGCCCACGACGAGGTCGTCGTAGCCATCGCCGTTGATGTCGCCGCCGCCCGCCACCGACTGGCCGGCGCGGTCGCCGCCCTCCTCGCCGTAGAGGGTGGTGTCGATCTCGCAGGGGTCGGTGTCGCCGTCGCAGTCGTTGTCCAGGCCGTCGCCGCAGATCTCGGCCATCTCGATGTTGACCCGCTGCTCGCTGTCGTCGCAGTCGTTGCCCCCGTAGGAGGAGCTGCGGTAGCCGTCGCCGTCGGCGTCGTAGTCGTCGCCATCGTCGCAGTCCGAGTCGACCCCGTCGTACCAGGTCTCTTCGGCGTCGGGGTTGACGTCGGCGTCGCTGTCCAGGCAGTCCAGGTTGTTGGAGACCCGGCCGCTGACCGGCGCGCACTGAACCCGGGCGCTGGAGGTCTCCGAGCCGTAGCCGTCGCCATCGGAGTCGGTGTACCAGGACAGCAGGTTGGGCGCGTCCTCTTCGTCGATGTCGGTGTCGCAGTCGTTGTCGACCTCGTCCCCGCAGATCTCGGCCTTGTCGGGGTTGGTGGTCGGGACGGTGTCGTCGCAGTCACCGGGGACCGGCACGTAGCCGAGCGGCTGCACGCAGCGGTTGACGATGGTGGACTCGTCGCCCCACATGTCCCCATCGGCGTCGAGGTAGAAGTCGGTCCCGCCCTCGGTCCCGGAGTCGTCGTCGTCGACCAGCGTGTCGCAGTCGTCGTCGACGTCGTTGCAGATCTCGGTCATGCCGGGGTTGAGCTCGGGCGCCCCGTCATTGCAGTCGGTGTTGTTGCTGACGTAGCCCTCGGGCTGGGTGCAGGCGTTGACCGTCGCCAGGGCGCTGCCGTAGCCGTCGGCGTCGCCGTCCCGGTACCAGGTCGCCGCGTCGGCGGAGGTACCCTCGTCGATCTGCCCGTCGCAGTCGTTGTCGACGTCGTCGCAGACCTCGGTCGCCCCGGGGTAGGCGCTGATGTCGTTGTCGTTGCAGTCCGTCCGGTCGAAGCTGTAGCCCTCGGGCTGCTCGCAGGAGTAGACGAAGTCGCCGTCGGTCCCGAAGTTGTCGCCGTCGGCGTCGACGAACCAGGGCGAGGCGTCGAAGGCGTCCTCGTCCAGCTGCCCGTTGCAGTTGTTGTCGATCCCATCGCAGAGCTCGAAGGCGTCCGGGTGGATGGTCGCGTCGAGATCGTTGCAGTCGTCGATCTCGGCGAAGCCGTCGTTGTCGCGGTCGAGCGTGGTGCTCAGGCCAGTACCGGTATCCTTCCCGCTGGTGCAGGCTACGAGGGCGGCGGGGAGGAGCAGGATGGTGAGCGACCGCATTTTGGAACTCCAGCGGGAGACGGATGGCGAAGCGTCAGGCTATTGTAGCGCCCGAAATCGCCAAGTGGCGAGCCCACCACCACCAAGGTGCCCCTCAATGAGCCCAAACTCTCGCATCCTTGCTGCTTCTGCTGTCCTCGCAGTCATTCTGGCTCTCCCATTTTCTTCTGGCGCGCGCGCCGACGGCTACCCGACGGACATCGAGCTGCTGCGCCCGACCTTCTCCTACGGCTCGATTCCGGGCCTCGACACGCCGGACATCGAGGAAGAGGGCCAGCTCCGCATGGGCCTGCTGACCCAGTACCAGCGTGACCCGCTGGTCCTGGTCGAGTTCGAGAACGAGCTGGGCGGCATCGTCTCCAACCGGGTGGCGATGCAGTTGGGCGTGTCGTGGGACTTCTTCGAGCGGGCCGGCGCCCGCTTCACCCTGCCCGTGGCCATGAACTTCGCCAGCGACATTATCGAGCTCTCGGCCGACACCGTCGGACTCGGCGACGCCGGCCTGGGTGTGCGCTTCCTGGCCGTCAAGACCGGCGGCTTCAAGCTCGGCGCGCGCGCCGACATGATGATCCCGACCAACGTCCCGCGGGACTCCTGGATCGGCGAGCGCGACATGCGCCCGATCGTCGGCATGCTGGTGCGCCAGGACATCGGTCGCTTCAGCGCCTTGCTGGACACCAACGCCACCATCCGCAGCGCAATCACCACGGAAGAAGACTTCCGGCTGGGCAGCGAGCTGGCGGTCACGCCGGGCCTGCTCTTCCAGGTCAAGCCCGACCTGGTCAACGTCTACGCCGAGGGCCTGATCCGAAGCGGCTTCTCGGACTTCTTCAAGGGCGGGGCCGAGAACCCGATCGAGACCGTCGTCGGCGCCCAGTGGTTCGCCAAGGAGAACATCCTGGTGGACTTCGGCGGCGGCAAGGGCTGGACCGAGGGCTACGGCACCACGGACTTCCGCATCTTCGCCGGCCTGACCTACACCTTCGTCAAGGAAGAGATCCCGCCCCCGATCGAGCCCGAGCCGGTGGTCGAGCTCTTCGAGATCCCGCCCGAGAACGTCGAAGAGCTGGTGGCCGAGGTCAAGGTCTGGGAAGAGGGGCAGCTCGCCCGCGTCGAGAACGAGCAGATCGTCATCAAGGACCCGGTCGAGTTCTTCGTCGACACCTCGGACATCGTGCCGAACTCGCTGCCGACCCTGCGCTACGTCGCCAAGCTGCTCAACCAGAAGGGCGAGATCGCCCACATCGTGATCGAGGGTCACGCCTCCGAAGAAGGCGACTACCTCTACAACTACGACCTCTCCCTGCGGCGCGCCCGCTCCATCTGGGAGGAGCTGGTCCGGTCCGGCGTGCACCCCGAGCGCATGAGCATCCGCAGCATGGGCGAAACCGTGCCGATCGCGGTCGGCGAGGACGAGGCCTCCCTCGCCCAGAACCGCCGCGTCGAGTTCGACATCATCAAGCAGCTCGGCCCCCTCGACGTCGCGCCCAAGTACCCCAACGACATCCTCCTCCCCTGGAGCGGCGCGCGCTCCAAGGTCAACGAGGCGCCGCTGGGCAGCGAGGGCCCCAAGGAGCCCGAGCGCCGGATCCTGCGACCCACCACCCTCGACGACGCCGAGGATGAGGCTACGCCAACTCCGTCCCCCGAGCCGACGCTCGACCCGGATCCCGAGCCCGCCCCCGAGGGTGAGCCCGCCCCCGAGCCAGACGCCCCTCGCGAGCTGCCTCGCATCGACCCCGATCAACCGGAGTAGTCATGATCACCCTCCTCCTCTCAGGCGTGCTCACGACGGCGGCGCTGGCCGACACCTGCCGCAACGACAAGGTGCAGGACATCAACTGCAACAACATCAGCGTCGAGGACGAGGTCGCGGTCGACCTCTCCGACCCGGTCTGCGCGGCCGTGGTGGACGCGATGGGGGAGTCGCACAGCAACGCCGACTACTACGTCGACTACGCCACCTTCGGCTGTCGGTACCCCCTCATCAATTACGCCGACCCCAAGGATCCGGTCAACTGGGATCCGGACTTCGATCTCCTGGGCGGGACGGGCGACCCCTACCCGATCGGGGGGACCGAGACGCTGGTCTACACGCTGAGCTGCGACAACTGCGTCGAGGACTACAACCCGGACCAGAGCGACCTCGACTGCGACGGCGTGGGCGACATCTGCGACAACTGCCCGACGATCCCCAACGACGACCAGTCCGACCTCGATCGGGACCAGGTCGGCGACGTCTGCGACAACTGCCCCTACGACAGCAACGCCTCGCAGTCGGATGTGGACGAGGACGGCCTGGGCGACGTCTGCGACAACTGCCCGGATGTGCCCAACTCCGACCAGCGGGACACGGACAACGACGGCGTGGGGGATGCCTGCGACAACTGCCCGACCCGCGAGAACGACGAGCAGGACGACAGCGACGGTGACGGCGTGGGCGACACCTGCGACAACTGCGAGGACTACCCGAACCCCGGTCAGGAGGACATGGACGTCGACGCGGTTGGCGACGTCTGCGACAACTGCATCGACCTCGCCAATTCGGGCCAGGGCGACCAGGACCGGGACGGCGTCGGCGACGAGTGCGACATCTGCATCTACGAGTACGGCCCCGAGCACACCGACAGCGACGGCGACGGCGTTGGCGACGAGTGCGACGTCTGCCCGGACATCGTGGACCCGACGCAGCCGGACCAGGACGCCGATGGGGTCGGGGACCTCTGCGATCTCTGCCCCGAGGTCTACGACCCGCCCCAGCTCGACCGGGACGGCGACGGCATCGGGGACTGGTGCGACACCTGCCCGACGATGGAGAACCCCGACCAGGCCGACGAGGACGGTGACGGCGTGGGCGATGTCTGCGACAACGCCCGGCGCATTCGGGGTGGCGCGGTGTCTTGCGCGGCCGCTCCGGCGGGCGGGGCGGCGGTCCTCGGGCTGGGGCTCTTGCTGGGGGCGCTGCGGCGGCGCCGGCCCTCGCAGCTTCGTGGCGGAGGTGAGCGATGAACGGGATGATCGCCCTGCTCCTGGCGGTGGGGTCCCCCCCTGCACAGGCCGGTGAGTGCTACCAGTACGCGGCCATCGTGATGGCCGATATGTGCATGGGGACGAATCCAGGCGAGGCCTGCAAGAACCTGCTCGCACAGGACCTCAACTGCAACGGGATCGAGTTCTCCGACGAGGTCGCGGTCGATCTCTCGGATCCGCTCTGCGCGGCCAACGTCGACGAGTACGGCGTGCCCTACGCCAGCGCCGACTACTACGTCGACTACGCCTCCTTCGGCTGCGCCTACTTCGTGGGCGAGATGGACACGGACGGCGACGGCCTGGGTGCTGGCAGCATCACCATCATGGACGAGTACGGCCTGCCCGAGCTCAGCATCCAGCTGGCCTGCGACTCCTGCCCCGAGGACTTCGACAACACGCAGTACGACACCGACTGCGACGGGGTCGCGGACGTCTGCGACAACTGCCCGACCCAGATCCAGGTTTACTTCACCAACAGCGACGGGGACACCCTCGGCGACTGCTGCGACAACTGCGTCATCGTCACCAACGAGGACCAGGAGGACTCGGACGAGGACACGGTCGGCGACGCCTGCGACGACTGCCCGGACGTCTACAACCCCTTCTCGGTGGCGCTCGGCTACGCGGAGGCCGACGCGGACCCCGAGGGGGACTCGCTCTGCGGCGACAATGTCGGCGACCTCTGCGACAACTGCGTCTACGAGCTGAACGAGACCCAGGTCGACGAGGACGGGGACGGCATCGGCGACAAGTGCGACAACTGCCCCGAGGACGCCAACCCGGACCAGGAAGACGGCGACAGCGACGGCTCGGGCGACGCCTGCGACTACTGCCCGACCGTGACGGCCGCCAGCAACCTGGACACCGACCGGGACAACTTCGGCGACGCCTGCGACATCTGCCCCTACGTCTACGACCCCTTCCAGTACGACAGCGACTACGACGGCTACGGCGACGAGTGCGACGACTGTCCCTTCGTCCCCAACCCCGTCCAGCTCGATACGGACGGTGACGGGGCCGGCGACGTCTGCGACAACTGCCAGGCGCTCTACAACCCCTCGCAGATCGACCGGGACGGCGACGGCCTGGGCGACTGGTGCGACAATTGCCCGACGGTCTCCAACCGGGACCAGCTGGACAGCGACGGCGACGGGATCGGCGACGAGTGTGACGGCAACCGGCGCATCCGCGGCGGCGCCGTCTCCTGCGCGACGGGCGGCCTGGCCGCGGTCGGTCCCTGGATGCTGGGCTTGATGGCCGGCCTGTTGGCGATTCGGTCCCGCCGACGCTGAACGTCTCTGGTATCCTGGACTGGGCGCCGGCTTCCCGGCGCTCAGCTCGGACTCGGGCGGGAGGTGATCGATGGTCGTTCTGCTGTTGGCCCTGGGCTCGGCCCCGGCCCAGGCGGGCGAGTGCTACGAGGGGGCGGCCCTGGTTCCGCCGCCGGAGATGTGCCTCGGTGAGAACGACGGCCCCGCCTGCAAGAACCTGCTCGCGCAGGACCTGAA
This sequence comes from Deltaproteobacteria bacterium UBA2385, assembly GCA_002343455.1. Lineage (GTDB taxonomy): Bacteria > Myxococcota_A > UBA796 > UBA796 > UBA2385 > UBA2385. The sequence continues at coordinate 7,922 of DDSR01000181.1, read as the reverse complement.
CTGCAACGGGATCGAGGTCGCCGACGAGGTCGCGGTCGACCTCGCGGACCCGCTCTGCGCGGCCAACGTCGACGAGTTCGGCGTGCCCTACGCCAGCGCGGACTACTACGTCGACTACGCCTCCTTCGGCTGCGCCTACTTCGTGGGCGACATGGACACGGACGGCGACGGGCTGGGTGCGGGCAGCATCACCATCTTGGACGAGTACGGCCTGCCCGAGCTCACCATCCAGCTCAGCTGCGACTCCTGCCCCGAGGACTTCGACAACAGCGAGTACGACACGGACTGCGACGGCACCGCCGATGTCTGCGACAACTGCCCCGAGATGGGGCAGTTGTACTTCACGAACAGCGACGGGGACAGCCACGGCGACTGCTGCGACAACTGCGTCTCGGTGATCAACGAGGACCAGGAGGACTCGGACGAGGACGCCATCGGCGACGCCTGCGACGACTGCCCGGCGGTCTACAACCCCTACCAGCCGGCGACCGGGTACTTCGAGTCCGACGCCGATCCCGAAGGGGAGAGCGCCTGCGGGGACGGGGTGGGGGACCTCTGCGACAACTGCCCCTACGAGCTCAACGAGACCCAGCTCGACGAGGACGGGGACGGGGTCGGCGACAAGTGCGACAACTGCCCCGAGGAGGTCAACCCCGACCAGGAGGACGGTGACGGCGACGGCTCGGGGGACGCCTGCGACTACTGCCCGACGGTGACGGCCGCCAGCAACCTGGACACCGACCGGGACGACTTCGGCGACGCCTGCGACATCTGCCCCTACGTCTACGACCCCTTCCAGTACGACAGCGACTACGACGGCTACGGCGACGAGTGCGACGACTGCCCCTTCGTGCCCAACCCCGTCCAGCTCGACACGGACGGCGACGGGGCCGGCGACGTCTGCGACAACTGCCAGGCGCTCTACAACCCCTCGCAGATCGACCGGGACGGCGACGGCCTGGGCGACTGGTGCGACAACTGCCCGACGGTCTCCAACCGGGACCAGCTGGACAGCGACGGCGACGGCATCGGCGACGAGTGCGACGGCAACCGGCGCATCCGCGGCGGCGCCATCTCCTGCGCGACCGGCGGGCTGGCCGCGGCAGGGCCCTGGATGCTGGGCTTGATGGCGGGCCTGCTGGCGATGCGCTCCCGCCGCCGCTGAGCGCGGGGCGAACCGAGGCTCAGCGGCCCAGGGTGCGCGTTCCGCCGCTGCCGGAGCTGGTGTTGCCCCCGCCGCTGTTGCCTCCGCCGCCGCTGCCCTTGCCGCCGCCGGGTCCGCCGAAGGCGGTCGTGACGGCGGTGACGTTCGCCTTCATCGCGGTCCCGATCTTCTCGACCCGGGTGGGCATGTTGCCGATGATGCGCACATTGTCCCGCGCGGTGCGCAGGGCGGCGGGCAGCTCGGTGATGCCGATGCCGAGGCTCTTGAAGTCCTTCTGGATCTGGTCCGGGAGCGCCTTCGAGGCGCTGACCAGGGACTCGACATCGCCCTTGATGTTGCCCAGGTCCAGCAGCGCCGTCTTGTAGCTGGCGAGGGTGTTGTTGAGGGAGTCCACCGCCGCCTGAACGTTGCTGGGCACCGCGTCGCTGACGCTGAGGGCGAGGCCCCCATCCGCGCTGAGCAGCTTCACCTTTCCCTTGGCCTTGCTGGCGAGGTCGTTGAGCGCGTCGGTGAAGGGGGTCCCGTCCTTGAGGCCGAGCGCGCTGTTCAGGCTGTTCTTGCCGTCCCGAAGGGCTGTCCTGGCCGCGTCCAGGCGCTGGTCGATGCTCTTGGCCTCGCGGAAGAGGCTGTCGAGCGACTCGATGCCGATCAGCTGGATGTCGGTGACATTGCTGCTGCTGCTGCCGCTCTTCGACGCGCAGCCGAGGCTGAAGGCGAGGGGGAGCACCCCAAGGAGCAGGTCGCGACGGTTCATCATGGTCCCTCCGTAGGGCGAGCGTAGCACCCGACGCTTTTCAAGGCCCGCTCATTCGCCGCCCAGGAGGAATACCCGGAGCGGGGCCAGCAGCGGCAGATCGGCCGGCGCCCAGTCGACCGAGGCCAGGCGCTCGGCGTCCAGCCAGCGCAGCTCGCTGTGCTCGTGTGGCTGGGGGAGGCCCGCGCGCAGGCGACAGAGCAGCCCGACCAGCCGGACCTCGAGCGGGCCGTAGCGGTGCAGGCTCTCGCCCAGTGGGCCCAGCACCTCGATCTCGATGCCCAGCTCCTCCTGCAGCTCGCGACGCAGCGCGTCGCCGTCGGACTCACCGGGCTCGACCTTGCCGCCGGGGAGCTCCCACAAGCCGCCCTGGCTCTTGTGCGGCGGGCGCCGTGCGGCCAGGACCTGCCCGTCCCGCACGACGGCGCCCGCCACCACCCGCAGCGCCGTCATCGGGCCGCCTGGAGCAGCGCGTCGGCCGCGAGCCGAGAACCCTCGCTGACCTCGATCCCGCCCAGCATCCGGGCCAGCTCTTCGCGGCGCTCGGCCTCGTCCAGGGCCACGATGCGGCTGCGGGTCCGCCCCTGCACCACCTCCTTCTCGACCCGCAGGTGCCGGTCCGCATACGCCGCCACCTGCGGCAGGTGCGTGATGCAGAGCACCTGGTGCTGGCGGCTGATGGCCCGCAGCTTGCGGGCGATCACCTCGGCCACGGCCCCGCCGACGCCGCTGTCCACCTCGTCGAAGACGTAGAGTCCGTCGGGGTCGATGCCCGGGATCACGCACTTGAGCGCCAGCAGCGCGCGCGAGAGCTCGCCCCCGCTGGCCACCCGACCCAGGGGCTTGGGATCCTCGCCGGGGTTGGGGGCGATCAGGAACTCGGCCCGGTCGATGCCCGCCGCCGTCAGCCGTGCCCCGTCGACCGAGAGCTCGGCTCCCTTCGCCTCGCCCAGGGGCGCCACCTCGACCAGGACCCGCGCGTGGCCCATGCCCAGCCCCCCCAGCTCGGCCGAGATGCCCGCGCCGAGCTGCGCGGCGAGCGCGTGGCGCCGGACCGAGAGCGCCCGGGCGCCCGTCGCCGCCTGATCCAGGGCCCGGTCCAGCTCGGCCTGGAGGTCCTGCAGCCGGGCGTCCAGCTCGTCCAGGCCCGAGAGCTCGTCGCGGGCCCGCGCCGCGTGGGCCAGCGCCTGCTGGAGATCGCCCCCGAAGCGCCGGGCGAGGCCCTTCAGGGCGTGCAGGCGCTCTTCGATCTCGGCCAGGCGGGCCGGGTCGACCTGCAGGTGGGAGAGCCACAGGGAGAGGTCCCGCGCCGCCTCGCTGAGGTCGGTGGAGGCGGACTCGATCCGCTCGGCGATGGGGCTGAGCGAGGGGTCGTGGCGGCTGGCCTGCCGCAGCTCGTGCACGACCCGGTCCAGCGCCGCGCAGACGGCGTCGTCGGCCGTGTAGAGGCGGTGCTCGGCCGAGCGGGCGGCCTGCGTCAGCCGCTCGGCGTGGGCGAGGCGCTCGCGCTCGGTCCGCAGCTCGTCCTCTTCCCCGGGGCGGGGCGAGAGGCGCTCGAACTCGGAGAGCTGGAAGCGAAGCAGCTCTTCGCGCTCGGTGCGCTGGCGGAGCTGCTCGCGGGTCTCGGCGAGCTGCCGGGCGGCCTGAGCGGCCTGGCCGAAGGCCGCCGCGACCTGCTCGCGCTCGGCCTCGATGCCCCCGAAACGATCGAGGTGGTCGAGGTGGGTGCCCGCGTCCACCAGGGTGTGGTGCTCGTGCTGCGAGCAGATGTCGACCAGCCCCTGGGCCAGGGCCTGGAGCTGGCTGGCGGTGGCGAGGTGGCCGTTGATGCTGGCCCGGCTGCGCCCCTGGGGCAGCACCGTCCGGCGGACGACGATCTCCTCGTCCGCGTCGAGGCCGAGCTCGGCCAGCCGGGGGCCCATCCGGACCGGGTCGATGCTGAAGAGGGCCTCGACCTCGGCCTGCTCGGCCCCGGCGCGCACCACCTCGGGGCGGGCCCGCGCGCCGAGCACCAGGTTGAGGGCGTTGACCAGGATGGACTTGCCGGCGCCGGTCTCGCCGGTGACCACGGTCAGACCAGGCGAGAGGGTCAACTCCAGCTCGTCGATGATGGCAAGATTACGGACGCGCAGGCAGCTCAACACGGGGCCTCCGGGTGTGCTCGAGCGCCGTACCCTCTCAACCCGACTCTGGGTCGGACAGATTCTGACCGACCCTCGTGGAGACCCGATGAACCGCCTCCTCCCGACCCTCCTCCTGGCCGCCGCCTGCTCCACCGGACCCTCCGAGGAGGAGCAGGCCGAGGATCTGCGCACGCGCTACTTCGATGGCCTCTGCCGGCTGTACTCCGAGCCCGTCTGCATCAGCAACGCCGAAGAGAGCTGCTTCGGCACGATCAGCTTCGACTCTCAGTCCGAGTGTGTCAGCTTCTTCGCCTTCTTCGGAGGGAGCTGCGACTTCGCCACGATCTTCGCCGAGGACCTGGACAGCGCCACCGCCTGCGTCGAGCAGATCGAGGGCTGGGCCTGCGAGACCGAGCCCATCTGCGAGGAGGACGGCAGCTTCGCGGTGGAGGGCGGCGCCTGCGCCACCACCACCGCGGCGGTCGAGGCGGCCTGCGGCGGGACCACCACCACGACGACCATGTAGGGAGGCAACCCCCGCGCGGGCGTTCAGCCGCCTGCGCAGCCCCGGAACCAGCCTCCAGGCTTGTCCGAGGCGGCCTCTGCGGGAGGAGGCGGTGGCGCTTCGACTGGCGGCGGCGCCTGGGCCGCAGGTGGGGGAGGGGCGGCCGGCTCAGCCTGCGGGGTGGGGGGCCGCACGCCCTGGGCGTCGAGGCAGGCGAGGATCGCGCTGCGATGGGCCTCCCAGCACCAGCTCACGTGGCAGTCGCCGCTGTCGGCCAGCCAGCCCGACGCCTCCAGGGCCGGCGTCGTCCCGCTCAGCATCAGGATGGCCTGGAACTCTCCCTCGGCGAAGAACCGATCCCACCAGGTGGCCGCCTGGTTGCTGAAGCCCAGGTCGTCCAGCTCGGGCACCCAGCCCTGGGCCTCGCCCTTCAGCACCCGCTGCACCCGCGCGGTCGCCACCGTGGGCAGCACCGCCTCGTCCGGCGGCTCCCAGCGCTTTCGCTTCCAGGCCGAGGGGTACTCGCCCTGCGACTGGAAGCCGACCTCGACGATCACATCGGCCTGGGCGACCGCTTCGCAGAGGGATCCGGGTTCGCCCGCCAGGGCAGCGTTCAGCAGGATCGACCACATGGACTCAGGTTAACCGCTCCCCATGTCACTGCTCGACCTCTTCAGTTCCGCCGGTCCGACCGGCTTCGGCTACTCCAGCACCGCGGACCAGGTGGTCGAGAGCCTCGACCTCTCCGGCCACACGGTCCTGCTCACCGGCTGCAACTCGGGCATCGGGCTGGAGAGCGTGCGCAGCCTCTCCCGTCGCGGGGCCCGCATCCTGGCCCTGGCCCGGGACCTGCCGAAGGCCCAGGCCGTCGTGGACGAGCTGGGAGAGGGCCACCTCCCCGTCGCCTGCGAGCTCTCCGATCCCGCCAGCGTGCGCGCCGCCGTCCAGACCGTACGCGAGTCGGGCCTGGAGCTGTCGGCCCTCGTCGCCAACGCCGGGATCATGGCCCTGCCGCAGCGCGAGCTGCTCTTCGGGATCGAGAAGCAGCTCTTCACCAACCACGTCGGGCACTTCATGCTCGTCACCGGCCTGCTCGATCAGCTCCGCCCCGAGGGCCGCGTCGTCATCCTCAGCAGCGCCGCCCACCGGCGCGCCCCGTCCGAGGGGGTCGCCCTCGACGACCTCGCCATGGAGCGCGGCTACACCGCCTGGACCGCCTACGGGCAGAGCAAGCTGGCCAACCTGCTCTTCGCCCGCGAGCTCGGCCGCCGCTTCAAGGCCCAGGGCCAGCGTCGGATCGCCATCGCCGTCCACCCCGGGGTCATCGCCACCAACCTGGGCCGCCATATGAGCAGCGCCATGCAGAAGGGCTGGGAGCTGGCTGCTCCCCTGGTCCTGAAGAGCCCGCAGCAGGGCGCCGCCACCCAGGTCTTCGCCGCCGCCCACCCCGCCGCCGCCGGGATGAACGGCGAGTACCTCGCCGACTGCAACCTCAAGCTCAGCTCGCGCAAGGGCAAGGACATGGACCTCGCCCGGCGGCTGTGGGAGCGGACCGAGGAGGTCGTCGCCGGCCTCCCCACCTGAAGGCTCAGAAGCTGGCCAGCCGCTCCACGAAGCCGTCGATTCCCTTCTCCGGCAGCGGCATCACCGCTTCATCCCAGTCGGTGCCCAGCGCCTGGACCAGCTTCCTGCGTCGATCGCGCCCGGGCGGGACCAGCGCGACCCGCTGGCCGATGGCGCGCAGCTCCTCGGTGTAGTCGTCCAGTCCGCCGTCGGCGAGGTGCTCGCGCAGGCGGGTGTAGCCGCGGCTGCGCTGACCGCCCGTGACGGGGTCGGCCAGGGTGTCCGGCACCTGGGCCAGCACCCGGTAGAAGCGCGCCGACAGCCCCCGGCCTCCGCCTCCCAGCCAGGACTCCAGCTCCTCCCAGCAGCCGCGGCCGAGCATCGCCAGCAGCACCGTCTGCACCGCGCGGGCGGCCTCGGGGCCGAGCGGAGGGATCGGCGGAGCGGCGGGCTCGGGGAGCTCGCAGGCGGGAGGGCGCATGCGGTCGGGGTCGAAGCCGAAGCCGACGCGGGCCTCGCGCCAGGCCCAGTCCCAGGCGTAGCGGGAGAGGGCGGCGCTGGTGCGCGCGCGCAGCGAGGGCAGGGCCAGCAGGCCGGCGAGAAGGCGCTCGGGGGCCTGCCGGGCGACGACCCGCAGCCGGCCGCGGATGCGGGAGCGGTTGGCGGCGACGATGGCCTGCCCGGGGAGGCCCATCGCGTGGGCCGGCGCGCGCCCCTCGTTGAGCGAGTCCCGCAGCCGCAGGCCGATGACCAGGTCGACGCCCATCGCCAGCAGCTCGGGCTCCAGCCGCGCCGGGTCTGGATCGGGCTCGCCCAGCAGCAGCGACCAGGCCTCCATCCAGGTGGTGCGACCCCGGACGCAGGCGGCCACCCGGGCCCGGCCCTCCTCGTCCAGGCAGCGGGCCAGGGAGGCGACCGGCTCGCCGGCAGTCTCGACGACCCGGGTCGCGAGGTCGATGTGCGCCCCCCAGGACAGCGTCTCCAGGGCCTCGATCGCCTGCTCGGCCCGCAGATCGGCCACCCCGGGCGGCAAGTGCAAGGACAGCGCCACCGCCCGGAAGGCGCGCCGCACCTCGCGCCCGAAGGCCCGCCGGACCGCCTCGGCGACCTTCGGCTCGAAGCCCCGCTCGAACATCGATCTCCACAGCGTCGCCGTGGCCTCGTCCCGGGCATCGGCCGGCCAGGGCTCGGCCTGCCAGGCCTGGTGCTCGCGCAGGCGGAGCTCCTCGCCCAGCCGCCCCAGCAGGTAGAGGCCGCCAGCGGTCCAGGCCGGCTCGGGGATGGAGGCGTAGGCCGTGGCGCGGTCCTGCGAGGCCAGCAGCCTCCCCGCCCGATCCAGGGCGAGGCGATCCCACTCGATCTCGGGGCGCGCGCCTTCGCCCTCGGGTGGGTCGTCGAAGGCCCAGGCCGCCAGGGCGAAGCTCTCGTCGCTCTGCGCGGGACGCAGCCGGCCCACGATGGCGGCCACCGCGGCGGGCTGCCGGCCCCAGGACCAGGCGTCGAGCAGGCTGTCCGCGGCCAGCGGGCGACGCACGGCGCGGCGGGCGAGGCCAGCGCGGAGATCGCGCAGGCTCAGCCAGGAGGAAAGCTCCAGGGGGCTCATGGCCGGCATGGTAGCGGGTTTCGGGCGGAGGTGGGTGGGGCGGCGAGGCGGTGCGGCGGTCGGAGAGGGGTTGAATGAGAGTGAACCGGAACGGAGCGGCACCGAATGAGAGTCCAGAGGCGTTCAGAGGCGTGCCCGTGCGGAATTCGGCCCTTGGAGAGGCCTGTTCGGCCCCGTTTTGCCTGCTCGACTCTCATTCGGTGGCTCTC
>DDSR01000372.1 GCA_002343455.1 Deltaproteobacteria bacterium UBA2385 | reverse complement strand
GCCGTGGCCTACGCCCTCTCGGTGGGCGCCCCGGCCTCGGCCCGGCGGGCGGCGGTGATGGTCGTCGCCGCCGCCGCGACCTCGCTGCTGGGCCGCCGTCCTCGCCCCTGGACCCTGCTGGGCCTGGCGGCCGCCCTGGTCGTCCTCTTCGAGCCCGGGCTGGTCGGCGATCTGGGCTTCCAGCTCTCCTTCTCGGCGGTCGCCGGGATGTTGCTGGTGGTGCCGCGCTTCACCCGCCTGATCCCGCCGGACTCTCCCCGCCTGCTGAGCTGGCTGGTGGGCAGCCTCGCCGCCACCGTCGGGGCCTCGCTGGGCACCCTCCCCTTCGTCGCGATGCACTTCCAGCAGCTCTCGCCCCTCTCGCCCCTGGCGAACCTGGTCGCCGCTCCGCTGATGGGCGGGGTGGCTGTGCCGGCGGCGCTCTTGGCCTTGGTGCTGCCCGGCGATCCGGGCCTGCTGGCCCTGGCGGTCGGCGACAGCGCCGTCGACCTGGGCTTGCGGGGGCTGGCCCTGGTCGACCGCGAGCCCTGGACCCCGGCGGTCGGCGCAGGCGGGGCGGCGCTGCTGGCCGGCGCGGTCCTGTTGCGTCGGTACCCCGCGGCGGCGGCCTGCCTCGCCCTGGTCGCCCTCGGCCTGCGAGTGGTGCCCGCCGAGCGGCTGGTCCTCACCTTCCTCGCCGTGGGCCAGGGCGACGCCGCCCTGGTGGAGTGGCCCGACGGCCGGCGCTGGCTGGTGGACGGCGGCCCCTCCTCCGACCAGCTCCTGCGCTACCTGCGCCGTCGAGGCCTGCGCCGGCTGGACGCCGTCGTCCTCTCGCACGCCCACGACGACCATATGGGCGGCCTGCTGCCGGTGATGCAGGCGCTGCCGGTGCGCGCCTTCTGGGCGCCGCGGGCCCCGCTCCCGGACGAGGCCGCCTACACCGCGCTGTGGACCGCCGCGCAGGCCCAGGGCAGCACCCTCGTCCTGCCCGACGACGTCCCGGTCCGAGGGCTCTCCGGCGCGCGCATCGAGCACCCCCGCAGCGGCTGGCGGGCCCGCGGACGCGACGCGATCAACGACGAGAGCCTGGTGCTGCGCCTGGACCACGGGCGGCACCGGGTCCTCTTCACCGGCGACGTCGAGCACCAGGCCGAAGCGCTGCTGGCGCGGGTCCTGGGCCCGATGACGGTCGTGAAGGTGGCGCACCATGGCAGCCGCAGCTCCTCCTCGCCGGCCTTCGTCGCCCGCACCCGCCCCGCCCTCGCCGTCGTCAGCGCCGGGCGCGACAACCGCTTCGGCCACCCCCACGCGCAGACCCTGGGGGCCTGGACCCTGCCGGCCGATGAGGCCGACTGCGGGCCCGCGGACGCCGACGGGCGAGGCTGCCGGACCCGCCTGCTGCGCACCGACCGGCTCGGCAGCCTGGAGTGGTCCAGCGACGGCGAGCGCTGGCGGCTGCGGGCCTGGAGCGCCGCCCGCGGCTGGGTCGAGCTCGACTCCGGGAGCTGAGCACCCGCAGGGCTTTCGCGGGAAGCTCTGCGCGGATCCTGTGCAAGCGCTCGCGCCCCTCTGGGCTCCCGGGGTAGAGGTCGGGCCGACCCTCTCGCACCGGTGAGCCCGTGTCCACACCTCGCCCGACCCCCACCTCGATGCTCAAGGCCGGCCTGCTCGGCGGTCTGGGCTGGGGTGTGTCCATCACCATCGTCCACCTCGTCCAGGGCATCGGCCTGATCATCGCCCTGGGCGTGCCGCCGCTCACCGGCTTCGCCGCGCGGACCGTGCCGATGGAGGTCCTGCTGGGCGTCGTCGCCGGCCTGCTGCTGGCGCCGGCCACCCGGCTTCCGCGGGGCGAGTGGGTCCATCCCCTGCTCCTGGCGGCGCTCTGGATCGGCTTGGAGCGCTACGTCGCGGTCGATCCCTCCAAGCTGGCGATGTGGATCGCCCCGACCGTCGTGGCCCTGGTGGTCTACGCGATCGGGCGGGCCATCTGGAGGCGGGCGCCGATGGGCGCCGTGACCCTGGCGGCGGTCATCCCGGCGATCACCCTGGCCGTGCCCGAGATCATCGAGGCCAACAAGCCCCCGCTGCCCATGCGTGAGGGCGCCGCCCAGGCTCCGGCCGGGGCCCCCGATGTGCTCTTCATCGTCATGGACACCGTGCGGGCGCAGTCCTCCTCCGCCTACGGCTACGAGCGCCAGACCACGCCCAACTTCGACCGCCTCGCCAAGGAGGGGCTGCTCTTCAAGGACGCCAACAGCCCGGCCACCTGGTCGCTGCCGGCCCACGCCGCCCTCTTCACCGGCACCTTCCCCTCCTGGAACAACGCCAACGACGAGACGCGCTTCCTCGACGATCGGCTGCCCACCCTGGCCGAGACCCTGGCAGACGCCGGCTGGCAGACCCGCTGCTTCAGCGCCAACCCGCACATCAGCGACAGCTTCGGCCTGACCCGCGGCTTCCAGGCCAACGACAAGGCCTGGTCCACCGGCACCAGCGCCCGCAACTTCAGCTTCATCTACCGGCTGATCGACACCACCCCCCTGGGCGGCGCCGAGGACAAGGGCGGCTCCGTCGTCGTCGGCAACATCGAGCGCTGGATGGCCGATCGCCCCACGGACGGTCCGCCGCAGTTCGTCTTCGTCAACTTCCTCGAGGCGCACTTTCCCTTCCACCAGCTGCCCGACGACTTCCTCAACGCCTACCAGGACCGTCCGATCAGCGAGCTGCGTGACATCAACCAGATCGCCTTCGGCGTACAGTTCGGCCGCCAGCTCACGGACGAAGAGTTCGGGATCGTCCACCAGCCGCTGATCGACATGTACGACGCCGGTGTGCTCTACACCGACCACCTCGTGGGCGAGGTGATCGAGGTCTGGCGCGAGTCCGGCCGCCTGGACAACACCGTCGTCATCGTGCTCGGCGACCACGGCGAGGCGGTGGGAGAGCACGGCTCCTTCGGCCACGTCACCCCCGTCAGCGAGGTCGTCCTGCGCGTGCCGATGGCCATCCGCTACCCCGAGCGCATCCCGGCCGGCAGCGTCGTCGAGCCGGCCGTCTCCACCGTCGGCGTCTACGCTACCGTGCTCGATCTGCTCAGCCTGAAGGTGCCCGGCGTCTACCAGGTCGGCAGCCTGATGCCCGGCCTGCAGGGCGAGGACGTCGGCAAGCCTGTCCTCGCCGAGCGCTTCGAGGAGCATATGCTCGCCGCCCGCTTCAAGCCGGGCGAGGCCAACGGCACGGGCCCCCTGGTCAACCCCCGCAGCCGCTTCCGCACCTACCGTTCGGGCGACTACAAGCTCGTCCAGCACCTCACCGACGGCAAGTTCCTCTTCAACCTGCGCGAGGATCCGGACGAGACCCGCGACATCGCCGCCGCCGAGCCGCAGAAGGTCGACGCCCTCTCCCTGGAGCTGCGCGAGTGGCAAGGCACCCTGGCCCTGCCAGACCTGGACGCCCCCGTCGACGCCCCCAAGGGCATGCCCGAGAACCTCAGCGAGGAGGAGATCGAGGCCCTCCGGGCGCTGGGCTACATGGAGTAGCGAGCGGAGGCGAGGAGCGGTTGGCCCGGCGGGCGAGAGCCCGAAGGGGCAACTTCGACGAGGCGTAGCGAGCGGAGCCATGTGGCCCAGCGCCCAAGGAGACACGGCGCTGGGCTACATGGAGTAGCG
>DDSR01000349.1 GCA_002343455.1 Deltaproteobacteria bacterium UBA2385 | reverse complement strand
TCCCCGTGTAGCGCTGCTTCACGCCGACCTGCTGGGTGGTCATGTCGTCCTGGGCCACACACTCGGTCCAGTCGCAGACCGGGTACGGGAACATCAGGTTCTCGCGCAGGGCCGACTCGCAGGCGTTCTGGCTGCCGCAGTCCTCGGTGTCGCTGAGCGCGTCCCAGTAGTCGTAGGTCATCTCGACGGGGTGGAAGAGGCCCATGTAGTGCCCGGTCTCGTGGGCCAGGGTCTCGCCGAAGAGCTGCACGTCGGCCGCGCTGAAGGCCCCGTCGCCGCCGGCGTTGGCCAGCCAGGAGACGATGATCAGCGCGCTGTCCGTCCGCCCGAGGGTCCCGGGGATCCCCCCGGCGATGCCGTAGTAGTCGACGCTGCCGTCGATGGTCTCGGACACCAGGATCGTCACCTGCTGACCGTCGCTGCCCCCGGCGACGTCGCTGTGCTCGTTGCCCTCGCCCGGGCTGGGCTGGTTGAGCGAGAAGTCGCTGCTGAGGTACTCGACCTCGAGCTCGAGCCCGTAGGGAGCCCAGACCTCGACCCAGCGCTCGACCGCCTGGGTGACGCCGTTGGTGACCTCTTCATCGGTGTCCAGGCCTTCGGCGTAGACGATGCGGACGGAGACCGTCCCGGCGTCGAGGTCGCCGTCGGTCTTCAGCCGCAGATCGGCGTTGACGGTGTCGTCGGTGTAGTAGCCCTGGTTGTCGACGACGCCGACCTCGACCGTCCAGGTGCCCTCGCTGAGGTTGCCGTCGCTCTTGCGGATGGGCCAGTTCAGCACGGAGCTCTGGCCCTCCAGCCAGACCGCGCCGGTCAGGGACTCGCTGCCGTACCAGTCCTCCCAGTAGAGCACCCGGTTGCCGTCGGGGTCGTGGATCGACTCGACGGCCAGCAGGCTGCCGGAGGTCGCGGTCAGCAGGAAGGACTCCTGCCCGGCGACGTCGACCTCGATGGTGGCGAGGCCGTCGCTGGACTCGACCGAGAAGGTGCGGGTCTCCAGGTCGCCGTCGATCTCGGAGAGCAGGCCCTTCAGGGCGTCGCAGCCGGTCGCGGGCAGGGCCAGGGCCATCAGGACAATCGGGGCCAGGGTTCGTCGATTCACAGGTCCCTCCAGGGTGGCTTCACCCTACACCGGCGGCTCTGCACCGCCTACTGACGTGTCGCCCAATGGCTTCATTCGGGGCCTCAGCGCGAGCCGGTGTAGCCGCGGATGACCGCCTCCTGCTGGGCGGTGAGCAGGTCCTGGCGCGTGCAGTTGGCGTCGTAGCAGGTCCGGTAAGGGTACATCAGGTTGGTGCCGAGGGCGTTGAGGCAGTCGGTCGAGGAGTCGCAGTCCGGCGTGTCCGTCAGGGCGTCGGTGTAGCCCGAGGGGCGGCCGCTGCTGTCCAGCTCGATCGGGTGGAAGAGGCCGACATAGTGGCCGATCTCGTGGGCCATCGTCTCGCCCAGGCCGTCGATGTCGGTGTCGTCGAAGCTGCCGTCGGCGCCGGCGTGCAGCAGCCAGCCGACCCCGACCACCGCCCGCCGGGCGGGGGCCAGCGAGCCGGGGATCCCGCCGGCCTCGCCCAGGATGCCCGTCGAGGCCCCCGCGACCGACTCGCCGATCACCATCACCAGCTCCTCGTCCTGGGCCTCGGACTTTATGGTCTCGTACAGATCGCTGCCCAGGTAGGGGTGATCGAGGGTCTCCGGCAGCGCCTCTGCGGTCCCGAAGCGGGCGCTGACCTGCACGCCGGCCTGGGCGTAGACCTCCTGCCAGCGGGCCACGGCCTGCCGGACCGCCTCGTCCAGCGCCGGGTCGGCGGCGGTCGCGGGGCTCATCAGGACCTGGGCGCTGAGGCAGCCCTCGCCCTCGTCGACGTCGCGGTTGATGAAGAGGGTCGTACGAATCGGCTCGTCGTCGAGGTACTGGCCGGAGGAGGAGAGCACCGTCAGCTCGAAGGTCCACTCGCCGCCGGTCAGGGCCGGGTCGATGTCGCGCACCGGCCAGTTCAGGTTGGCCTCCTCGCCCAGGACGAGCAGGGCCGAGCTGAGGAACTCCGTCTGGCTCTGCCAGTCGCTGGAGCTGGCCACGACGCTGCCGTCGGGCGCGAGCACCCGCTCGACGAAGAGGTAGGTGCCGGGCTCGGAGCGGGCCGAGAGCATCAGCGAGCGGGCGAAGGGTGGGACGTCGGCCTGGACGGTGGCGGTGCCCAGGGTGGTGCGCACCGATCGCGACTGCAGGCCGAGGATCGGCTGACAGCCCTCGTCCAAGGGGAGCTCGTCGCCCTCGCCGCGCAAGAAGCCGCAGCCGAGGCCCAGCGTCAGGAGGAGGGGCAGGACCAGGGTGAGGCGCATGGCGGGCTCCAGAGGAGGTTCCAGGCCAGAGGGTGTATCCCGTGAGCAGGGCTCTCTCCCCTCCCTGCGCTACGCTGGGGCGCTGTGCCCCCCGTCCTCTCCCCCGGCGACATCGTCGAGCGCTACCGGATCGAGCTGCTGCTCGGCCGCGGCGGCATGGCCCTGGTCTACCGGGTGCGCCACCTCAGCCTGGAGACCGTGCACGCGCTGAAGGTGCTGCAGGTCGACGACCCGATGGTGCGCGAGCGGCTGGTGCGCGAGGGCCGGGTGCAGGCGCGGATCCGGCACCCCAATGTCGTCAGCGTGCGCGACGTGCTGGAGGTCGAGGGCGCTCCGGCGCTGCTGATGGACTTCGTCGGCGGCGGCAGCCTCGCCGATCGGCTGGAGCTGGGCCCGCTGCTGCGCGAGGAGGCCCTGCAGCTCTTCCGCGGCATCGTCGCCGGGGTCGCCCACGCTCACGCCCACGGCCTGGTCCACCGCGACTTGAAGCCCGCCAACGTGCTGCTGGAGCGGGACGAGGCCGGCGTCGTGCAGCCGCGGGTGACCGACTTCGGCCTCGCCCGGCTGAGCGACGACACGGTCGATCGGCAGCACCGCACCCGCCAGGGGCAGGCGATGGGCACCCCCGCCTACATGGCCCCCGAGCAGNNCGGTCGACCACCGGGCCGACATCTGGTCGCTGGGGGTCATCCTCTACGAGCTGCTCTGCGGGGTGCGGCCCTTCGAGGCGCCCGATGTGGTCAGCCTGATGTACCAGGTGGCCTCGGGCCGCTACGAGCCCCCGCGCCTGGTCCGGCCCGAGCTGGAGGCCCCCCTGGCCATGGCCATCGAGGGGGCGCTCTGCCTGGATCGTGAGGCCCGCATCGCCGACTGCGAGGCGCTGCTCGCCGTGCTCGACGGCCGACAGCGCTGGGCTCCGCCGCTGCCCCCGGTCGACGCCGCCAGCCAGACCTGGGATCCCGGCCTCTCCGCCCTCCCGGCCCCGGCCCCTCTCCCTCCCGCGCCGCTACCCCCGCC
>DDSR01000237.1:197-32082 GCA_002343455.1 Deltaproteobacteria bacterium UBA2385 | reverse complement strand
CGGTCGGAGCGGTGGGCGAGGGGAGGGGAGGGAGGGCCTCGCCGCTCGCCGCCGCGCGGGCGCGCTCCCGGAGGGCCTGGTCTCGCAGGGTCCCCGTGGCCGGCGCGTCGCTGAGGGCCTCTCCCCCCTGGCCGACCAGGATGGACATCGCACTGCGGACACCACCCAGGCTCATGTTCAGGACGACGACCCCGTCCTCCAGGGGGCTGAGCTGCACCCGCCCGCGGCCCTGGGCGTCGGTGCGTACGCTTGCGGCGACCTTGGCCTTCTCGGCGCTCAGCTCCAGGGTGAGGCCGGGCACGGGCAGGCCGAGCTCGTCGACCACCAGGACGGAGGCGGCGACGGGGGCGCGGTGACCGGCGGGCAGGATCGGGGTGCTGGTCCAGCCCAGGATCGCGGCGGGGGCCTGGCCGGTAGCCTGCCCGGAGGCCGATGCGGCGACCACCTCGACCCGGGCCTGGGCCTGTCCGCCCAGCAGGTTGGCCTTCAGCGTGACCACCCCGGGGCTGTCGGGCGCGGTCCAGCGGGCCGTGGCCAGCCCCGATCCGACCAGCTTCGACTCCTCCACCCGTCCCGAGCTGGCCTCGATCGAGGGGGCGGTGCCGGCCATCCGGGGGGTCCCGTCGGCCTCGAGCACCACCATGTTCAGGCTCAGGCTGGCCCCGGCCGGGACCCGGGCGGGCAGGGGCAGGACGGCCAGGGTCGGCTCCTTGCCCGAGGGCAGGGCCACCGTGCGCCGCAGGCTCTGGCCCTGGTGCTGACACTCCAGCTCACCGCGCGCGTGGCCCGGTGGGAGGGTCAGCGCGAAGCTCAGCTTGCCTTCTTCGTCGGAGCTGACCGGGCCGAAGCGCTGCTCCCCGACGAGCAGCGCGCAGGAGGCCCCCGCCTCGAAGGGAAAGCGCAGGGTGGTCGGCGTCGCGACAGGGATGGCGACCCAGCCCGGGGTGGCGCCTGGCGCGGCGGCGTCGGCGACGGTGACGATGGCGAAGAGGGGCTCGGCGAGCCGATCGGGCGGGGTGAAGCGCAGCGTCCAGCCCTTGTCGGCGGCCTGCGGTCCCTCAACCCGGCCGGCGCTGGTCTGGATCAAGAGCCGACGCTCGCCGGGGGCACGCCGATCCGCGGCCTGGGGGCGCACCAGCAGCTCGACCGGAGCGCCGCCGACCGGCGTCTCCAGCGGCCGGGCCTCGATGCTGAGCCCGCCGGCCATCGGGGGCTGGACCTCGAAGGCGTAGCGCCCGCTCTCCTTGCCGCCGGGGCCGCTCAGGGCCAGGAAGAGCTCGAAGCGGCCCGCCGTCGAGGGCTGCACCGCCACCCGGATCCGCCCGTCGGCGAGGCGCTCGACCGGTCCGGCCTGCCCCCCGCTCGCGCGCGCCCGGATGGTCGTATCGGTCGGCAGCTCGGGGGCCCACAGGTCGACCAGTCCGGCCTCACCCGCGACGAGCTCACCCCCCGGCAGGAGGACCGGGGGGGCAGCGGCGGCGGCCATGGCGAGGAGGAGCAGCAAGGGCCGAGGAGCGTAGTCCGCTCGGCCGAGGCGGCGTGTGGGTTTTCGGTAAGGAAGGCGCGCCCGCGCGTCCCTCCTGCACGAGCCTCAGTCCAGCCCGAACTCCTCGGCGGCGCTCTTCAGCTCGATGGCCGGCTGATCGGGCTTCAACATCAGGAAGGGTCCGCAGATCAGCGCGTCCATGTCGGTGCGCATGAAGCAGCGGTAGGCGTCCTGAGGAGTGTTGACGATCGGCTCGCCGCGCACGTTCATGCTGGTGTTGATCACCAGGGGGCAGCCGGTCCGCTTGCGGAAGGTGTCGATCAGGTCGTAGTAGAGCTCGTCCTGGTCGCGGCTGATCGTCTGGATTCGCGCCGAGTTGTCGACGTGGGTGATGGCCGGCAGGTCGGGGTGCTCGGCGCTGACCTGCGCCACCAGCAGCATGTAGGGGCTGGGGCGGTCCAGCTCGAAGTACTGGGAGCAGTACTCTTCGAGGATGCTGGGGGCGAAGGGGCGGAAGCCCTCCCGCATCTTGATCTTCTGGTTGATGATGGTCCGCATCTCGGGGTGGCGCGGGTCGCCCAGGATGCTGCGGTGACCGAGCGCGCGGGGGCCCCACTCCAGGCGGCCCTGGTACCAGCCGACGACGTGGGCGGTGTCGATCAGCTCGGCCGTCTCGTCCAGCAGGGCCTGCCGGTCCAGCCGGCGGTAGACGGCCCCCAGCGCGTCCAAGGTGTCCTGGATCTCGGCCTCGCTGTAGCCGGGGCCCAGGTAGACGTCGCTGAGCTTCCATTCGCGGGGCTTGCCGAGCACATCGTGCCAGGCCCACAGCGCCGCGCCCATCGCCCCACCGGCGTCTCCGGCGCTGGGCTGGATGTAGACGTCCTCGACCGGCGCCCGGCGCAGGATCTCGCCGTTGGCCACGCAGTTGAGGGCGACGCCGCCGGCGAGGCAGATCCGCGGCACCCCCGTCTCTTCGACGACCTTGGTGACCAGGGCCACCATCACGTCGTTGACGACCTCTTGCAGGGAGCGGGCGACGTCCTTGTGGAACTGCTCCAGCGGGGCCTTCTCGAGCGGGCGGGTGGGCGCGCCCATCACCTCCTCGAAGCCGGCGTTGAACATGCGCATGCCGTGATCGAAGGTGAAGTAGCGCATGTCCAGGCGGAAGGTCCCGTCCGGGGCGATGTGGATCAGCTTGCGGATGCGGTCGACATAGAGCGGCTCGCCGTACGGAGCGAGGCCCATCACCTTGTACTCGGCGCTGTTGACCTTGAAGCCCAGGTACCAGGTGAAGGCGCTGTAGAGCAGGCCCAGGCTGTGCGGGAAGCGGATCTCGCCGCTCAGGTCGATCTTGTTGTCGCGCCCGACGCCCCAGCTGGTGGTCGACCACTCGCCGACCCCGTCGACGGTCAGGATCGAGGACTCCTTCCAGCCGCTGCAGTAGAAGGTGCTGGCGGCGTGAGAGAGGTGGTGGCTGCCGTACATGATCGGCCCGTGGTAGCCGAGCTCGGAGGTCAGCAGCTTGTCCAGCCGCAGCTTCGTGGAGAACCAGGCGGGCATGCCCTTGACGAACTGCGGCATCGAGCGCGGAAAGGTCGAGAGGTGGCTGATCAACAGCCGCTCGAACTTGACCAGCGGCTTGTCGTAGAAGGCGACCGCGTCGATGTCCTTGATCGTCAGCCCGGCCTGCTTCAGCACCCAGCGGATCGAGTGGATCGGGAAGTCCGGATCGTGCTTCTTGCGGGTGAAGGCCTGCTCGTCCACCGCGGCGACGGCAGCTCCGTCGACCAGCAAGCAGGCAGCGGCGTCATGGTAGAAGCAGGACAGGCCCAGGATGTTCATCGCCGCGTCGCCTCCGGGCGGAGAAGGATCCCCGCTGCCGTACCTCTCTGGCGTGCTCCGGGCCAGATGCAGCTCGCAAGCCTTGACTGGAACCCTTGACCGACGGCTCCAGACGAGCGAAAGTGCATCCTCTTCGAACCGGAGCCCGCCCATGTCCGCGCGCCACGCCGCCCTGATCCCGATGCTCTGCCTCTTCTCGCTGGTCGCTTGCGGCGACAAGGAAGAGGCCAACGACTTCAGCTCGCCCCGCGACCCCTCGGTGGAGTGGGACGATGTCGACGGTGGCGGCACCGAAGATGGCGGCACTGAAGATGGCGGCACCGAAGATGGCGGCACGACCGACGGCGGCACCACCGACGGCGGCACGACCGACGGCGGCACGACCGACGGCGGCACGACCGACGGCGGCACCACCGACGGCGGCACGACCGATGGCGGCACGACCGATGGTGGCACGACCGATGGCGGCACCACCGACGGAGGTGGCGACACTGGCGGTGGGGACACCGGCGGTGGGGACACCGGCGGCGAGTAGCCTCACAGGGGCACTCCCTCAGGACAGGGTGCGGACCCCGGTCGCCCGGCGGCTGGCGCCGCTCCGCGTCCCCTGCGACTGCGCTTCCTCTCCCAAGGCCGCCTCTCCCAGGGCCGCCTCTCCCAAGGATCTGGCCTGCCGGGCGATGCGCTCGGCCTCCTGGATCAGCTCCGCTGCCGGTCGGAGCGGCCGCTGGGCTTCCAGCTCCTCCAGCATGCGCTCATGGTCCAGCCGCACCACCGGGTGCAGCTCGCTCTCCAGCACGCGGCGATGGGCCCTCCGCAGGGCGCGGCTGAGCTCGTCGTCGCCGGTCGCGGGCTGCCTTCGGAGGCGGGCCTGCCGGGTGAAGGCCCCCTCGACGGAGGAGCGCTGGGCCCCCTTGCGGTAGAGGCCGAGGCTGAGCGCCGCGAGCAGCACACCGAGCAGCAGGCCGGCGAGGGAGGCTGCCAGCACCAGGAACGAGGCGAACAGGCCCAGGACCGCCCCGACCAGCCCCAAGGTGACGCCGCTCACGGCGCCCAGGGCCGTGGTGAACAGCAGGGCGGCCGCCCAGGGGCTGGCCGGCGGAACGACCGTCGCCTCGATTCCCAGCTCGCGGAGCTGGGCGAGGCGGGCCTGAGCCCGGTCGGGGCTGGCGGCGCGGTCCAGGGAGATCGCCTCGTCTCGCTCCACCATCGGCTCCAGCACCTCCCGCGGGAGGTCCAGCAGGGCGGCGAGCCGGCCTCGCGCCGCGGCGGTCGCGGGGGGCGACGCCAGCACGAGGTGCCAGGCTTCGGCCGGCGCGACCTCCGGCTCGCTCGGGGTGGGAAGGGTGCTGGAGGGAGCCTCCACGGTCATGGCCGAGGGGCGGGGCAGCAGCACCGGCTGGCCCTCCGGGAGCGCCTGCGCGGCCTGGAGACGCCGCTGGGGGTCGGGGTCGCAGAGCGCCGCGAGCAGCAGGTCCAGCGACTCGGGCAGCGAGGGATCGAGCGCGCGGGCGCGCCGTCCGGGCAGGTAGGGCTGACCTGTGGTGGCCTGGAAGAGCATCACCCCCAGGCCGTACAGGGCGCTACCGGGGAGGGGAGGGGCGCCATCCCGCTGCTCGGGTGCCTGGTAGGGCGGCGGCTTCAGCGCACCCGCAGCGCCCAGGCCCCGGGGCGAGAGCCGCACCTGCCCGAGCTCGTCCACCACGAGGTCGTCGGGGCTGAGCATCCCGCCGAGCGCCTGCTGGGCCTCGATCGCCGCGGGCGCCAACCACGCTGCCAGCGCGAGGGCCTGGTCGGCGTCCAGGCGGGGCAGGGTCCCCAGCGGCTCGGAGGGGGCGCGGACGAGCAGCGGCCGTCGGTCTTCCATGCCGCTGTGCTCGGCCAGGAGCAGGGCGGGGTGGTCGGCCCGGAGCCCGGCGGCGGCCTGGAATTGCTCCAGCGCACCCGGTCGGATCAGGACCGAGGCGTCGGGGCCGACCAGGTCGACGGGCTCGCCGGTGGCCTGGTCCACGGCCCGCCAGCGCTTCAGGCCCACGGGCGCGGGCGCAGCCTCGCCTCGCAGGAAGCGCCCGAGGACGAGGGGTTCAGTTCCCATGGGGCTCCGCCTATCCCACCCGGCGGGCCCGCTCACGCTAAGCTGGGCGCCGTGTCGACATCGCCTCCCGACCTCGCCCCGGAGCCTGTCCAGCCCTCGGGCGGCCCCTGGGCAGCCCCGGTCATCGCCCTGCTCTTCCGCATGCTCTCCTGGACCTGGCGGGTGCACCGCCACGACTACGGGCGCTACGAGCCGGAGCTCCGCACGGGCAAGGGCGTCCTCGCCTTCTGGCATGGCGAGCAGCTCGCCTTCATCGGCTGTCATCGCCACCTGCCCGTGGCCGGCATGGCCAGCGTCAGCAAGGACGGCGAGCTGCTGGCCCGGGTGATCACCCGCCTCGGGTACAGCACCGTCCGCGGGAGCAGCAGCCGTCGGGGGAAGGAGGCCTACCGCGGGGCCTTGGAGGCGATCGCCTCAGGTCGGATCCCCGCCCTCGCGGTGGACGGCCCCCGGGGGCCGCGGCACCAACCCCAGATCGGCGCCTCCGCGCTGGCCGCCTCCAGCCAGGTCGGCGTCTGCTGGGTCATCTCGCGCAGCCGCCCCTGCCTTCGCCTTCGGTCCTGGGACCGCTTCGAGATCCCCTTGCCCTTCGCCCGGGTGGACCTCTTCTACGGCTGGCAGGAGCCCGCGCCCGACAGCGAAGACCGCAGCAGGGTCGAGCAGGAGCGTCGCCGGCTGGGGGAGGCGATGCGCGAGGCCTGGCAGCGGGTGAGGGGAGAGCCAGCGGCGCTCAGCCCTTCGGAGCCCACTCGGCCTTGACCTGGAAGTGCGCCTTGGACAGGTCGCTGGCGAGGCTGACCACCGCGGCGCCGTCCACCCGGATCCCGAAGGTGAGGGTCAGCCGCGAGGGGGGGGTGGCGGAGCTGGCGGCCGCGTCGCTGGCGGCGTCGGACATGCGCCGTGCCACCAGGGCCGCGACCTGGACCACGTTGTCCAGCACCTTGTCGGGGTGGAAGGCGCCGCCTTCGTCCTCGTTCTTGTGGAAGTCGCCGGTGGCCTCGACCTCGATGTTCAGGCAGGTCGTGTCGTCGATGTAGGACTGGAGCAGCATCGGGGCGTCCGGGTGGGGGTGTCTCTCCTTCGTAGCCTCCTGCCGTGCTACGGTCGCGTCATGAACGACGATGCCTCCCCCTGGTGGATGAAGCTCTCTGCGTCGATGGCCGCGATCGATCCCGCCTTTGCGGGCGAGATCGACAGGCTGGCCGAGGAACAGGTCGACCTGATGGAGCGCGCCTTGCGCCTGCAGGCCGGGGACCGACTCCTGGACCTGGGCTGCGGGGCCGGTCGACACAGCTGCCTGCTGCACGAGCGGGGCTATGCCCTCACCGGGCTGGACCTGGCACCCGCGGTGTTGGACCTCGCGCGCACCGCCTGGACCCGCCGCCACGCTCAGCAGGAAGGCCCCCGCTGGGTGCTGGGGGATATGCGCGCCCCGCCCGTCTCCGGCCCCTTCGAGGCGATCATCGCGATGGACGCCGCCTTCGGCGTCTTCGAGGACGAGGCCGACCACCTCTCGGTGCTGGTCGCAGCGGCCGAGCGGCTGGTCCAGGGGGGGCGGCTGCTGCTGGAGATCCCCAACGCCTACTACTGGGCCTGCCACGAGTCGACCCGGCACTTCCCCCCGGGGACGCTTGCCGCCGACGCGCACATCGTGCGCAACTACCGCTTCGACGCGGAGTCGGGGCGGCTGAAGGACCAGATCCTCATCTTCCGTGGCGGCCCCGAGCCCGAAGCCCTGCCGGTGCAGTCGCTGCGAGCCTGGGCCCCGACCGAGATCCGCTCCCTGGTGCAGGCCGCGGGCTTCCAGGATGTGCGCATCCTGGGCATGGACGGCTGGAGGGTCCCGGCCCAGCCGCAGCCCCTGGACGCCGCCCGCAGCGCCTTCACCTGGGTCCTGGCACGCCTGCCCTGAGCCGCTCGCTCAGCGCCCAGCCAGCGCCCCAGCGCCCCAGCGCCCAGCGATCCGGCTCAGTCCTCGTCGGACTGGCCCTTGCCTGGGTTGGGGCGGTTGAGGCGCGCCATCACCACCTCGGCCTCGGCGTCGGGCGTCCCCGGTCGTTCGTAGGGCTTGAGGGTCTCGGGGGCGGGCGCGGAGTACTCGCCCGAGAAGCGGTTGACCGCCTTTCGCGCGCGGCGGAGCAGGGAGTCTTTCAGGCCCATGGCAGTTCCTGGAGCAGTCGGTTGTGACCTTTGCGCGGCGAGACTTGCGCTCGGGTTCAGGCGCAGGCAGTCTACCCGGAATCCAAGCCTGCGACTTCTTCCACACGGGCCTGGTTGGGAGCATTCGTGGATTCCAGCATCACCCTCGAGCAGATCCTCACCTTTCTGCTCGAGACGCCGCTCTTCAAGGACCTCGCTCCGGACGGGCTGGCCGAGATCGTAGGCATCATGCAGATCCAGCACCTCGACGCCGGGCAGGCCCTCTTCCAGCAGGGCGATGTCGGCGATGCCTGGTACGTCGTCTACTCCGGCGGGGTGGAGGTCTTTCGCGAGGTCGGGGTGGGCCGGCGGAACCTGGTGGTGCAGCTGGCGCCGCGAGCCTGCTTCGGAGAGATGGCCGTGCTTGACGGCTCCCCCCGCTCGGGCACGGTCCAGGCGGTCAAGGACAGCGTCCTGCTGCGCTTCCCGCGGGGCGCCTTCCAGTCGCTGCTGGCCGGCGAGAGCCTGGCCGCGCACCAGCTCGTCCTGGCCATGGCCCGCCTGCTCTGCGCCCGCCAGCGGGTCCTGACCGGCGAGGTCTTCGGCATGCTCGAGGACCCCAGGGCGGACCTGGGCGACATCCGCACCCGGATGCAGCGGCTGGTCGACGCCTACCATGTCTCCGAGTGAGGCGTCGATCGCTGCGCTGAGCCTGGGCCTCGGGCTGGTCGGTCAACCTCCTGCCGAGCAGGTCTGCCGGCCCTTCGCCGAGTCGGTCTCCCTCTGCCTCACCCTCAGGGCCGAGGAGCCGCGTGCCCTGGTGCGCGCGGACCTGGCGACCCTGGGCCTGAGCGAGGAGCAGGCCTTCGCCAAGGCCACGGCCGCCGCCCGCGCCTCGCTCGGCCCGACCCGCCCCGAGCAGGCGGCCATCGCCGACATGAGCGCAGGTTACTGGCTCTCCGCCGAGGGCGACGGGCTCGATCACGCGCCGATGCTCTTCCCCGACCAGGTGAAGGCCCGCGTGGGCGACCAGGCGCGGGTCGCCGTGCCGACGCCGGGGGTCTGGCTGGCCTGGACGGCCGGCTCCGATGAGCTGGATCGGGTGATGGCGGTCGCGGTCGCCCGGATGGTAGAGGCGGACGCCCAGGCGATCACGGCCAAGGTCTTCACCTGGGACGAGCAGAGCGGCGCCTGGCAGGTCTGGGGGCAGGCGAGGCGTTGAGCGAGGGTAGAGGGGAGCCTTCGACACTGGATCTGAGAGACGGCCGGGCGGTATCCTCCGCCATTCGCAGGGAGTGCAACATGAGCAGCGGGTCGGGTGGGCTTCGTGGGCTGGTGCGTCGGGTCGCGCAGCGCGTATCGGTCAGGGTCGCGCGCGACGACCTCTTCGAGAAGCGCGGCGAGCGCGCCCAGACGCCGCCGCTCCCCCCTCGCGAAGCCCCAGCGCCCCCTCGCGAAGCCCCAGCGCCACCTCCAGCCGCCAAGGCGGAGCCCGCTCTCGCCGCCAAGGCGAAGCCTGCCGCCAAGGCGAAGCCGGCGTCCCCAGCCAGATCCCCGGCGCCGGTGCCGGGGCTGGCGCTGCCGGTCAAGGGCTGCCAGCGGGGCGGGCTGGACCTGGTGAAGCTGGCCCACGGCCCCGGTCCGCGCCGCCGGGTCGTCAACCACTGGGCGACCTGGTGCGTGCCCTGCGTCGACGAGCTGCCGCTGCTGATCGAGCTGGCTCGGCGCTACCAGGACCGGGTCGACTTCCTGGGCCTGTCCTGGGATCTCTTCGACCCGCGGGGAGAGGACGACGACATCGTCGAGCACGTCGAGCGCTTCGCCGACGGCAACGGCGTGACCTGGCCCAGCGTGCTCGTGACCGCCTCGCCCGAGAGCTTCTTCAGCGCCCTCGGCCTGAGCTTCCGCCAGGTCCCGCAGACCTGGATCTTCGAGACCGATGGCAGCGTGCTGGCGCGCTTCGATGGGGTGCTCACCCCAGACAGCGTGGCCGAGATCGGTCGCCTGCTCGACGCCTCATGAGCCCGCTCCTCCTCCTCCTGTTGGCCTGCGCGCCCCGGGATGGCGCCACCTCGAAGGGGGCGATCAAGCCTCCGCCTGCCGGCAAGGCCGCCTCGGGCACCTTCGTCCTGGCCCACACCAACGACGTCCACAGCCACTTTCGACCGTACCGGTCCGAGTGGCGCGAGGACGAGGCGCCCCTGGGCGGGATGGTCGCCATCGACGCGCGGGTCCGCGGGCTGGAGCGGCAGTTCGGCGAGGAGGCGGTCCTCTTCCTGGATGGGGGCGATGTGCTGACCGGCACGCCCCTGATGGAGCTCGAGGTCGAGGGCGTGCGCGGCGGAGCCATGGCTGTGCTCTTCGAGGCCATCGGGATGGACGCCTGGGTGCTGGGCAACCATGAGCTCGATCGGGGCTACGAGCACGCCCAGGCCTTCATCGGCCTCAGCCGCAGCCCTGTGCTCAGCGCCAATGTGCGCGCGCCCTGCGGCGAGGAGGCGCTGAGCTGCGCGCCGGGCTTCGAGGGGGTCAGCCCCTGGACCATCTTCGAGGTCAACGGCATCCGCGTCGGCGTCTTCGGGCTGACCACAGCCTCGCTGCCGCACCTCGCCGACGAGGCCACCATGGCCCGGCTGCGGGTCGTGGAGCACGCGGCGGCGGCCCGGCACGCCGTGGCCGCGCTGGAGCCCCAGGTGGACCTTGTGGTCGCCCTGACCCACATCGGCCTGGACTCCGATCGGGAGCTGGCGCGGGCGGTGCCGGGCATCGACCTGATCGTCGGTGGGCACTCGCACACCCGGATGGACCGCGCCGAGCAGGTCGGCGACAGCTGGATCGTGCAGGCTGGCAGCTACGGCCGCCTGCTGGGCGTGGCCGAGATCGAGGTCCGGGACGGGGCCGTCGCCTCGCTGGACTGGGCCTTGGAGGAGCTGGACCCGGTGGCCCTGGCCATGCCTGCGAGCAAGGAGGTCCAGGGGCTGGTGGATCGGTACCACGGAGAGCTGCAGGAGCGCTTCTCCGTGCCCGCGGGCGAGGCCGAACGGACCCTGGCTCGCAGCCCCGGTCCGCAATCGCCGCTGGGGATGTGGGCGGCCGAGTCCCTCCGGCAAGCCGCCGGGACCGACATCGGCCTGACCAACTCCGGGGGCCTGCGGGCCGACATCGTCCAGGGTCCGCAGACCGTCGGCAGCCTGTACGAGGTCTTCCCCTTCTCGAACGCCGTCGTGGTCTTCGAGGTGGAGGGCAGCGTGCTGCTCGACCTGATGCTGCGCATGGCCGGAGGGATGATCGAGGGCAACCGCGCCGTCCCGCAGGTCGCCGGCATGGCCTTCGACTACCGCCTCAGGCTGGGGGCGCCCGAGATCGTCTCGGCGACGGTGGCTGGCGCGCCGCTGGACCTGAGCCGCCGCTACCGGATCGCCACCAACTCCTTCGTGGCCGGGCAGTGGAAGCGCAACCTGGGCTTCCGGCCCGAAGGGGTCCAGGCGCTCGAGCTCACGGAGCTCGACGCCAGCCTGGACCGTGCCCGACGCGAGGGCATCCGAGCGCCAGCCCCGAGCCCCATCCGCCGGGTGGACTGATCGCAGATTCGCCACCTCATCGTGTCGATTCTGCCCCACTCCAGCGCCAAAGGGTGAGATACTCCGCCGGCTTCGAACCGAGGGTTTCATGGTCACCTGGCTGGAAGAGTTCGCCCCCATCGCCATCCTGTTGATGGTCGTCGCCATCGTCATCTCTCGCCTTCCCAAGGTGGAGGGCGTCGACCACAGCCCGGCCTTCGTCAAGCGCCGCGTCATGAACTGGCTGCCGCTGGGGTTGACCTACGCCTTCCTCTACATGGGGCGCTACAACCTCAACGTCAGCAAGTTCCAGTTCGAAGAGATGCAGGGGCCCAACGGCGGCTCGATGATGGGCAACGACGACTTCGGCATCATCTTCATGGTGGGGACCTGGGTCTACGGCGTCAGCTTCCTGCTCAACGGCCCCCTGACCGACCGCTACGGCGGCAAGGCGGCCATCCTGGTGGGCGCGGGCGGGGCTGCCCTGGTGAACTTCCTGATGGCCGGCGCCAGCTGGATCCTGATCGAGGATGGGCCCGGGCACGAGTTCGTCGCCAACAACTTCCTGTGGCTGATGTGCGTGCTCTACGGCGCGAACATGTACTTCCAGAGCTTCGGCGCCGTGGCGATCGTCAAGTGCAACGCGCCCTGGTTCCATGTGCGCGAGCGCGGCGTGTTCGGCGCCATCTTCGGCATCTTGATCTCGTTGGGAATCTACTTCGCCTACGACTGGGGGGACCTGATCCTGACCCACCTGGGGGCCACCTGGGTCTTCCTGATCCCCGCCCTGTTGCTCTCGCTCTTCTTCATCCTGGACGTCGGGATGGTGAAGAACTCGCCGGGAGAGGCCGGCCACAAGGACTTCGACACCGCCGACGCCAGCTCGGGCGACGACGGCCCCCGCCTGGGCGTGCTCGAGGTCTTCAAGCGCATGCTCTCCAACCCGATCATCCTGACCATCGCCGTGATCGAGTTCTGCTCGGGCTTCCTGCGCCAGGCGATCATGCAGTGGTACCGGACCTTCGCCAAGCAGACCGACATCGTCCTGGGGCTGAAGGCCGACTTCGTCTACAAAAACTGGGGCATGCTGCTCTGCTGCGCCGGGATCCTGGGCGGCGTCGTGGCCGGCGTCATCAGCGACCACGTCTTCAAGTCCCGTCGCGGGCCGGTCGCGGTGCTGCTCTACGGCGTCATGGCCGGCGGCGCGGTGCTCCTGACCTTCATCTACGACAGCCCGCCGCTCTTCACGATCGCCGGCTTCCCCGTCTATGGCCAGGCTTGGCTGGTCATCCTGATGTCCATGGCCGTGATCGGCGTCCACGGGATGCTCTCGGGCACCGCCAGCATGGACTTTGGCGGCAAGCGCAACGTGGGCGTCGCGGTCGGCATCATCGACGGCTTCGTCTACCTGGGCACGGGCGCGATGAGCCTGACCTACAGCATCATCCTGCCCAAGGAGACCTTCGACGCGACCGGCAAGCTGACCGGGCCGGTGCTCGAGCCCAGCAACTGGATCGGCTGGCCGGTGGCGATGATCCCCATGACCGTGCTGGGCCTCCTCTTCGCCACCCGGGTCTGGAACGCCACCCCCAAGGGCAAGAAGGCGGCCTCAGGCCACTGAGCCGCTCCTGGCGGGCGGGCGCCGCTACTCGCGGGCGGGCGCCGCTACTCGCGGGCGGGCAGGGGGCCCAGCGGCATGCTGCTGAGCTCGGCCTCGCCCGGCTCGTAGACCGTGGCGTAGAACTGCGGGTGGACCATGCGCTTCTCGCGCTCTTCCGGGTCCCGCATGATCTTGTAGACCTCGTTGCTGGTGGCCAGGGCCTCGCGCAGCGGGGTCAGCGGGAAGGAGAAGTGGTCCTTCACGGTCTGGCTGTTGACCGTGAAGTCGTTCTCGAACCAGGCCGCGACCTCGTCCAGGCGGTGCGAGTAGCGCCGGACCGGGCGGCCCAGGCGGCGCCCGAGGGCCAGGGCGGGGGAGGGGAGCACGGTGGCGTTGGGCTGCACGCCCACCACCTCGCACGCCGCCTCGAAGGCCTGGCGCGCGCTCATCACCTCGGCGCCGCCTACCTCGACGATGGAATTCTTGACGCTGTCCAGGTCGAGGCTGGCCGCGGCCATCAGGGCCAGGTCGCGGCTGGCGATCGGCTGGATCTGGTTCTGCCCCTCGGAGGGGAGCACCGCCCGGCCCTTGTCGTGCACGGCCCAGGCGAGGTCCAGGAAGAACTGCTCGTGCAGGGAGGTCCGCAGGATGGTGTACTCCATGCCAGAGGCCAGGAGCTGCTCCTCGGCGGCGCGGCGGGCGTCGAAGGCAGTGACCCCTTCGATGCGATCGACGCCGAGGCAGGACAGCATCACCACCTTGCGCACCCCCTTCTCCTGGGCGGCCTTGAAGAGGGCGGCGTGGCCTTCGACCGTCACGGTGGTGTGGTTGTTGGCGCGGGTCTCGGTCTGCAGCCCCGAGCAGGCCACCAGGTACTCCACGCCGCGGCAGGCGCGACGCAGGCTGACCGGATCGAGCAGGTCGCCGAAGAAGAACGCGCAGCCCGTGTCGTTGAGCCAGTAGTAGTGGCTGCCCTTGCGAACAAGGACCCGTGCTTCGAGCCCCAGCTTGCGGAGCGTGCGCACCACCTGCTCGCCATATCGGCCGGTTCCACCCGTAACGAGGATCATATCGCTGCTCTCCGTTGGTTTGGCCTGTCGTACCGAGCGCCTGGTCGCGTTCGTCGACTTGCGCGCCCCGGCATAATGCGGGAAGGCATCGAGCGGGACCCCCCCCGGGACGCAAAGCGGGCCAAGAGCCTGCGCCCAAGGAGAGATCATGGCGGAGGAGAGCAGCAACCCGCAGCAGTCCAGCGAGGCAGGTCCTGCCCCGGGAAAGGACGAAGCAGGCCCCGGAGCCGGCCCGATGGGCGAGGCGGGGGGCGTCCTGGGTCAGGCCATGTTCGATCTCGCCCGGGTCCTGCTGCGCAAGGGTCGGGTCGAAGCCCGGAAGGCCGCGTCGACCGGGCGGCTTCGACTGGACCTGCGGCAGCTGCTGAAGGACCGCGACGCCATGTACACCAAGCTGGGCCGTGAGCTCCGGCACCTCGTCGAGGGCGGGGAGCTGGATCACCCTGGCCTGAAGCGCGGCGTGGAGCGCATCGGCGAGCTGGATCGGCGCATCGACGACCTGAAGCGCGAGCTGGCGCTGGCGGGCGAGGCCGAGCCAGACTCTGACCCGGAGGGCGCCACGACGGCCCCCGAGAGCTCCGCCCAGTCGGACTGAATCCTCGCCATCTTCCCTTGCCGGCTGCGGCAGGTCCGGATATGTGCGCGACGCGCCGGGGGGGACAACCTCCTCGGACCGACGGGGCTGTAGCTCAGTTGGGAGAGCACCAGAATGGCATTCTGGGGGTCAGGGGTTCAAATCCCCTCAGCTCCACCATCTCGGGCGTCGACTCTATACGAGTCGGCGCCCGTTTCTTGTTGGGCCTCCGGCACGGGCGGCGTGGCCCGGCAGCGCTCGGGCTCCAAGGTCCAGCCCGGCCCGACCGGCACTCCCAGCGACTCCAGGCGCTCGGGGCAGGTCTTGTAGCTGCCGAGCAGGGCGTTCAGCGCGACCTCATGGGTGCGGTCCCGGTGGGCCTCGGCGCTCGCCAACCGCGCGGGGAGCCTGGCCGGTGGCAGACCGACCCGCGCCGGCTCCAAGGCCAGCTCGGCCTGCTGGACGATGGAGCCGCGCTCGGCCCTGGAGGCCCGGATCAGGGGACTCGTCAGGCTGGAGGCCCGGTCGACCCCTGCGCGCCCTCGCCAGTCGAGCTCCTTGTGGCTGTTGAAGGAGTCCACGATGGCGATGCCGAGCAGCCGGCCAGGGGAGGGGGCGCTGGCCTCGAGCGCCAGCAGCTCGGCGGGCCAACCTCGCGGGGGGCTCGAGCCCGGACTGCTCTTCCCAGGCGAGGTGCCCTCCAACGCGTCGAGGGCGCCCTCCCTGGCGAAGGTCCCCAGGTCCCAGGCTTCAAGGCTGCCCAGGCGCTGGAGATCCGCCCCGAAGGCATAGAGCTGCAGCGCGAGCTCCGAGCGGGTCGAGGGGCGGCTGGCGGAGTCTGCCAGGGACTCACGGGCGGACTGGACGCTTCGGGCCGCCCGGATCATCAACGCCGGGGGAGGCTCGCGATGGCCCACCATCGGCCCGGCGGTGACGCATCGGGCAGCTGAGAGCCCCGAGTCGCCACGCTGCAGCTCGTCGTCGAAGGAGCAGGCTTGGGGTTCCCAGCGGTCGGGGCAGCCCACACACGCGGTGCGCTCATGGTCGTAGCTGAGTCGACGCACCGTGTTGGAGATGCTCTCCAGGTCAGGCACCGAGGTCGGCAGCCCCTCTGTCGCCGTGCAGCCGATCGCGATCAGGGCCAACCCGATCGCGGCTGAGCTCAATGGGTTCTCGCCTGCTGGCGAACCTTCTCTGCCAGGTGGGCGTGGAAGCGCTGCAGGTAGCCGAGCAGGCTCTGCAGGTTCTTCATGTCGGCGGACGCCTTGACCAGCGCCATCCGGCCCCGCTTCAGCGCTTGCTCGAGCTCGAAGATGTCCTGCTTGGGAAGCAGGCCTCGCCGATCCCGCAGGAAGGTCTCCAGCTTGACCAGCTCCTGCTCGACCTCCTGGCGGAGCTTCTTCAGCTCCTTGCTCTCCTCCTCGACCCGGGCCTGCTGGCTGGCCTCGTCCCGGGCCCGCTCGAGCTCCACCCGGGACATGCCATGAGGGGCGTCGATGCTGATCTCGTGCTCGACCCCCGAGCGCTGGTCCTTGGCGCTGACGTTGACGATGCCGTTGGCGTCGATGGCGAAGCGCACCGTGATGCGAGGCACGCCGCGAGGGCCGGGCTGGATGTCCTGAAGCTCGAACTCCCCGAGGCTGACGTTCTCGCGGGCGTCCAGGCTCTCCCCTTGCAGGACATGAATCTTGACCGTGCGCTGGTTGTCGACGACGGTCGAGACGAGCTGGCTCTTCTGCGCCGGGATGGTCGTGTTCT
Organism: Deltaproteobacteria bacterium UBA2385; assembly: GCA_002343455.1. Classification (GTDB taxonomy): domain Bacteria; phylum Myxococcota_A; class UBA796; order UBA796; family UBA2385; genus UBA2385. The sequence goes on along the minus strand of DDSR01000237.1, from coordinate 15,958 downwards.
TGGGGATCAACGGAGCGAAGCGGCGGCCCTGGATCTCGATGCCCAGCGAGAAGTTGGTCACGTCCAGCAGCGTCACCGACTTGATCTCGCCCTCGAGCATCCCCCCTTGAATGGCCGCGCCGATGGCCACCACCTCGTCGGGGTTGAAGGTCTTGTTCAGCGCCTTTCCGAAGAGCTCCCGGACCAGCTGCTGCACCCGGGGGATACGGCTGCTGCCCCCCACCATGATGACCTCGTCGATGTCCCGCGGGTCGATCTTGGCGTCGGCCAGCACCTTGCGGCACTCTTCGATCGTCTTCTGGAAGAGCGGCTCGGCCAGGGCTTCGAAGGCAGCGCGGGTGAGGGTCGCCTGCAGGTGGCGAGGCCCATGCTGGTCGCTGACCAGGAAGGGGAGGTGGACCTCGGTCGAAGGCGCCGCCGAGAGCTCCAGCTTGGCTCGCTCCGCCGCGTCCCGAAGACGCTGCATGACGATCTTGTCTTCGCGCACATCGATCGTGTGCTCGGAGCGGAAGCGGTCGATCAGCCACTCGACGATGCGATCGTCGATGTCCGCGCCGCCCAGCGCGTTGTTGCCCCGCGTCGCCCGCACCTCGGCGACGTCCCGGTCGACATCGAGCAGCGAGATGTCGAAGGTCCCGCCTCCCCAGTCGTAGACCGCGATGGTGCTGGCCCGCCCCCGCTCGTGCACGTAGGCCAGGGCGGCCGCCGTGGGCTCGTTGATGATGCGCAGCACGTTCAGGCCGGCGATGGTCCCCGCGTCCCGGGTGGCCTGCCGCTGGCGATCGGTGAAGTAGGCGGGCACGGTGATGACCGCCTCGGTCACCGCCTCGCCCAGGAAGTCTTCGGCGGACTTCTTGATCTTCTGCAAGATCATCGCAGAGACCTCTTGCGGGGTGTACGACCGGCCCGCCACATCGACCAGGCACTCCCCACCGGGACCCGCCGTGACGCGGTAGTCGACCAGCCGGATCCCCTCCCGGGCCTCGCGAAAGGTCCGCCCCATCAGCCGCTTCACCGAGTGGATGGTGGCCTCGGGGTTGATCAGCATCTGCCGCTTGGCGATGTCGCCGACGAAGCGCTCGCCAACCTTGGTGAAGCCGACGACCGAGGGGGTGATGCGGCCGCCTTCCTCGTTGATGACGATCTTCGGCTCGTTGCGGTCCATATAGGCGCAGACGGAGTTCGTGGTGCCGAGATCGATGCCGATGATGCGTCCCATGGAGCCCTTTGCCTGCCGAAGCGTTCGCTGCACGGTATCAGGTCGCGGAGGAGGACAATCCGAATTTTTGTCGTCTTGTCGCCCGCGAGAGGTGCCCGGAGCCGGACTCGAACCGGCACTCCTGCAAGAGGAAGGGGCTTTTAAGGCCCCTGTGTCTACCGTTCCACCACCCGGGCTCTTCGGCGCCGCGATGATAGCCCGCGGGTGGAGGTGATGGTGCTACGGCTGCTGGTCCTCAGCGCGTTGCTGTGCAGCGGCTGCCGCTCGAGCTCGCGGGGCCTGGTCGAGGACACGCTTGGCCTCGCGCTGGAGTCCTGCGAGGCGATGCTGGACTCCGCGGTTCCGACCGCCGACGACGCGCTGCTGCCCGGCACGCTGGACGATCACCTCGGCTGCCTGCTGACGCTCCACGCCGACTACCCGCTCGAGAGCCGGGTCCACTCGGCCATCTCCCGGGCCCTCCACGCGCGTGGGCTGGGCTGGCCTGACCCGGTCCGGGACGACCTCCACGCCTCGCGGAGCTGGGCGCTCAGGGGGCTCGGCCTCAAGCCACGCTTCGCGGACCGCCTGAGCGCCGAGCGTGGCCTGCTCAGCCCCTTCGTGGTCCAGGCGGCCACGCCCGAGGACCTTCCGCTCTTGATCTGGGGCAGCCGCAGCTGGGCTGGCTGGCTCCTCGCCCGGGGCACCCGCGGCGCGGCGATCGACCTGCCGGCCCTGCAGGCGCTCGCCGCCCGCGCCACGGAGATCGCGCCTGCGGACGCCGAGGCCCTCACCGCAGCGGCGATGGTCCTCTCCTTGGAGCCCGAGTCGCCCGATGAGGCGGCGATCGCCACTGCATGGGACCAGGCGCTGAGCGCCGATCCCGGCAGGCTGCTCAACCGCTACGAGGCGGTCCGCTTCGCCGGGAAGGGAGGGGACCCACAGGCGCAGCAGGCCATCATGCTCGAAATCGCCGCATCCACGCCCTCGGGGAGGGGAATGCGGCGATTCGAGGAGGCGTTGGCCCGAAGGCTGGCCAGACAGCTCACTACGCCGGAGCCAACCGAGGAGGCTCCGGAGTAGGTCTGAGCTAGTTGACGCCCTTCTTGATGGCGCGGCGCAGGGCCTTGCGGCGCCGCTTCTCGGCCAGGCGCTGCTTCAGGCGGCGCTTCTCGCCGGGCTTCAGGTAGAAGCTGTTCTTCTTGATGTCCTTGCGGATGCCCTCACGCTCCACCTTGCGGCGGAAGCGGCGAAGGGCCTTCTCGAAGGGCTCGTTCTCACGGACAGTGACCAGAATCAAGGGGAACCTCGAACGGAGGAAGGAAGGGCGGACCGCGGGCCGGTAACCCAGCGGGCTTCAACAGGCCAGCGATCCACGGCCGAACCGCTCAGAACACCACTCCGAGGGCCGAGCCGAGCGAGAGCACATCGTGCAGTCCGCCGTCGATCCGGATGTGGAAGTGGTCGGCGAAGTTGACCCGGGCGCTGGCCGAGAGGTCCACCATGGGCAGCACCTTGGGGATGCGCTTGTAGCCGTCGGAGCCACACTGATCGACCCGCTCGTAGGCCGGCGAGTTGGGCAGGCAGGTGGAGTCGAGGTTGTCGGGGTTGCTGCCGGGGTGCCAGACCTCGAGCCCGCCGTTGACGACCATCAGGCCGAGGCCCGCCCCGAACAGGAAGCTGAGGCCGACATCGGACTCGCCGGGGCCGGTGGGGATCGCGTCCAGCTCATGCATATAGGTGGCGCCGACCACGAAGGCGCCCAGCCCGTCTGGCCTGATCCAGTCGCCGTCGTTGTGGTCGGTGGGCGCCTCGACGTCGTCCCAGTAGCCCTCCTTCATGGTCGGCTTGATGTACTCGGCGTAGAGCACGTAGTTGCCCGGCTCGACGTCGAAGACGTACTCCCCACCAAAGGCCCAGCCGCGCACCTTGGGCCGGTCGTACGGGTTGGCTCCCTCGTCGTCCGAGTCGAAGAACGAGATGTCCAAGATCGAGGAGGGCACCGAGAGGTAGCGGGCCCGGGCGTTGATCTGCATCAGGTAGGTGCGCCGACCACGCGTTCCGTGGGAGGCGACCGGCGCGGCAACGGGCTCGGCGGGCTGGTCCTGCAGGGCGGGCTGCGCGGGGCGGGCCTGCTGCGCTGGGGCCGAGAGGTCGAGCCCAGGCTCGGGCGAGGCCTGCGCCGACGCGCCCATCAGGACAAGCAGCATGGGGATGGGCATGAAGGCTCCGAAGGGGAGATGATTGCGGTTCAGGTGAGCGGCATTCTGTCGACGCAGCGCGCGGCTGTCAATACGAGAGGGGGGTGAGTGTCATCCCCTTCCGCGACCGGATCCGCCACTGGAGCCTCCGATTCAGCGTGCTGCTGGTGGCGGCGTGCCATGTAGGGGCGCCGAGGCCAACGCTTCCTGCCGATGGCTATCGGGTCCTGCCGGTCCTGGCCCCTGTCGCCGATGCCGGCCTCCCCGAGGTCCTCGAGCGCGAAGTGGCCGCCGCCCTGGCGGCCCGGGGCATGCTGGGGCAGGGGCAGAGTGTTCAGCTCGAGGTGATCGGGTCGAGCTCGGAGACCACGGCATCGGGTCCGTCCGGCCGCGGCGAGCGGGCCCGGCTGGTGGTGGGCGTGCGCCTGCTGGGGGCGGCACCGGCGCAGGTGGTGCTCCAGGCCGAGCGGGCTTACCACCACTCCTCCGACCTCGGCGCCACCGCAGCCGAGCAGCGCAGGCAGGCTCAGGAAGCGCTCGCGACCGAGCTGGCCCGGCAGCTCGCGGACTGGCTGGTGGCCTACACCTCCGACGACAGGCGCCCATGACCTCAGCCCCCGCACCCCGCATCGCGCTGATCCTGGGCGAGCCCGCCGTCCGCGTGCAGCAGGCCGAAGCGCGAATGATCGAGCGCGCCCTGGGCGGCCCCGGCAACGCCTTCAGCCTCTCCCTGCTGCACGCCGGCGACCCCGACGTCCTGGGCCGGGCTTTCGACCAGATCCGCACCATGCCGATGATGTGCAGCGTCCGCGCGGTGGTGCTGCGCGAGATGGAGAAGGCCTCGACCGCGCTGCTCGACGCCTTGATGGACTACTGCGACAAGCCCGTGCAGAGCACGGTCCTCATCCTGGTCGGGGCCAAGCTGCCCGAGCCCTCGGGCGGCGTCAACCGCGGGATCCGCCTGGAGAACAAGCTGAAGAAGTCCGGCGAGGTGCAGCGCTTCGCCAGCGCCAAGGAGGACCCGATCGCCTGGTGCAAGCTGCGGGCGACCGAGCAAGGCGCTCGCATCAGCCACCGCGCCGCCCAGCTGCTGGTGGCGATGGTCGGCCCCAACCTGGGCCTGCTGGAGATGGAGCTCGCCAAGGCCATCGCCTGGGCGGGGCCAGGCGTCGAGGTCGACGTGCCCGCGATCGAGCAGGTCGCCAGCATGGTCGCCGAAGCCGAGGTCTGGGGCCTGACCCGCGCCCTGGTCCGTCGGGACCCCGACGCCGCGCTGACGGTCCTGCACCGCCTGCTGGAGGGAGGCGACGCCACCCACCGCATCCTGGCGATGGTGACCTGGCAGTTCCGGCAGCTGATCACCCTGCAGGATTGCCTGCGGACGGGCTCCTCGCCCCAGGAGGCCGGGCTTCGCATGCGGCCCGCCGACCTGGACGAAGCAAGCCGCTCCCTGCGTGAGCGGCCGCTGGTCGAGGATCAGCTGCTGGCCAACATCGCGCGCACCAACCGGCTGCTCAACCGCTCCAAGGCGGGAGACCGGCGGGTCTTCGAGCGGCTGATCATGGAGCTGGCCACCCGCTGAGCGGGCGACGAGCTGCAGGTTCGGCGCTCCAGGACCGGCTCAGTCCTGGGAGAGGCCGTTGACGGCCTGAGCCAGGCGGCTGACACGGCGGGCAGCCTGGCGACGGTGGATGACGCCCTTCTGCGCGACGCGCTGAATGGTGCTGACCGTGAGCTTGAGCTGCTCGGCGGCGGCGGCCTGGTCACCAGACTTGACCGCCTCGCGCAGGGCCTTGATGCGGTTGCGCATCAGGCTGCGGTTGTGCCGGTTGCGGGCACGGGCCTTCTGGTTCTGCTTGTTGCGCTTGATGGCGTCCTTGTGGTTGGCCACGATCGATACTCCGCGAAGTTTGTTCGGGTAGAGGAGAGAGCAGCGCCGACTAATGAGGAGGGGCCCATCTTGTCAAGGCTTCACCGGCCGTTGACGATGGGGAAATGGAACCTTAGAGCGCGCCCCCGCACGACGCGAGAGATCCTGCTCGCGTCCTCAAAGCCTGGAGCCGCCATGAACCTCTGCGTGATTGGAACTGGATACGTCGGACTGGTCGTCGGGACCTGCATGGCTGACCTCGGCTTCGAGGTTCATTGCGTCGACAACGATCCCGCCAAGATCAACGCCCTGCTCGAGGGTCGGGTTCCCATCTACGAGCCGGGCCTGGAGCCGATCCTTCGCCGCAACACCCGCGAGGGCCGGCTGCACTTCACCTTGGACGCGCCGGGCTCGATCGCCGCCGCCAACGTGGTCTACATCGCCGTGGGGACCCCCGGCCTCGAGGATGGCCACGCCGATCTCTCGGGGGTGGAGGCCGTGGCCGAGCTGATCGGCCGCAACATGAGCCAGCGCACCGTGGTCGTGATCAAGTCGACGGTCCCCGTCGGCACCGCCGACCGGGTGCGCGAGCTGGTGGGGCGCCACACCACGCACGAGTTCGACGTGGTCAGCAACCCCGAGTTCCTGAAGGAGGGCGCGGCCATCGAGGACTTCACCCACCCCGATCGCATCGTGATCGGCTGCCGCAGCCCCTGGGCGCGCGAGGTGATGGGCACCCTCTACGAGAGCCTGGTCCGCACCGGCCGGCCCATCCTGATGATGGACAACCGCAGCGCCGAGCTGACCAAGTACGCCAGCAACGCCATGCTGGCGACGAAGATCTCCTTCATGAACGAGCTGTCCCGGCTCTGCGAGCGCGTGGGCGCCGACATCGAGATGGTCCGCAAGGGGACCGGAAGCGACAGCCGGATTGGCCCCCGCTTCCTCTTCGCGGGTGCCGGCTACGGCGGCTCCTGCTTCCCCAAGGACGTCCGCGCCCTGGTCCAGACCGGGAAGGCCTATGGCCTCGACCTCAAGATCGCCGACATGGTCGAGACGGTGAACTTCGAGCAGAAGCATGTCCTGGCCGAGAAGGTCTTCGCCACCCTGGGCCCGGACCTCTCGGGCAAGCGCATCGCCATCTGGGGCCTCGCCTTCAAGCCCGAGACCGACGACATGCGCGAGGCGCCTGCCCTGGTGCTGATCGACCGCCTGCTCGCCGCCGGCGCCACCGTCGCAGCCTACGACCCCGAGGCCATGGAGGTCGCGCGCAAGATGATGCCCGCCTCGGTGCAGCTCAGCGAGAGCCCCCTCGACGCGGCCGACGGAGCCGACGCGCTCCTGCTCGTGACCGAGTGGAACGAGTTCAAGAACCCCGACTTCGATGACCTCAAGCGGCGGATGAGGGGCCCCCGGATCTTCGATGGTCGCAACATCTACGACCCGCAGCGGCTTCGGGACCTGGGCTTCGAGTACCAGGGGATCGGCCGGGCCTGATCGCCCGGTCGTGACTCGGACCGACCCCCGTATGGGTCGGAGGAACATCCAGGAGCGACGGTATGCCCGGTCCATCCGAGCGGATCCGCAATTTCGCCATCATCGCCCACATCGATCACGGCAAGTCCACGCTCGCCGATCGGCTGATGGAGTTCACCGGCCTGATCGCGGAGCGCGATCGGAAAGAGCAGTACCTGGATCGGATGGATCTCGAGCGCGAGCGCGGGATCACCATCAAGGCGCAGACGGTCGAGCTCCGCTACACCGATCCCGACGGTGTCGTCTGGGTCCTCAACCTGATCGACACCCCCGGACACGTGGACTTCACCTACGAGGTCAGCCGCAGCCTCGCCGCCTGCGAGGGCGTGCTGCTGATCGTCGACGCCGCGCAGGGCATCGAGGCCCAGACCCTCTCCAACGTCTACCTCGCGCTGGAGCAGGACCTGGAGATCGTGCCGGTGGTCAACAAGATCGACCTGCCCGGCGCCGACCCCGAGGCGGTGCTCTCGCAGCTCGAAGACAGCATCGGCCTGGACATCCAGCACGCCGTGCTCTGCTCGGCCAAGACCGGCCAGGGCATCCCCGAGGTGCTCGACGCCATCGTCAAGCACATCCCGCCGCCCAAGAGCGACCCATCCCTCCCCCTGCGGGCGCTGATCATCGACTCCTGGTTCGACAGCTACGTCGGGGTCGTCGTGCTGGTGCGGGTCATGGACGGCATCGTGCGCAAGGGCGAGCGGGTGCAGCTGATGGCCAACAAGGCCGTACATGAGGTGACCCGGATGGGCGTCTTCGCGCCCGACCTGGTCGACCGTCCCGAGCTGTGCGCGGGAGACGTCGGCTTCCTCATCGCCGGCATCAAGCAGCTCGCCGACGCGCGGGTGGGCGACACCATCACCCACAAGGATCGCCCGGCCACCACCGCCCTGCCCGGCTTCCGCGAGACCAAGCCGATGGTCTTCAGCGGGATCTTCCCGGTGGACAACGCCGACTACGACAACCTCCGGGCAGCCCTGGAGAAGCTCAACCTCAACGACGCGGCCCTGACCTACGAGCCCGAGATCAGCGACGCCCTCGGCTTCGGCTTTCGCTGTGGCTACCTGGGCCTGCTGCACATGGAGATCGTCCAGGAGCGGCTGGAGCGCGAGTACGATCTCGACCTGATCAACACCTCGCCCAGCGTCGTCTACAAGGTCCGCACCCGCAAGGGCGAGAACCTGGACATCCACTCGCCCAGCAAGATGCCTCCGGTCGGCGACATCGAGGCGATCGAGGAGCCCATCGCCAAGGTGACCCTGCACATGCCCGAGGCCTATGTCGGCCCCGTGCTGAAGCTCTGCGAGGAGCGGCGCGGGAACCAGACGGCCTTCGAGTACACCGGGCCCTCGCGCATCCAGCTCACCTACGAGATCCCTTACGCCGAGGTCGTCTTCGACTTCTTCGACAAGCTGAAGAGCGTCTCTCGCGGCTACGCCAGCATGGACTACGAGGTCGTGCGCTGGGAGGAGAGCGACCTCGTCCGGCTGGACGTGCTGGTCAACGGCGACCCGGTCGACGCGCTCTCGATCATCCTGCACCGCAGCACCAGCTTCGCCAAGGGCCAGTCGGTCGCCCGCAAGCTGAAGGACCACATCCCCCGACAGATGTTCGACGTGGCGATCCAGGCGGCCATCGGCACCAAGGTCGTCGCCCGCACCACCGTCAAGGCGATGCGAAAGGACGTCACCGCCAAGTGTTACGGCGGTGACATCAGCCGGAAGCGCAAGCTGCTCGACCGCCAGAAGGAGGGCAAGAAGCGCATGAAGTCGGTGGGATCGGTGGACATCCCGCAGACGGCCTTCCTGGCCGTGCTCTCGGTGGACGACTGAGCGCTCCGACCCAAGCGCGCTCCACCCGGGGGCCGCTGCTGCTCCTGGGCCTCGCCCTGCTCTTCATCCTGGGGCGCGCCTTCGCCTGGGAGCTGATGCGGCAGGAGGGGTCGGGCATGGCGCCGACGATCCCGGCAGGCGGGCTGGTGCTGGTGGAGAAGCTGAGCCGCCCGAAGGCCGGGGACATCGTCCTGATGCACATCGGCGACGAGCCCGAGCGGTACCTGAAGCGGGTCCTGGCGGTCGAGGGCGAGGAGATCGCCTGGGATGGAGGAGCCTGGCTCGTCAATGGCCAGCCCCTCGCCAGGGAGGGGCGCCGGGAGGCTCGGCTCGACGAGGACTGCGCCGGAGAGCCGGTCCAGCTTCGGGAAGAGGGCAGGGGAGCGCGGAGCTGGTGGGCCAGCCCCCCCCGGGGGAGCAGCGCCCCACTTCGGGTGCCCGAAGGCCACATCTTCGTCGTCGGCGACTGGCGCGAGGGGAGCCGCGACTCGCGACACTGGGGCCACGTCTCGCTGGCCGAAGTGGACGCGGTCGCGCTCCTGCTGATCTCGGGGGGTTCCCCTTGTGCGGCGGGGGACTTCCCTGGAGGCCCGCGCCGCCTGTAGGATGGTCCGCCCTCCTGGAGCATGAAATGCCTGCCCTTCCCGTCTCTCGTCACCGGCGCGGCGGCGCCTCTCCCATTGGGGGGGTCGCCGCAGTCGGCCTCATCCTGATGTTGGCCGGCGCCTACCTCGGCTACACCTTCATCCCCGTCTGGTTCGACCACATGGCCATGAAGGAGATCACCCGCACCGTGGTGCTCGACTGGGCCAACCACGAGCAGGAGCCTCAGGCGCGGATGCGCTTGAACGCCGAGCTCAAGCGCAAGAACGTCTCCATGGACATCGAGGAGAAGCACTGCATCTTCCACGACACCAAGGGGGCCTGGGAGGTCGACTGCTCCTGGAAGCAGTACGCCTACTACCCCGGGACCGACTACTTCAAGATGATCCCCCTGCGCGCTCGCGCCCGCTACGTCGACGGCAAGGCCGAGACCATCAACGACTGAACACAGCGCGTCGAGCGGGGTGTTAGGCCCGCCAGGCAGATTCGGGGGTGGTTGTGGATCCTGCCGAGGGTATGGGCGCGCGCGACCTGGAACGATCGGTCGCGCGCCTGGCCAACGAGATCACCGAGCACCTCGGTGATCCTGACGGGTTCGTCCTGATCGGGATCATCACCGGGGGGGCGCACCTCGCCGAGCGGCTGGCGGCCCGCATCGGGGCCGTCGAGGGCAAGCGCCCTGGGCTCGGCACCATCGACATCACGCTCTACCGGGACGACCTCTACACCGGCCTGGAGAAACCCAGCCTGGGCGAGACCCACATCCCCTTCGAGCTCAACGGGCGCGTCGTGGTGCTGGTGGACGACGTGCTCTTCACCGGCCGCACGGTCCGCGCCGCCCTGGACGAGCTGATGGACTACGGTCGCCCCGACTGCGTCCAGCTGGCCGTGCTGATCGACCGCGGCCATCGCGAGCTGCCGATCGCCGCCGACTATGTCGGGCGCACCATCCAGACCGGCAAGAAGGACCGGGTGGTGGTCCAGCTCGTCGAGGACGGCTCGCCGGAAGACGGCGTGAAGGTGCTGCGCGCGGGACGAGGGCAGCCATGAAACGCAAGGACATGCTGGGCTTGCGGGACTCGACGGCCGAGGAGATCGGCCTCATCCTGGACACGGCGGCGCGCTTCCGCTCGGTCAGCGAGCGGCGCATCAAGAAGGTGCCGACCCTGCGAGGGCGCACCATCGTCACGGCCTTCTTCGAAGACAGCACCCGGACCCGGCTCAGCTTCGACGTCGCCGCCAAGCGGCTCTCCGCCGACACCCTGGGCTTCTCGGCCTCCAGCAGCTCCACCAAGAAGGGTGAGACGCTGATGGACACCGCCCGCAACCTGGACGCGATGAAGCCGGACGCGATCGTCATCCGGCACCCCTGCGCCGGCGCCCCCCATATGCTGGCTCAGGCCTTCCCCTGGTCCGTGCTCAACGCCGGGGACGGCATCAACGAGCACCCCAGCCAGGCCTTGCTGGACATGCTCACGATGCGGGATCACCTGGGCAGCCTGGCCGGGCGGACGGTCGCCATCGTCGGCGACGTCTACCACTCGCGGGTGGCGCGCTCGAACCTCTACGGCCTGCCCAAGGTGGGCGCGCGGGTGCTGCTGGCCGGTCCGGGGACCATGTGCCGCCCGCAGATGGCCCGCCCCGGCGTTGAGCTGCTGCACCGGGTCGACGATGTGCTGGCCGAGGCCGATGTGATCATGATGCTGCGCATCCAGCGCGAGCGGCTGGCGCCCGGGATGATGTCCACCTCGCGCGAGTACGCCCGCTTCTACGGCCTGGACCTGGAGCGCCTGGAGCGGGCTCGGCCCGAGGTGCTGGTCATGCACCCCGGACCGATCAACCGCGGAGTGGAGATGAGCCCCGACGTCGCCGATGGCGATCGCTCCGTGATCCTGGAGCAGGTGACCAACGGCGTGGCGGTGCGGATGGCCCTGATGTACCTGCTGCTGGGCGGCGAGCCCCTGCCCCCGGGAGGCGACGATGCTGCTGCTTCGTAGTGCCCGGGTGGTCTCCCCCCCGGATCAGCTCGACGCCATCTGCGACCTGCGCGTCGTGGACGGCCGGGTGGCCGAGATCGGCGTCGACCTCCCCGCCGGCGACTCCAAGGTGATCGACTGCCGCGGCCGGGCAGTGCTGCCCGCCTTTGTCGACCTGGTGGCCGAGCTGCCCGATCCGGGGATGAGCTGGCGCGAGGATCTGCGCAGCGGCAGCCTCGCGGCGGCGGCCGGCGGCTTCGCCACGGTGCTGGTCTCGCCTGTCAACGATCCCGTGCTCGACCAGGGCGCCCTCGCCCAAGGGCTGGTCCAGCGCGGGCGGGGGGCCCCCGGCGCCAGGCTGCTGATGGCCGGCGCGCTGACCATGGGCCTGGACGGCGCCGAGCTGGCCGAGATCGGCAGCCTGCTGGACGAGGGCTGCGTGGCCATCTCCGACGGAGGGCGCGCGACCAAGGACCTCTCCATCCTGCGCAACGCGCTGGAGTACGCCCGCCCCTTCGGGGCGCCGGTCCTGCTGCGCCCGGGCATCCCCGCGCTGGAGTCCCGCGGCTGCATGCACGAGGGCGCGGTCAGCATGCAGATCGGCCTGCGAGGCATCCCCGCGGCCTCCGAAGAGGTGGGGCTGGCCGCGATCATCGCCCTGCTGCGCCTGACCGGCGGCCGGGTCCACATCAGCCACCTCAGCACCGAGCGCTCGGTCACCCTGCTGAGCCAGGCCCGCGCCGAGGGGCTGTCGATCACCGCCTCGGTCGCGGCCCGCAGCCTGGTGCTCACCGACGAGCAGGTCTCCCTCAGCGGCTACTCCTCGGCGACCCGCCTGCTGCCCCCGCTGCGGCCCGAGTCCGACCGACGAGCCCTCTGCCGCGCCCTGGCGGACGGCCTGCTGGACTGTGTCAGCTCGGACCACCAGCCCTGGACCAGGGTCGAGAAGGAGGTCGAGTTCGAGCGCTGCGAGCCGGGCGCCGTCGGCTTCGAGTCGGCCTTCGCGGCGACCCTGACGGCCTTGGAGGGCGATCTGCCCTTGGTGGCCCGGGTGCTCGCCTGCCGACCGGCGCAGATCCTCGGTCGCGAGGTCGGCATCCGGGTGGGCGCGCCCGCGGACCTGGTCGTGGTCGACCCCAATGTGCAGCGCCCCGTCGGCCCGCCGCGCTACTCCCGGGGGGTGAACGAGCCCCTGCGGGGCCAGGCGCTGCGGGGGCGGGTGGAGCTGACCATCGTAGACGGGGTGGTCCGGCACTCCCTGACCGACCGACCGACAACCCGTTAGCTTGCGGGTTCGTGACGCCTGTCCTGCCCCGGGCGTGCCTTCGTCTCTCCCGTCGCGGCACCCAGGCGCCCCTCATCTCCGTACAACGGGCCTCCTGCCAGGCCCGAATTCCCTGATCAATCCGAGGACTCCATGGATCGCGTGCCGATGACCCCCGAAGGCCACGCCGCCTTGACCACCGAGCTGAAGCACATCCTCGAGGTGCTGCGCCCCGGCATCGTGCGGGACATCGAAGAGGCCCGCGCCCACGGCGACATCTCCGAGAACTCCGAGTACGAGGACGCCAAGCACCGGCAGTCCCTGTGCGAGGCGCGGATGATCGACCTGAAGAGCAAGATCGCCCGGGCCGAGGTGATCCGCATCGCCGACATGCCCCATAGCGACCGGATCGTCTTCGGGACGACGGTCCACCTCGAAGATCTGGACAGCGACGAGAAGGTCGTCTACCGCATCGTCGGCGTCGACGAGGCGGATGTCGCCCAGGGTCGGATCTCCTTCTCCAGCCCGCTGGGCAAGGCGCTGATCGGGCGCTCGGTGGACGACGAGATCGTGGTCGAGACGCCCCGTGGACGGCGGACCGTCGTGGTCGTCGCCGTCGAGTACAAGTAGGGGGCCCCGTGCAGCAGTTCGACTCCTTGCCGCCTTCCGACGCCCTCGCGTGGGGGCGCCTCGCCGCGGTGCGCCGCAGCCTCGAGTGGGTTCGACTGGAGCCCGTCCGGCTCCGCCACGCCCCCTACCTGGGCGCCAACTGCGCCCGCCTCCTGGCCGAGGTCGAGGCCCTCTGGGCCGACCAGGACGTCCTCAAGGGCGAGCTGGCCGCCACCATGCGCGCCTTCGCCCAGCTGGACACGCTGCAGGAGCAGGCGCGGCTCGACGCCCTCGACGCGCTGGCCGCGCAGGTCGATCGCGCCCTCGAGCAGCGCTGCCGCGGCCAGGCAGCCGGTGGGCTCGACCACCAGCTTCATGCGCGACGCGAAGAAGCGCATCGTCTGCACCAGCTGCGCATCGCTGACCGTCAGCACGCCGGCCACCAGGGCCTGGATCACCGGGAAGCTGAGCTGGCCACTGGATTGCGTCTGCGCGCCGTCGGCGATGGTCTGCGGCGTGTCGATGCGCACGATCTGGCCACGCTGCAGGCTCAGCTGGGTGTCGTTGCCGGCCTCGGGCTCGACGCCCCAGACCGCCACCCCGGGCAGCAGTTGCTTGGCCGCCACCGCGCAACCGGCGATCAGCCCGCCGCCGCCCACGCACACCAGCAGCGCATCGAGCGCGCCCGCGTCCTCGATCAGCTCGAGCGCGGCGGTGCCCTGCCCGGCCATCACGTCCGGGTGGTCGTAGGGCGGGATCAGCGTCATGCCGCGCTCGGCGGCCAGCCGGCGACCGATGGCCTCGCGGTCCTCGGTGTAGCGGTCGTAGAGCACGACCTCGCTGTCCGTGCGCCCGGCCTGGTAGCCGCGCGTGGCCGCCAGCTTGGCCGGCGGGCTGTCGTGCGGCATCACGATCACGCTGGGCATGTCCAGCAGCTTCGCCGCCAGCGCGATGGCCTGCGCATGGTTGCCCGAGCTGAAGGCGATCACGCCGGCCCGCCGCTGCTCGGGCGTGAAGCGGGCGAGCGCGTTGTAGGCGCCGCGAAACTTGAAGGCGCCCATGCGCTGCAGGTTCTCGCACTTGAAGAAGACCCGGGCGCCGGTGCGCTCGTCGGCGGTGCGCGAGCTCAGCACGGGCGTGCGGTGCGCGACGCCGGCCAGGCGCTGCTGCGCGGCGGCGATGTCGGGCCAGGCGATCGCGAGGTCGTTCATCGGCCGGCCCCCGTCGCCGCGGCAGGTTCGCCGGCATCGGGGCCCTGGAAGCTGCCGCGGCGGTAGGTCAGCACCAGCGTGTCGCGCCAGGCCGGCGCGTCGGGGTCCAGCGGCTGGATCGGTGTCGTCTCGTGGATCACGCGCTCGTCGTCCAGCAGCAGCACCGAGAACGGCTCGTGCAGCACGAAGCGCAGGCCCTGGGGGCCGCGGGCGTCGAAGACGCGCGTCTCGCCGCCCTTCACGTTGTGGCGGCCGACCAGGACCACCGCGACGAGGTCGACACCGTCGCGGTGCGCACCCTCGGGCGTCGGGCGGCCGATGCCGCCCTCGGTGTCGATGCGGAACGGATGCGCCTCGACATACCAGGGCTGCTCGCCGCGCAGGCCGCTGGCGACGCCGGCCAGCGCCAGCAGCAGCCGCGCCCACGCCGGGTCGGCCACCAGCGCATCGGGCAGCGGCTCGAACCAGCGCTCGAAGCCGCCGTGCAGCGCGTTGTACTCGACCGGTTGCCAGTGCGCGCGGTGCGGCACCGGCCGCACGGTGCCGCCCGCGACGACGAAGCAGCCGTGGCGGCGGCGCCGGTAGCGGCCGCCGTCGCGCAGGTAGCGGTCGGGNNAGAGCACGGCCCATCCGGCGCCGGCCAGCTGCGCCGGCAGGTCGTCGAGGGCGGTCAGCGGCGGGGGCGGGTGCTGGGGCAAGGTCGGGTTCCGGGCGGCTCGCGGGGCCTCGATTCTGGGGGAAGCTCCCCAGAACCCCGTCAGCAAACCGACGGCGGGGAACGTTATGGTGAGAAACCGCTTCCAAAACCGGGTATGCCGCCCCTCGTTTCCCCTGACATGGACTCCGTCACGCTGGTGGAGATCATCGAGCTGAAGTGGCTGCTCGCCGGCCAGGGTGTGCACGTGCACGTCGAGCGGCTGCAGCAGGATGCCGGCTATGCGCGCGAGACGCTGGACCGCGCGGCAGCGTCGCCCAGCCCCGCCCTGCGCGAGACGGCCGCACGGCTGCGCCACCGGCTCGGCATCGCCTGAGCGACCTGCAGGGGCGCGCCGGTCCGGCCGGCCCAGGCACTGCGGCGGTACGGGCGAGCGGCAAAGCCCCATCGGCCTGAGCGTCGCCGCCCGGAATGCCCCATGCGGGCAGCGACCGGCGTAGCATGACGCCCGGCCGCTGCAAGAGGGCGCTCGCCGCGCCAGCGGCGGCCCGAAGGAGGCAGCCATGGTCCAGCTGCGCTGGGGATCGACTCCGGGGCCGCGCCACCCGCGNNGCTGCTGCTGGCCGGTTGCGCGACACGCGCGCCGGCCGGGCCACCGGAGGCGCTGTTCGCCGACCCCCTGTTCCCGGCACACGCGCCGCCGGTGGCCGCGGCCGAGGTCTTCGCGCTCAGCGACGAGATGCGCCGCTTCGCGCAGGAGGCGCTGGCCGCCACGGCGACGCGGCCGGACCCGCGGCGCGCGCTGATCG